>JAISVG010000062.1 GCA_031271635.1 Erysipelotrichaceae bacterium
CGCCACCGTTTGTGCGACGATGAGTTTTTATCGTTATACGGAGAGTATGAAATGTGGCGTTGGCTGTGATCCGGGACAAACTATTAATCTAACCTTTGGTTTCCTATGGATTATTTGGGGTCTTTTGTGGCTCGAAGGTTTCTTAGAAATCAACTGCAAACTAGGTTTTTTAACTAAGATTAAGGCCTTTCCAATTCTTAGTATTCTTGAAGGAGTTCTTGCCACCGGTTTTGTTGGATTGTTGATGTTAATAAATCATTTCCCTTTATAATTATTACATGACACCGCAAGAAATAACAGCTCAGGAAACCCTAGCCAAGGTTTTTAATGTTCAAAATAGTCAAATAACCATCCTCGAGCGGTTTAAACTTGGAATGTCGAATTTTACTTATAAAGCTCAAGTTGGGAGTGACTTATATGTAATTCGTATCCCTGGTTTCATGGCCTCTTTATTCGTTGATTTTAAGATTGAATTAAAAGTATTAACGGCAATTAAGGAGACCAATATTACAAGCGATGTTGTTTACTATCAACCCGAAAGCGGCATTAAAATTAGTAAATATCTTGAAGGAGTGAGTCTTGCTAATTTGAGTGATATCTCATCATATTATCCAGAAATTGCGGCGAAATTACATGAACTTCACGCTTTAAAACTAGAAATTCCTACTTACAATTACTTTCATCGCGTTAAAAAATATGAATCATATCTTCCGGGGATGATTGATCCACGTTATTTTGAATTAAAGCGCCGGATTATCATTCTTTCAGGACTTAAATATGCTAATTTTAAGGAAGTTCCAACTCATGGTGATATTCAACGTAGTAATATCGTTTTAAGTCAGGGACAGCTCTTCTTTTTAGACTGGGAATTCTTTGGTATCAATGATCCTTTCTATGATGTAGCTTCATTTGGTAATATTTCTTTTGATGATTCAAAAGAGTTATTAAAGCATTATTTAGGACGTGTTCCTACCATTGAAGAATCAAAACGTTTAATCTATAACCGTATTCTTCAAACACTACAGTGGTATTTAGTGGCAAAAAAGAAGCAACAGCTATATCCGAATAATGAATTAGGTCTTGATTTTGGTGCCATCAGCGAGCATTATTTAGACTTATCGGCAAAACTATTAGAGGAATATGAAGCAACGTAAGGAACATTTCTCGCATCTTGTTGCCTGGGTTTATAAGACCGCTGTTGACACTCCTTATCAAAAAGCCTTAAAGAAATTACGTTTCCTTTATTTATTACTCCAAATTGTTTTTTATACCTTATCACTCGTCTATTATTTAGTGCTTTCAGTGGTGAGTTTTACAAGACAGCAGTGGCTTCAGGCCTCATTGATTTCAAGCAATCTAGTCTTATATAGTAGTTTGATATTTTTAATTGTGTATTTTTATTTAAGACGGTCCACATACCGCAATCATCATATTGTGAGTACTTATGTAATTACAATCATTAGGATTGCGATTAAGGCTCTTCTTATTGCGATTCCAATAATTCACTTGATTACAAACGGTGGAATTGATAGTTTTTTCATTATTTCATTAGTTTTCTTAATCTTTGGAGTTTTATCAATCACCGTCAACATTATTCATAGTGTTTTCCGGTTAAGAAAACTTAGAAAGAACCACTATACCTATAGCGACATTAATAAAGTCAACATCATTCAAGAGGAGAAACGCCTCCAAATGTATGATTATGCCCAGCAAAAACTGAAAGAAATCTTAGAGTTTCAAAAGATTCTTGATGAAGAGTATCGTCTTGCAATTATTGCCTTAGAAAAGAATAACAGCGATAAACATCCAATTACTATTAAAGAACAAGATATTCCCCTTTTAGGAACTATGTACGATGGCGAGTACCCTTTTAACGGAATTACGAGAACCCGAGAGACAGTGCGAGCGGTTTTAGTTAATCACCGAACGGGTAAAATTGCCTTAAATCATGTGGTGAAAGAAAAAGATGACCTTTTTGGACCGCGAGATTATTACGAACTGCCAGGTGGCGGGAAGGAACTTGGAGAATCATTAACTGACGCCCTATTCCGTGAAATAGTTGAAGAAGTTGGCTTTACAAGTGAAATAACAGCAGTTATTGGAAGAATTGACGATTATTATAACCCTATTAAACAAGAAAACCACACTTACTATTATTTATGTAAAACGATCTCTAAAATCCCCAACGATGACTTAATGAACGAATATGAAAAGAGAATTAATACCCTCGTCTGGGTCAATATCCATAAAGCAATTCGTTTATATGAAAAGATGCCAAATACGAAACTCGCAAAACTCATTAAGCAAAAAGAACTTCTCATTTTAAAGCGAGCTTTACAAAAATTAGAAGAGGTATAAATTCCTTGATTTTTTCGCTGATTTAAGTTATAAATATAATTACGTGGCGGATATGATGAAGAGGCTTAACATAGCCGACTGTGACTCGGTCACTCGTGGGTTCGAATCCCATTATCCGCCCCACCAAGAAAATTTAGTCCGCATCATTCGGACTATTTTTATTTTTAAAAAGTTTCGTGATACATTTTTGATACATTCTCATCTGATTCCAACGTTTTGTTTAAAGCGAGTTTCTTAGCATGGTAGTTCTTTATTAAGAAAAGTGTTCAAGATCGCTTCGTTACTAAAAACTTCCTATGATATAATTAAGGAATGTCAAACAAGGCACATAGTATTGGACTTGATATCGGATCAACAACGGTCAAAATTGTGGTTCTCGAAGATCAAAGGATTATTTATTCAAAATATCAACGACATTACTCAGATATTAGTAAAACCCTAATTGCTTTACTTGAAGAGGCACGGGCTGCTTTTCCGATGATTGCTTTTTCAGCAAGAATTACCGGATCAGGCGGTTTAACAGCTGCAAGACGACTTGATATTGAGTTTATTCAAGAAGTAATTGCGGCTATTAACGCAGTTGAACAAGAACTAAAGGCAGTTGACTGTGTGATTGAATTAGGTGGCGAAGACGCGAAAATTACCTTCTTTAAAGATACGATTGAACAAAGAATGAATGGCACTTGTGCTGGTGGTACGGGCGCCTTTATTGATCAAATGGCATCTTTATTAAATACTGATCCTCAAGGATTAAACGAACTTGCTAAAACGGCGACGATGGTCTATCCTATCGCGGCGCGCTGCGGAGTTTTTGCCAAAAGCGACATTCAGCCTTTATTAAATGAAGGCGCTAATAAGGGCGACATTGCAAAATCAATCTTTCAGGCGGTGGTTAATCAAACCATCTCAGGTCTAGCGTGCGGGATGCCAATTAGAGGGACAGTATGCTTTTTGGGAGGACCGTTAACTTTTCTTAGCGAATTAAGAAAATGTTTTAAGGAGACATTAAAACTAGACGATGCGCATGCGATTCTTCCTTCTGACTCAGAGCTATATGTTGCTCTTGGAGCGGCCTATGAAGCCCTTTTAAAACCTAATCAGAAAATATATACCTTCGATTCACTTATTGCCGGTCTTGGTCGTGATTTTAAAAAAGAGCTTGAAGTATCACATCTTCTGCCACTTTTTGAAAGCAAGCAAGAATATCAGAACTTTTTAAGCCGACACCAAAAGAAAACACCAAGAAAAGATTTACAGGCATATCAAGGTGATGCGTATCTTGGGATTGATTGTGGTTCAACGACTACTAAAATGGTCCTCATTGGTTCACAAAACGAGATTCTATATGAGTTTTACGCGGGAAATCAAGGCGAACCACTAAAAGTAATAAAGGATACGCTGCTAGAACTTTACCGAATGATGCCTGAAGGAGTGAACATTAAAAATAGTTGCGTGACCGGTTATGGTGAGGCTTTAATTAAGGCGGCCTTACGCGTTGATTTAGGAGAAATAGAAACGGTGGCCCATCAAAAAGCAGCCGAACAGTTCTTACCAGGAGTGGAGTTTATTCTTGATATTGGTGGTCAAGATATGAAATGCATTACTGCGAAAGACGGAGTCATTTATTCCGTCTTATTAAATGAAGCTTGTTCTGCAGGTTGTGGCTCTTTTTTAGAAAATTTTGCTGCTTCTTTAAGTTTAACAATGCCACAATTTGTGGCCCTCTCACTGCAAGCGACAAAACCAGTTGATCTTGGCTCCAGATGTACGGTTTTCATGAATTCAAAGGTTAAACAGGCCCAAAAAGAAGGAGCTGCGGTGAGTGATATTGCTGCTGGTCTTGCTTATTCGGTGGTGAAGAACTCCCTTTATAAGGTTATCCGCCTTCGTGACAGCGCGGAGCTTGGAGCTAAAATCATCGTTCAAGGAGGAACTTTTTTAAATGATGCGGTCCTTCGTGCTTTTGAAAAAATTACTGGAAAGGAAGTAGTTCGTCCTGATATTTCTGGCATCATGGGAGCTTATGGCTGTGCCTTAATTGCGAAAAGCGAAAGTCAGCAAGAACATCAAAGCACTTTAATTACGAGGTCACAGCTTGCAACCTTAAATATTGCATCACATTTAAAAAGATGTGGTCAGTGTCTTAATAACTGTGCTCTTACTATCTATCATTTTGATGCCGAACATGATTATATTTCGGGGAATCGCTGTGAACGTGGTCTAGAAAAGAAGATTATCCCAAATAACCTTCCTAATTTATATAAGTATAAGTATGAACGTCTTTTTAAGGCTGAATCTTTACCGGATGATGGAAAAAGAAAGATTGTTGGGCTTCCTCGAGTTCTTAATATGTATGAAAACTATCCGTTTTGGCATGCTTTTTTCACTAGTCTTAATTATCGCGTGGTCTTATCAAGTCGAAGTTCGAGAAAGATTTATGAAAAAGGTATTGAAACGATTCCTAGTGAATCAGTCTGTTATCCGGGAAAACTAGTTCATGGTCATGTTATTGACTTGATTGATAAGAAGGTTGATGTGATTTTTTATCCTTCAATTTTCTTTGAGAGTAAGGAAGTTAAAGACGCCAACAATCAGTACAATTGTCCCATTGTCATTAGTTATCCAGAAGTGATTAAGAATAATGTTGATGCTTTAAAAGAGCAACAAGTTAAGTTCCTCCACCCGTTTCTTTCTTTTCATTCTAAGAAGGCCCTTGAAAAATCACTTTGTGCTTGTTTTAAAGAACATCACTCTTTAAAAGCAATTCGCATGGCGGTTAAAAAAGCTTTTAAAGCGGATCAAGAATATAAATCTGATCTTCAAGAGCAAGGAGAAAAGGTTTTAAAATATCTTGAGGATAATCACTTAGTGGGAATTGTTTTGGCAGGAAGACCATATCATATTGACCCTGAAATTAATCATAAAATTGATGAATTAATTGTAAGTTATGGCTATCCAGTGTTAACTGAGGACGCAATCTATCATTTAGGAAAACTATCACGTCCGATTCGCGTGGTGGATCAGTGGGTTTACCACTCAAGACTTTATCAAGCCGCGGATTATGTGACGAAGCGGCAAGATTTAGAACTTATTCAACTTAATTCTTTTGGCTGCGGCTTAGATGCCGTCACTACTGATCAAGTTAAAGAAATTCTTGAAAAGCACGGCAAAATCTATACAGTTTTAAAAATTGATGAGGTTTCAAATCTTGGCAGTATTAAAATTCGCATTCGTTCTTTAAAGGCCGCGATTGATGCGAGACGTCAGAAGGATTTATGTCAAATTCCGATTTTAAAAGATGAGATTCCAGTGGAATTCACCAAAGATAAAAAAGCTACATACACCATTCTAGCGCCACAGATGGCTCCATATCAATTTGAGCTTTTGGCTGCTCCCTTTAAACGTGCTGGTTACCTAGTTGAGATTTTGAAAGACACTGATAGTAATGACCTTGAGTATGGCCTTAAATATGTTCATAATGACGCCTGTTATCCTTCAATTATTACGACAGGACAAATTATGAAGGCCGTTTTAAGTGGTAAATATGATGTTCATCGCCTCGCGGTGATTATTAGTCAAACAGGCGGTGGTTGTCGCGCGACTAATTATATTGCTTTTATTCGTAAAGCTCTTAAGGATGCTGGGCTAGCTTTTATTCCAGTAATCGGTCTTGGATCACTTGAAAAGCATTCTGGTTTTAAAATTGATCTTAGTACCATTCTTCGAGTCGGTCATGCCTTACTATTTGGGGATTTATTAATGCGGGTAACTTACCGAATGCGTCCATATGAATTTGTAAAAGGCACAGCGACGGCATTAAGTGAAAAATGGAGCCAACGACTTCAAGACTTATTAGAACATGGTCGTTACTCATTTTCGCGTGTTGTAAAACAAATTGTAAGCGAGTTTGATGCAATTGAAATCAATGAAACAATTGCGAAACCGAAAGTAGGTTTGGTGGGTGAGATTCTTGTTAAGTTTCATCCTTTTGCCAACAATAATGTGGTGGCTTTAGTAGAAAAAGAGGGTGGAGAAGCTGTGATGCCAGATCTTTATGATTTCTTTTTATACGGTCTTAAAAATGCTGAGTTTAAGAAGCGTTTAATTAATTTTACGAATCGGGCGACTCATTTAAATCCATTGCTGGTTTCGATTTTAGAATTGTTAAGACGACCAATGGTAAAGGCACTCTCTGCCTCGAAGCATTTTAATGCCCCACACTCCATTGCGAAAACAGCCAAATTTGCTAGTGAAATTGTTTCTTTAGGTAATCAAACTGGTGAAGGCTGGTTTTTGACAGGCGAGATGGTAGGTCTTATCCATGATGGTGTTAATAATATTGTGTGCATGCAACCCTTCGCATGTCTTCCAAATCATGTAACTGGAAAAGGAATGATAAAGGCGTTAAGAAATAAATATCCTCTTAGTAACATTGTCGCGGTTGATTATGATCCAGGAACTAGTGAAGTTAATCAAATTAACCGCATTAAACTAATGATGGCCGCGGCTTTTAAAAACTTAAATAGAGGATCGGGCCATTAGTTTAACGCTACCATAGATTCAGCTTTACTATTAATAGTAACAAGTTTGATGATAGACAATGAAAAAATAAATAGTTTTTTCTTTGAAAAAACAATTAATAATTAGTTATAATTTGCATATGAACATGAAAAATAAACGTATTCTCGCTCTTTTGGGTGTGTTAAGTTTTGTCCTGATTGGGTGTGATGATAAGCCCATAACTCCGGGTAGCGAAATAAAACATACAGTTACTTTTGACAAGAACTATGAGACTGAAAATCGCTTTGTTTATGTTGAAGTTATCGATGGTGACCCCGTCGCCCCGCTTGAAGTAGTAAGAGAAGGCTATGAGGTTCAGTGGATGATTGATGGCGTTTCGTATGATTTTACAACACCAGTAGTTAATAACATTACCCTAGTGGCATCATGGGAAGAGATTCTTAAGCCTGATACAAGTAAGGTAGAATCGCTTGATGTTTCATTAAACGGTCTTACTGATAATGCCACCATCAGTGTGAATGATGATGTGCCGCTTACTATTAAGATTTTGCCGACAACCGCTAATCAAGGTTGGAACTATACAGTTTCTCATCCTGATGTCTTAAGTCTTAATAATGAAGGAGTTTTACATGGCATTAAAGCCGGAAACGCAGCTCTAACAATTACCACGAAAGGCATGACAGCAAGTAATACTAGTTTATCAAAAACGATTAATATTACCGTCGTTGCTGAGATTGATGTTCCAAGTGACCGCATTATTGCCTACTGTGAGCCATCATATAGTCATGTTTATGCTTGGATTGACGGGAACACTGAACTAAACGGCGGCTGGCCGGGAGAACTACTTGATAGCCATAATGAAAATTGGAAGAAAAAAGAATATGCTCGTACCTCATTAAACATTATTTTTAATGAAGGAGGTGGCGGCAATCAAACTGACGATTTAACGATTTCTGAAGCTGGAAATTGGTACTATTATCAAAATCAATGGTATACCAAAGATCCGATTATTTTTGGTACTGGTGGCGGTGGAGGCGGTGGTGATAACCCCAATTTTGATCCGCTTAGTTCAGGCTCACACTTAGACTTACCAATTTGGGAAGATGATGTTCTTCCTCCGTATATTCAGCCACGTCCTGCTGATTATTGGTCTAGTGGCGTCATTAGCCCTTACCAAGGTTCAAGAACTGACATTCGTGATGAGTCAATTTATTTTTTAATGACTACACGCTTTTTTGATGGTGATCCTTCGAATAATACTCAGTGCTGGGATGGAAACTGGCTAAACGGAGTTCAGGTCGCAAGTGATCCTGGGTGGCGAGGTGATTTTAAAGGTCTAATTCAAAGACTTGATTATATTAAGGCACTTGGTTTTACTTCCATTTGGATTACTCCAGTGGTTCAAAACGCTTCAGGGACTGATTACCATGGATATCACGGCTTAAACTTCCAAAAAGTTGATGGAAGATATCTTAGTTCTGATACTAATTTCCAAGATTTAATTACCGCTTGTCATGCAAAAGACATGAAGATTATTCTTGATGTAGTATATAACCACACTAGTAACTTTGGCGAGACTAACTTACTACCAATGTTCCGAAAAAATGAACCAGATTGGTCAATTAATGGAATGGATCCAATCGGAACTCAAAACGGACTACTCCCAACAAATTACTTATCCTTAGATGGCGGGGCACAGTTCCGCGCTCGAAACGATGCAAGCCATAATAACAACCTTGATGTGAATGATATTTATCATCCAGAAGTATCACAAGACTGGGAAGGATTTAACACTCAGGTCGCCTCACTAGCGGGCGACTGTGTTGATTTAAACACTGAAAATCCGATTGTTGCTGCCTATATCATTGATTGTTTT
>JAISVG010000067.1 GCA_031271635.1 Erysipelotrichaceae bacterium
GGGCCTTTCATTTGGATTTTTCCTTGTTCCCATTTCTCTAATGTTTTGGGACTGATGTTTAAGGCCGCCGCAAAGACGCTTTGAGTCATTTTAAACTTATTCCTAGTTTCCTTCACAAAGCTAGCATCAATACTAGAAGGATCAAAGTAAGAAACTTTGTATCCGTATTTGTTTTTTAAGTCTTCGATTCTGTTGTTCATTTTATCTCCTATATTCTTCATATTTATCAAATATCTCGTTGTATCTCTTTGAGTCTTTTATGTATTTCCTCTCGTCACTTTTATTATATACTGAGTAGACGATGATTAATTCTTCAGTGCAATCTACCATAATCCACACTCGATATCCTCCGCTTTTTCCTCGATTTGTTTTTTCATTTTTTATCCTAATTTTATATATTTTTAAGTGTTTATCTCTGATGCTCTGCGGTGCGTCTTTTACTCTTTCGAATCCTGCTAATACTTCTTCAGCTAAATTTTCCGCGGATATCTCGCATTTTTTCAACATAGCCTTCATGTTTAGTTGCTTAAAACAAGCCGATAATTCTTCATCATCGTGCGTAACGATTGTCACATAAGCCATTCATTAGGTTTCTCCTTTCTCCTATTTTTTAGGACTTATTAATATAATAGGCAATTATTCTTATAATGTAAAGGAAAAGATATTTATTGCTACTTTTTAATCAAATCTCAGTTTTGATTAATGGAAAATGATTAGTTTTTAGTCCTTTCTTAAGAATTTCGTATAAGTCACAAATCCATCAGGTTGATACCCTGCCTTATCATAAAGCATCTTGGCATCGATATTTGTTGTTAATACCTCTAATGTAATCGCAACTTTATCTTTAAAGGTGGTTTCTAACCACTCCATAAAGATCTTGGCATAGCCTTTCTGCCGGTTCTTTGGTGAAATATATAGTTCATCAATAAGGATTACTTCCCCGCCTTCCTCATTACACCAATAAGAAGTAACTAAGGCATATCCAATCGCATCGCCATTTTCTTTATCATAGAAAAGATAACCCCAGAGGTTCTCATGATGATCTAAAACTCTTTTAAAGGTTTTAAGGGAGATTTCTTCATTATAAGGTCTTAATGTTGCACCTCCAACATAGAATTCTTTAGACAGGCACCGAAACCGCTCTTGGTCTTGACTCGTAAATTCTTGAATGATCACCCTTAACCTCTTTGCTGATGGATATTCTACCACAGGAGACCTTAAATAATTAAGAAGAAGATAATTATTAACTCTTTTTAAAAAATAATTATTTTTCTTTCTTCTTTTAGAAGTAAAAATCTTTTTATCATCTTACGTGAGACTTTAAAAAATGTGATAACATTATTAAAATGAATGAGATAAAACCAGTGAAGAAACGACCTTTCTTCAAGAAACTTGCCTTTGCCTCAGCAGACATTCTTGGAGGAGGATCGTTTAATATTATTAACTTCCTTTATCCGGCTTTCCTTGCCCTAACCTTAGGTTTAAGTGCTTATTGGTGCGGCATTGTCCTACTCCTTGCCAAAGTCTGGGATGGTGTCATTGATCCCATTATTGGCTATATTAGTGACCACACTAAATCAAGGTGGGGTAAAAGAAGAGTCTATCTCATCTTTGTTAGTCCCTTACTCATTATTTCTTTCTTTTTACTCTTCTTTCCCTTCCAAATTGAAAATACCACATTAAGTATCATTGTCTGCCTTCTAACGTACATTCTTTTTAGTTTGGTACAATCCGCGATTATGATCCCATACTATTCCCTTAGTTCGGAAATCAGTAAAGACTATAATGAGCGGGCTTCCTATAACTCTTATCGTCTTGGCTTCTCCATCTTTTCTTCAATTATTTGCGTTGCCATCCCAGGCCTCATTGTGAATGCTTTTGGTGGTGTTAATGGGGGCTACCAGGTGATGGGCCTTAGCTTTGGCATTTTGTTCGCGCTTGCGACCTTTATTACGGGCTTCTTTTCAAGAGAAGAAGTCATTACCCCACCATCAAAAGAAAAGTTTAGTGTTAGACAACTCGTAAAACCCCTGAAGATCAAGTCGTACCGTCTTTACTTATTAATGTACTGGATGGTCCAAATGGCAATGGCCATCATGAGCGGTCTTTTCTTCTTCTATATTGACTTTTATATCTGCAAAGACTTAACTTCTACTGGTTCTAGTAATTCTGTTGGTCTTATTGGGGCGGCTTTAATGTTTGGGATGCAGATTGTGGCGCTTCCAGTTTACTTAAAAATTATTAAAACTAAGGGCAAAACCTTCGCGTATCGTCTTGGAGGCCTCATTTGGATCCTTTCTGCTTTGGCCTTACTTTTAATCCCCTTAATCCCAACTAGTACCCAACCGCTTATTGTCTATCTTCTTGCCGCGATCATGGGCTTTGGGATCTCTGGCCCCGGTCTTGTTCCTCATACCATGTTTGGTGACATCGTTGATGTTGGTGAAGTAAAACTCGGCGAACGCTTAGATGGTCAAATGGGGGGCTTTACTAATTTTGTGAACCAAATCTCCCAGGCCTTAGGTCTTTTCTTAATGATGACGCTCCTTGGAGTTGCCGGCTTTGTTGAACAACCCTTACCGCAAACTCCTGAGAATACCATTAGGAGTCAGCCAGAAGGAGTGATTCTTGCGATTCAACTCATTATGGCTCTCACGCCACTAGTATTAATGGGAATTGGAATGCTGGTTTCTTATAAGTATAAAATTGATGCTAAAAAGCATCTCGTGGTAAGAGAGGCTCTTGAGGCAAAGGATCCTAGTAAGATTCAGGATTTATAATGAAGATTAAGACGAAACGACCGCCATACTTTCTTTATCTAATCTTAGTTTTCTTATTAAAAGTCTTTGCCTTCTTAAAAGGACAACGCTTTGAAAAGAAACTAAAGATTAAGGGTCCGGCCCTTTGTCTTTCAAATCACACTACTTGGTTTGATTTTGCTTATACCATGAATGCTATTTATCCCAGGATGACTCGTTTTATCGCGGCAGAAAAGATGTTTTTAAGTCCTAAGATGGGTCCATTTTTAAAATTAGCCCATTCGATTCCAAAAAAGCTCTATGCTACTGATCACCGTGCGGTGCTGGAAGTTTTTAAAGAACTAAAACGGAATGGCATCGTGTCGCTTTTTCCAGAAGGGCAAATCGCGACCTTAGGAAGAAGTCTTGAAATTGGCTTTTCAATCGCGAAACTCATTAAGAAAAGTGAAGTTAATGTTTATCTAATTAAGCATCAGAATGCCTCTTTTCGTGATCCTCCCTGGGGGAAACATAGCTTTCCTGGGAAGTTTACTACTAAAATAGAACTACTTTTTTCAAAGGCTGCTTTAGAAACTCTTTCGGAAATAGAAATCTATCAGACCCTTAGAAAAGCAATGTTTTTTGATCCTTATGCCTTTAATAAAACTAAGAAATGGCCATATCGGGTTAAAAGTATTGAGGGTCTTACCAATGTCATTTACGAGTGCCCCAGCTGTCAAAGTAAGCGTCTTATGACCATTAAGGATCAACTCTTCTGTCATGATTGTCATGCGGTATATCGCTATGACCAGCATGGTTATCTTGGCGGTCTTTCTTTAGTTGAGCATTACCAAAGACAGTACCAAAGAATTAAGGACCAATATCTAAAGGACCCGAGTTTTAAGCTTGAAAGTGATGTCCTCGTTGAAGGGTATGTCGGGAATAAAGTGTTACCAGTTGGAGAAGGACATTTAATCGCGAATCAGGACGGTTATCATTTTCAGGGTACCTATCAAGATCAGCCCCTAAAGATTACCTTTCCCTTTCTTACTTCGCCATCCCTCCCCTCTGACTTAGGAAGAAACATTCAGATTTATCACGAGGATAATCTTTATCAATTTGTCTTTAAATACCCATATGAGCCAATGCCCTTTGTCCTTTTTGGGGAACTAATGGCTAATGAGACCTTACCACTTGAAAAGCGCCATGGGACGTTGGTAATGGATGATATCTCATAATTTACGAGCGTTTTTCTTGACAAAAAAATATTTTTTAATGCTAATACATTAAAAAGCAAAAAAATTGTTGACATTCAAACATTATTTTGATACGATTTTCCCATCTTTTTTTATTTTAAAAGGGGGAACAATAATGAAGAAAAAAGTACTACTTCTATCTACTTTGATGTTAGTTGTGACGGGATCGTTATTGATGTTTAAACCCATGTCATTTTTTAAGCAAGATGAAGAAATGAATGTGAAAGGTGTGGCTGCAGTCACTCAAGAACTAGTACATCTTAATTTTGCCAGTCTTGAAGCTAGCCCCGATCCGCTTTCAGCAGTTGCCATTAATAAACTTATCGGCGACAATACTAGTGCCATGAAGATGGTATCAGGCTTAGTCTATCACGAAGGCGTTGTGACGATGGAAGATGGTGCCTTAGGAGTTGATGGTTTCATCGTTTTAGGAACTGTGACTCCAGTTAGTAAGGTAGTGCTTCATGGCGATAACCTCAGTGCTGTTACTATCCTTGGTGCCTCAAGAGTTGAGCGCGATGGGGCTTATGAATTTGTTTATTCAACTTCGGAGATTATTCTTGAAATTGAAACTAACGGGAAAGCCTTAATTTCACGACTTGATCTTGAAGGCTGTGCCTATAGTTTATATTCACCTTCGGCAACATGGCGTCAAGTTGGCTCACAGGTTAATGGGGCCTTTGGAACACCGCTTTTACCAAATAACGCTTTAGTAGCGCTGGAAAATAATCTTAATATCATTGCGAACGAGAATCAAGGAGCAATGTATCTCATGGCCATGGAAGGGCTTAGTTCCGCGGAAGTCTTATATAACATAATGCTTGAATGCGGTTATGTTAGTAATGGTTTCAACCAATATGGCGAGCCATTACTTATTAATGAGAACTATTTACAAATCTGTTTTAGTCTTTCAGAGTACTATGGTTTGCCGGAAGGTCATATTGTTTTAGAGATTACTCTTGAAACTCCAACTACTTTAGTCCCAGTTGCAATTAGTGATATTAATACTGAAGTAACCTCCCGTCTAGCGGCTCTCTATGGAACAAACGGGGCTCCAGCTTTTGCCCTTGATTTAAATCTTATTCCCGAAACTGTGACGGCTCAAATTGGTGATGGCAGTGTCACACCACAATATACGGGAAAGAAGAATACGGTGCAATTAATCCTTGAGAACATTGATGGTCCCACTGCGACAGCAATTCTTCAAGCAATACTAGATGCGGCTACGGCGGCGAGTCAAGACATGCTGATGCTTGGCGCGGATCTTCTTAGTCTTGGATATTCAGTACCTAATCCGGGTAGCTTTTATTACGTGACTTCCTCGTTGATCGGTAATGTGGTTTTATATTCTCACCGTATGCCATTTTACCTTGCTGGTTCAGATAGTGATTTTTTCCTTGGCATTCATGCCACATACGAAAATAACACCTTGGTGCTTCAAGTATACGAACATAATTTCTTTGCCTAAATTTATTTTGAAGCGAGTAATTTCTTAATTTAATGAAAATGGAGTCTTAAAACGGCTCCATTTTTTATATTTTTAAGGGTTTTTAGCGAAAAAATGAAGTTATTCTTCGCCTCCACCTTTTATTTGTTAATTTATGATTACTCTTATTAATAAAAAAGAGTTAGTATCAATGAAGAAAAGCATTATTATTTTAGGGGCAAGCGCATTTATAGTAGGTGGTGCTTTGTTATTAATGAAACCGCCTGCTTTTGTTAGTAATGAAGTAAAAAAGGTGATACCTAGTAACGAAACGCCTTTAGTTAATTTAACTAAACTTGATTTTACGGTGGTTTCCGCGAGTGAGGAAGTATTATCACTTACTGAGGTGAATCAACTATTTGTCGCGCAGGCAAGTGTTAAAAAGATCATTTTAGGAGTTACTAAGCTAGAGGCCGCGACGATTAAAACAAGGGATGAAGCCCTTTTTTTAAGAGGCATCTTAGGTCTTGGAGCCGCAACTCATATTAGCAGAATTACCATTCATGGTTCAAATCTTCAGGCCCTCACAATTAATGAGATCAAGGGAATTAAGCGGGATTCTGCCTATGAATTTAACCTTAATAGCCCAGCCTCATATCTCGAACTAAGAGCCCGAAATCCGGTCTTAATAAATATGATTAGCTTTGATGGTCTCGCGAGTGAGCCGCCAGTTTCGATGGTTAGCTGGAAATATGTAAATATGGTCCTCACTAAAGCATTAGGAATTACGGAAATC
The DNA here is from genome assembly GCA_031271635.1 of Erysipelotrichaceae bacterium. GTDB lineage: Bacteria > Bacillota_I > Bacilli_A > RFN20 > CAG-826 > JAISVG01. Next base: position 6,217 of record JAISVG010000067.1, read on the forward strand.
CTCCCAATGCCGGTCCTTGAAATGCTAGAGACCAACTTAACTATTATTCATGAGGAGCCCTTAGTTGGCGTTTATTTACTTCTCATTAGAGGTAGTCCGAGTTATGAAGTCTTACTGAATCTCTTCCTTGATAATGGTTATTCACATCACGCTAGTAGCGAATATCTTGAACCCTTACTCATTAATCAAGAAAAACTGCAATTCCTGTTTTCTTTTTCAGATTTTTATGGCTATCCAGGCGGTGATCTAGTCTTACAAATTTCTCGTGGCACACTGGTTAGTGATCCTGAAATTTCTCATGATGAGTTTAATGATGCTTTAAAGAAGATGGAACCACCCCTAAAAGGAAACTTATTCTATTTTCTTGAGGCAATCCCAAAGAGGGCCGCGCTTTATTTAAAACCAACGATGGTTAATGTTCATCCCGCGGTTGAAATCACCGCAAGAGGGATTTTAATTAACGAGATGAAGGAAGCGTTACTAACACTTACTAACTTATATGAAACTGCTGGCGGGGGACTAGCGATTTTTTATGAGGGACACTCTCTTGTGGCACCTACTATCTTGCTTGATCAAATAGTTAATGAAGCCTGGTGGTATTTAATGAGTTCTGATTATGGAACCACGAGGTATGGTCTTGATAATCATTATGTCATGCGATATGATCGTCATTTAATGACCCTTCATTTTCTATTATATTAATGATGCATTATTAGATAAAAATTCCTCCCCATGCTATAATTTAAGCATGAAAATGAAACATTTATTTTTACCATTAATGCTCTTATTAATAGCCTGTAATCCTAAGGTTGAGCCACTTAACTATTTAGGGATTCTTTTTCCAAAGAGCCCACTTGCTTTATATGTTGGTGAAGAAGTACAGCTTGATTTTACAACTGACCCACTTGATTATGAAAATCTTGAACTATTATGGACGGTTGATGATCCAACAGTCGCTGCAATTAATCCGACGACTGGCCTTCTTAAAGGTCTAAGTGCGGGCCCAGTAACGATAACTCTTGAAGACCAAATTAGTAAGCTTTCTGATACTTTATCCTTAACGGTTTATGAAGAACTTCCGGCTTTCCCGCGAGAGGCCTTAGTTGCTGCATATGGGGAAGTTGCCGGAAATGCGATTCCAGAACCGGTTACTGTCATTACTAAATATACTCATGAGTATGAAGTGACGAGCGAAAAAACCACGGGGACTCTTATTTTAGAAGGAATGAACGAAGCATATTCTCTTGTTTATCAGGCGATGTTTGTCGGTGGAGGGTTTACGGTTGGCGATGATGGTCGTTACCATCTAAGTGAAGCTGATTTCTATGTGGGACTTAATTATGATGTTGATACTAGTATCTTAGTAATGGATTTAGAATTAATTCATGAAATTGACCCTGTCGGAACTGATAACTTTGACCATCCAAAAGTAAGCGTTGATTTTAAAACTACTACTGGTTTATTATCTGGTTATTTAGGAGAAAGAAGTACTTTTACCGCGATGAACGTTGAAAACGATAAAGACTTTACTTTTACGGGGTATCGTATTAATAATGATAATAATAGTGATACAGTTTTGAGTGACGGGAAGGGAATTGTCCTTTCAAGCGCTAAGGCAGATGGTTCAGTTGAGCATGCTTATCTTGAATTTGGTCTTGCCTTTGTTCCGGAATTAATTAGTTTTGACATGGGAACATGGTTAAGCGGTAATGGAACAAGTGATACATTAACGAAGGTCGCGCTTCAGGAAAAAAATGATGCAGAGTGGGTTGACATCCTTGATGTTACTAGCACTTTAACAAATACCATTACGACGGTTTCTTTTGAAAATCTTACTGGAACCCATTTCCGTTTGTTTGTCACCGGAACTAGTACAACTAACAATGGGGGACGATTAGTAATTGATTCTCTTGTTGTTTCTTAATCATTTAAAGATAACTTTATGAAGCTAATGTGATATTTTTGCTATTTATTAGTAAAAGGATCCGATCAAAATAGACGAATCTTGTCATAATAGTTCTTAGTATTTTGTTTAAAACAAAGCATAGGAGCTAAATAGATTCTAGCATTACATGTTGTGAAAAGCAGAGACTTTTTACTCTAATACAAATGAAAAATGCGTTATATTTTTGCTTTTAAATAAAAAAACATCCAAAAAGTCGCAAATATTTAATTAATATGTTATGCATCATTGCATATTATGAAACTATGCTATAATTATATTGCTGAGGAGGCATAGTTACATGGAGTTGAATAAGATTTCGATTAATGGGTTTAAAAATATCATTGATACAAAGATTCATTTTTCAAAAATAACTGGTTTATTATCGGTAAATAGTTACGGAAAATCAAACTTGTTCGCTGGCATGGGTTTTGGATTTTCCTTCATTCAGGCAAAACCTAACGAGAAGAAAAATATGATGTCGTATAAAGGAGGCATGCCGCTTAATGAATGTAATAAATACACGAATTTTGAATTTGAAATTGAATTGTCGCTTTTAGTGAGTGGTGTTGCTAACGATGTTATTTATGGATACTCTTTTCAGTGGAATATTTCTGAGGACAGAAAACCAAAGATTCTCACCGAATATCTTAAAATCAAGAATAGTTTAGATAGTCAAAAGTTTACTCAATACATTAGCAGAAATGAGAATAAAAAACTGTATCGCACTGCGGTTTCTGGAAGATGCGATGTGGAGATTCAAATTGATGATAATGAACTCATCATTAATAAAGTTCTAGCGTTTGATAGCCTGTATTATTTAAATATTATTAAAGAATTAAACAATTTACGTCTATATGTTGATAGACATCTTGATTCTAGTAATTCTTTTTATTCGCCTTCAATAATTATGAGAGGCATGGATGTATTATCTATTGATAATGTGCATGAAATTGCAAGAACGTTGTTTCATCTTAAAAACAGATATCCCAAAAAATACTCCATAATTATTGACGCTTTTAAAACTATGTTTCCATTTATTATTGATGTACAAGTTAAGGAGCATAAATTAAATAATGATGGAACAAATCCAAATTTTGATGATGATGCTCCGTTTGAATTTGATGATCGCATTTACACTTTGTATGCAAAGCATAAACATATGATAACAGCGGTGAGTTTTGGAAACCTATCGGATGGAACCAAAAGAATTCTTCTCATTTTGACCTATATTATCCTTGCCGAAATCAATAATTTAGTTTTAATTTGCATTGAGGAACCTGAAAACTCAATTAATCCAGGACTGCTTAAAAATTTCCTTTCAGTGTTAGATACTTTTGTTGAAGACTCAAAAGTAATAATCACTAGTCATTCCCCGTTTTTAGTAAGCTTTCTTAATCCTAGTGACTTATATATTGGTTTACCAAATGAAGATGGAAAGGCATGTTTTAGAAAAATCAAGAAGGGTTCCATTGGAAGAATTGAAAATGAGGCCAAGACTTTAGATATGCTTACCGGAGAATACATTTTCGATTTGATGAATGGAAGTAGTAGTGATATCGCGGATTTACAGGGATATCTAGAGAATGAATAAACGACTCCTGATTTTTATCACCGAAGGAGAGACGGATCAAGAGTTTTATCAAGCACTAATAGATGCTGAGAAAGCAAAAAGAAAAGTCACAAAGTTTCGTTTTGATAAGATTAGACATGAATGTGCTTATGGTATTGGAAGATTGCAAAAGAAAATACCAAATAAAATAAAACGCCTATATTTAGATGATCCACAATATGATGGATTCTTTAAAGTAGCAGTACTAGCATATGATAAAGATGTATTTTATGCCTCTAATCCACCACTAGATAGAGAGCAATTAATAGATGATCTAAAGGGGATGGGAATTAATCTAGTGATTACTATCGAAGCAGATAAAACGATTGAAGACTTTTTCGTCATTGACTTCGAGGGAATTAAGAAGTTTTTAAGAAAACCGAAACATTATAAGAGACCACAAGGAACTGGCTTAATGATACTGAAAAAAATGTTTAAAGAATCAGGAAGGGTTTATTTAAAAGGAAAAAAAGTTGAAGGGCTTATTTCTTCGTTAGATATTAAACATATTTCTGAAAAATTATTTGATGTTTTTGCGGCTTTGTTTGCTGAATTATTCTAAAAAAAAAGAATCGCGAGACTGAATTAAGCGTAATGAAATATTCCCATTCTATTTATTGTTTCATAAAACACAATTTTGCTATAAAAAACTCAAGCATTTCCTTGACAAGTAAAGTACTTTATTATATTATTTAAAAGGCTCGCGTAAATGATGCGAGTTATTAAAATTATGGTGATATGAAACACCCGGAATTGTGGATGGAGGAAAGTGAATGCCAACAATTAACCAACTAGTAAGACAAGGTCGACAAAAAGTCGCCTTTAAATCGAAGGCTCCAGCCTTAGAAAAGAGATTCAACACTCTTAAAAAGAAAGAAACAACTCAGAATTCGAGCCAGAAGCGTGGCGTTTGTACCAGAGTCGGAACTATGACTCCGAAGAAACCAAACTCCGCGATGCGAAAATACGCGAGGGTTCGTTTATCAAATGGTTATGAAGTAACTGCCTATATTGGTGGTGAAGGTCATAACTTACAAGAACATAGTAACGTCTTAATCCGTGGTGGTCGTGTGAAAGACCTCCCTGGTGTCCGTTATCATATCGTCCGTGGTACCTTTGATACCGCTGGAGTTGATAAGAGACGTCAAGGCCGTTCTCAATACGGAACGAAGAAACCAAAAACTGATAAGTAAGGAGATATCACATGCCAAGAAAAGGAAAAGTTGAAGTAAGAGATGTCTTACCAGATCCCATCTATAATTCGAAAATCATTACTAAATTAATTAATCGCTTAATGGTCGACGGTAAAAGAGGTGTTGCTCAAAACATTCTCTATAGTGCTTTTGGAAAAATTGAAGCCAAGACGAGTAAGAACCCCTTAGAGGTCTTTGGAGCTGCAATTACGAATATCATGCCAAAAGTTGAACTCCGCGCGAGACGTGTCGGAGGTGCCAACCAACAAGTGCCCACTCCAGTTAGTGTGGCAAGACAACAAACTCTAGCATTAAGATGGTTAGTCTCATATGCTAGATTAAGAAATGAAAAGACAATGGTCGACCGTCTTGCAAGCGAGATCATTGATGCGAGTAATGGCGCTGGAGGTGCCGCTAAGAAGCGTGAAGATATTCACAAAATGGCGGAAGCTAATAAGGCCTACTCTCATTATAGGTGGTAGGATATGGCCCGAGAATATGATTTAGTCCATACTCGCAACATTGGGATTATGGCCCATATTGACGCGGGCAAAACCACGACAAGTGAACGGATTTTGTTTTACACCGGGAAGATATATAAGATCGGTGAGAGTCATGAAGGTGGGGCCACCATGGATTGGATGGACCAAGAAAAGGAACGTGGAATTACTATTACTTCCGCAGCAACGACCGCCTTTTGGAAGGGCTATCGGATTAATGTGATTGATACTCCAGGACACGTGGATTTTACGGTTGAAGTCGAAAGATCGTTACGCGTTCTTGATGGGGCGGTAACAGTACTAGATGGTAAAAACGGCGTTGAGCCACAAACCGAAACAGTGTGGCGCCAAGGAACCAAGTATGGGGTTCCAAGAATTGTCTTTGTTAATAAACTTGACGCAATTGGAGCAGATTTCAAGATGTCAGTGGAATCACTTCACATTAAACTCGGCGCGAAAGCCGAAGCCGTCCAGTGCCCGATTGGTCTTGAAAGCCAGTTCAAAGGTATTATTGATATTATTGAAAGAAAAGCCTATTATTATGGTGAAGATAAGGCCGCGAATCCCACGGAAAAAGAGATTCCCAGTGATTATGTTGATGAAGTTAATGCCTTAAGATTAAAACTCTTTGAGGCTCTTGCAGAATATGATGATGACATCATGGTGAAAGTGCTTGAAGGAATTGATCCTGAAGTGAGCGAGATTAAAGCTGCGATTCGAAAAGCTGTCATTACCGGTGAATTCTTCCCTGTCTTCGCGGGTTCCGCTTATAAGAATAAAGGAGTTCGTCTCTTACTTGATGGAGTGATTGATTATCTTCCGAGCCCCCTTGATGTAAAGCCAGTTAAAGGTACGAAGAAAAATGGCACGGAAGTTGTTGTCGAGCCAGATGATAAAGCTCCTCTTGTAGCCTTAGCCTTTAAAATTGCGAGTGATCCCTTTGTGGGAAGTTTAGCTTATGTCCGAATTTATTCGGGAGTTTTAAAGAAAGGCGTCTATGTCAAAAATACGACGAAAGACTTTAAAGAAAGGGCTTCTCGTCTGGTCTTAATGCATTCAAACCACCGCGAAGATGTTGAAGAACTTCATGCTGGTGATATTGGGGCGATTGTCGGTCTTAAAGAAACCATTACTGGTGATACCCTCTGCGATGATACAAATGATGTCGTCTTAGAAAAGATGGAATTTCCAGAACCGGTCTTAGAAATGGCGATTGAACCAAAATCAAAGGGTGATCAAGATAAGATGACCTTATCCTTAGCAAAACTCGCTAAGGAGGATCCCACCTTTAAGTTTCATACTGATACTGAATCGGGTCAAACCATTATTGCCGGGGTTGGTGAACTCCACCTTGACATTATGGTGGAACGCCTCAAACGTGAATTCCAAGTCGTCGTTAATGTCGGAGCCCCACAAGTGGGTTACCGTGAAACCATTACAAAACTTGGTGAATGTGAAGGAAAATACATCAGACAGTCTGGTGGTCGCGGTCAATACGGTCACGTCTGGGTGCGGTTTGAACCAAATCCTGGAAAAGGCTTTGAGTTCGTTGATGCAGTTGTTGGTGGCACAGTTCCTAAACAATACATTAAGCCGACAATGGAAGGTTTAAAAGATTCCTTAGATCGAGGTCTTATTGCCGGATATCCGATTATTGACTTAAAAGCTACTCTCTTTGATGGGTCATATCATGATGTTGACTCAAGTGAAGCAGCCTATAAAATCGCTGCCTCAATGGCGCTTAAAGAAGCAGCAAAAAAATGTGGTCCGATTCTCCTTGAACCGATCATGAAGATTGAAGTCACGGTACCAGAACAATATTATGGCGATGTGCTTGGTGATATTTCAAGAAGACGCGGTCAAATGACCGGTGAAGCCCAGCGCGGGAATGCCAAGATTATTGATGCCGAAGTACCACTTGCCACGATGTTTGGTTATGTTACTGATTTAAGAAGCTTTACGCAAGGTCGAGGCTCTTATACAATGCAGTTCTCAAGATACGGGGAATGCCCCCGCAATGTTGTTGAGGAAATCCTCAAGAAGGCCGCGCTTTCTAGTAGATAGTACTTGCAAATAAATTCGAAATAAGATATAATTATGATCGTATGTATCATATAGCCACATTGGAGGTAAATTATGGCAAAAGCAAAATTTGATCGAAGTAAACCACACGTTAACATTGGTACCATTGGACACGTTGATCACGGTAAAACTACCCTGACCGCGGCCATTACCAAAGTCTTGTCGAAAAAAGGCGGAGCTGAATTTAAAGCTTACGATAATATCGACGCTGCTCCTGAAGAGAAAGCTCGCGGAATTACAATTAACACCGCTCATATTGAGTATCAAACCGATAAACGTCACTATGCTCACGTTGACTGTCCTGGTCACGCGGACTATGTTAAAATCATGATTACTGGTGCCGCTCAGATGGATGGAGCAATTCTTGTTGTCTCTGCTACTGATGGTGTCATGCCACAAACCAGAGAACACATCTTACTTGCAAGACAAGTTGGTGTTCCTTATATCGTTGTTTTCATTAACAAAGTCGATATCGCTGATCCAGA
>JAISVG010000083.1 GCA_031271635.1 Erysipelotrichaceae bacterium
CATCAAAGCCGGTGTCAATCACACCTACATAGACGCTTGATGAGCCAGTTGATAAATCCCAGGCTGCCGGAAGACCAATATGATTAATCCCCCACTGCGTGCCGTTAGTATAATAAGGATCATTAGTTGTTAGGGCGGGTTGATGAATATAATTAGGTCCAGCATAAAGAATATCTTCATGCTTGGTTAAACGCTTTGCCGCTTCAAGAACCTGCACCTTATGATCATTAATTTCTTTCGCACTACGTTGTTTCATTAAGGCATTACTACGATCAAAGTCATTAAGTTTAAAACTAAAGATACGGTGAAAATTACTCACATCAACAAGCATTGCGTTATCAATATGAGCTTGAAGTTCGCTCCAGTCACCAGTAGCCTCCGCATGGAGTTGTTTTTGTACTAAAGTCGAGGTATACGTGGTTAGTTCTTGAATCTCAACTCCATTAAACTCAGGAAAATCACTGAGTTCATAGTTTTTAAACTCAAGACTGGATTCATTATCAAGTACGATAATTAGTGAATCAGGATCAAAAGGAACACTTAAGTCCGTCATCCATTCCGTTTTAAGTTCCGTAACTTTAGTTTTACTAGAATCATTTGATTTAAGTCCTAAAGCAAGGCCAGTAATTACTAGTGTCGGAATCATAAGGAAACTTAAATAGACGACTTTCTTTTTTGGATATTTCATATTGTTGCTCCTTCCTCCTAAATCAGTTCGGCCCGGATTTCAAAGATCCCCCAGCCAGCATTACGATAAATCTGCTCCATATTTTGTCGCACCCATAAAGTTACATTATTTAGGTTAACTCCTGAAAATGTCAGTGAATTTATTGGTTGTGGCGTATAGCTATAGTTATAGATGTTTTGAAGTCCACTATTAGCAAAAGCTGAATTACCAATACTTCGGACATTATTCTGAATGATGATGTCATAGAGCTGAGTTTGATTAGCAAAGGCACTCGCACCAATACCAGCTACGATGGCAGAAACGGCCCCGATTCTAATTAAGCTAGGAATAATTACTTCCCCGTGAAGGACATTTCCTCCTGATACTCCGGTAATCGTTGTTTCATAGTTTTGATTGTAACCATTGTTCAAAAAAACTGGAGCGTAATAACTCACCGGATTAAAGGCATTTAAACGTTTTACGCTTTGTCTTCCGCTTGGCACATTGATCTGAATCGTATCTGCATGAGCCATAATATGACTTCGAAGTTGGGCACCAGATAGATTAGGACGGAGCGAAAGGACTAAGGCCGCAACTCCGGAAACTTGGGCCGCCGCCATTGAGGTTCCACTATAAGTCTCATAATATGAAATTCCTGGAACAGTACTAAGAATATTAACTCCAGGAGCATAGATCCCAACACTACTAAGACCATAATTTGAGGTACTTGCCCTCACATCATAGCGATCAACTGAGCCAACAGCAATCACATTTGAAAGTTGCGTGGCATAACTAGCGGGATAATAACCGACGGCATCATTATTGCTATTATTATTTCCCGCGGAAGTTACAAAGAGACCAGGATAATTAACTAAAGCTGCACGAAATGCTGCATCATAACTATTTTGGCTTCCGGTACTCCGATTTGTCGTTCCGCCACTATAATTAAGAACTCTAATTCCATTTGCAGTAGCGTGATCAATAGCCAGAATAGCATTATCAGAGAACCATAAGCCAAGTTCATCAATGATTAGAGCCACTAAACTAACATTCCAGTTGATACCCGAAACTCCATAACCGTTATTTCCCTGGGCACCAATAATACCGGCTACGTGACTACCATGATACCTGACATCATAAGGGATTATCGGATTAACAATTCTTCCGTAGCGGCAGTCGCGACTTAAACTATGGTTAACTCGATTCATCAAATCTTCATGATAAGCATCAATCCCAGTATCCATAACTCCGACTTTAGTGTTTCGAAAGCCACGAGTAATATCCCAAGCCGCATGAGCCCGAATCTGCATTAAATCAAAACGACTGCCATTAGTTACTAAAGGATCGTTTCCATAACTATCATCTTTCTCATAAACATAGTTCGGACTAGCATAGTCAATATCCTCTCTTTCTAAGAGTTGATCAATTGTCTTAATGACCATTTTCTTATGCACATTACCATCTTTAATACTGTGTCTTATTTTTATCTGATCTTGATCAGAAGACTGATTAATCTTGAGACTAAGAATTCGTCGAAAATCATTAATATTCTCAAGATAGAGATCTTCAGCCTTTAGTGCCGTAATAGTGACTTCATCATTTATCGCTTCCGCCGTTAATTGTTTTTGCACTAAAGCTCCTGTTTGTGCGGTAAGATCAACTACTTCATAACAACCATAATCAGCAAAATCTGTTGCTTGATACTCTTTAAAAGCAAAACTTGCTTCTTTTGAAAGGACCGCTAAAACACCATCGCCCGCAAAATCATCTTCAATCGCAGCAGCACGAAACTGCATTTTTGGGACCTCATAAGTCGTTTCCGATTTTGGAACGAGCGTCACAAACAGCGAAACTAACCCCAGCATTAATATGCCAAGGATGGCAACTTGTCGTTTCTTAACTATCATTATTTTCCCTCCTTAATGATTCGTTTTATCGACTCATCTCATCAAACATTTAAGAAGTACCTCTTCTTTAATATTTGTAGTATAAAATTTAATCGTGCATTTAAAACTTTCGTCAGTGGAAAAAGCAAAAAAACAATCGAAAAAAGTTTTTACGCAACTTTTTTTGAGCCATATTCTCAAAATCCCTTACTTTTAGGCATCATGTCATAAAAGGCGGGTTATTGCCCGCCTGGCACTTTAGATTTAAAATTTGTATTAGAAAACTATTACACTATTCGAAGATTAAAAAGATGTTATCTTAAAAGAGTCTTTATAATGATCTTCTTATGATGAAACATCAGCCTAAATATTATTCAAGATGAGGTTTTCTTAGTGAAATCTGATAGCCAATCCCATTTTCACTGTAATGATAAATGGAGCAAAAATCAAGATGCATACTAACTTCAGTTACTTTATTTGAGTGGACAAAGTCAGTGTCACTCTCATAGCGATACTCTTCCATCCAACCATCTTGAAGCAGAATCGTCAGAAATGAAGCTCCATAATCATCGCCTTCAAACCACCACCAATAGCTTTCTTCGACCATTGTTTCTTGGTGATAAGTGTGTTCATTTGAGACAGTATCAAAATAAGTGGCACTCGTCACATTTATCGCCCCGCCTTGTGAATGCACAAAGAAAAGGAAATGTGCTTCGCTACCATTGTCATAAGAAAGAATAAACACGATGTCTGTATCAGTAACTTGATCTTCATAGCCATAGCCAGGATAGTAATCAAGAAAGTTTTGGCCTAACATTGCCTCAATCTTCGTCCCATTATAATGACCGGGTTCTGCATTACCTTGAAGTTCACTTAGCTGCCGATAGCCATTATCTAAGAAGAAATCCCGTAATTCATAATAGAGGGACTGATATTTTCCTTCCCAAGCCCACTTCGTAACCTCAGTCACAGTAGTATAATCCTCAAAAAGGTCTGGAGTCCTCATAAAGTACTCTTGCATCGTTTCCCTTCCTGACATGGTGACTGTTTTGCTAATAGTTGCCCCCGATCCAGCCACATTAATCGCGCGAACTTTAAAGGTATATGTCATATTATCAGCTAAATTAGAATAAGTATAGTTAAGATTTAAGCCAACATTTATCCATGCTGCATCATCAATTGCCACTTCATAATTAGTAACCACTTGACCGCCATTACTTAATGGAGGTAGCCATGTTAATCTTGCGCGATAGCGAGTCACACTTACCATAAAATCCGTTACTGCATCAGGAACACTTGTTGGCACGGCACTTCTTGAAAGTGCTTCTCCAGGCCCAATTGCATTAACCGCGCGAACATAGAAATAGTATGTTGTTCCGTTAGTCAATTCAGTAAAAGTATAACTTGTTGTTAGTACATCAAGCCAGTTATTAGGCGTTTCGCTACCTGTTGTCATTGCTACTTGATATTTGGTAATCGGACTCCCACCATCATAGGGTGCCGTCCAAGAAAGGAGAACCGTTTTATTACTAACTACTAATTCTAAGGAGGTAGCCGCAATCGCGTTTGGAGTTGTGGCTGGTGTCGCTCTGATACTAGCAATAATCCCGGGACCCACATCGTTAACGGCCTGTACTTGAAATAAAAATTCGGTCCCATTATTTAAGTTATTAAAAACATATTCAGTACTTGATGTGCTTCTAATCCAGTTTCCACCTCCAACACGAACTTGATAAAAAATAATCTCAGAATTCCCGTTACTTGCCGGGGCACTCCAAGTAAGCGTCACGCTACTATTTCCAGAGATAGCAACTAAGTTTTGTACTGCTGATGGAATACTTGGAGCGGCGCTTGGTGTTGCTTCACGCGAAGTAGTTTCAGTACTACCGACCGCATTAACTGCGCGCACCTTAAAAGAATAAGTAACTCCGTTTGTAAGCCCACTAAAAATATGACCTGTATTAGAACTAGCCATCAGCCATTCATTAGTGTCCTTTTGAACTTCATAACGAAGAATTGGGCTCCCGCCATCACTGACCGGAGCAAGCCACGAAAGAATGACTTGCCCATCACCCGCAACAACCTCAAAACTCTGAGGAGCACTAGGAATGGTGGCCGGAGTCGCTTTAACACTAGCCTCAGGCCCAAAACCAAGATCATTTATCGCTCGCACCGAAAAAGTATATTCAGTACCATTAGTTAGATTACTAAAAACATAGTTTGCTACTAAAGTATGGTTCCAAGGACCATCATCTTGTTTAACCTCAAAACCAGTAACCTTTACCGTTTCTGAGATTGACCACGAAAGGGATACCATTTGATCACCAATCACGGTGCTTAAATCTTGAGGCATTAAGGGAACGCTCTGATTCTTAATAATAATCACTTCCTTTAATGCTGGACCAGGCCCATTCTCATTAACAGCACGAACTTGAACGGTGTACTCAGTGTCATATTGGAGATCTTTGAAGGTATGGGTAATATTAGATTCTGCTTCAATCCACACTTCACTATTTGTCACTTCATATTTGATAATTGGAGCCCCTCCATCATCAAATGGCGCGCTCCACATGAGGGTTGCGGCAGTTTCATTAATACTGACTTCAAAAGCTTCGACCGCACCAGGAATTGTGGTTTCAAGGGGCAGATTAACATCACACGCTACTAGAAATAACGGCCCTAATAATAAGAACTGTAATGGTTTAATATTCTTTTTCACCTTTTTCTCCTAACTAAAATCAAAAATTAAGACTCGACCAACTTGAATAACAGTTGCTCCATCAGCCTCTGTTGCCACGGTATATGGGGCCTCAAGCGCTGTAAGAGCGACTGCCTCACTTGCAAAGTAGAAAATATGATAATAAGAGGTTTCTTTGACCGCGATGAGATAGGCATCAAAGTCTCTCACATTAATTCCAAAGTCATCAGCATAAGATGAAAGCGGACCATCACCTTGAAGCATAGCCACAGTATAGCCATAACTTTCTAGTAAAAGCTTTAATTCAAACTGCGTGCTCGGGGGATCAATTAACCACTCATTCTCATCATCACTTGGGTTGATAATTGCTGGTAAGTCAAGACCAGCAAAACTGGCAGTCGTTGTTAT
>JAISVG010000033.1 GCA_031271635.1 Erysipelotrichaceae bacterium
AAAGGACTATTTCAATTTGAGAAAAGATATCACTATTATCAACTTCTTTAGTTTCGATGACTGGAATCTTATCAAGTAACGGAACATCATTCTCATCAGTTTCATCAAGTGAGATATTAAGATGATAAAGATGATAAGTTTTGGTGAAGTCTCTTTTCACCGTCAGAAAGGCGCGTTCTAAATAAGCACTGATGGTGTTATCAGTGGCATCTTCTTTAAAGACAACTTCATTTACGACATCAAGAAGTTTAAGATGACAACTTTGAATAAAATCCTCGCGATAATTATTATCGCAGTTAATGCTTTTAAAGATGGTGAAAATCTTTGGTTCAAGAAATGTTGCTAATTTAAGAAAGGCAATGCTATTTCTTGGATTTTTTTGATAATCCAAAAATAGTTTTTTGAGCATCTATTAATCTCCTTTCGAAGTATCTATCGGACTAGCGACATCTTATCAACACGTTAAACTTAATCAAATATCTTAATAATCTTCCTATTTTGGGCGACCTAAAAACTCTGATTTATCATCTTGAGTTGTTTAAAATCTTACTGCTGTTATCAGCATCCATCCAATTTGCTTTTCGATCGCTGCCCTTTTATTTTATCATTTTAGACTAAAAACAGTTATGAAATAATAAGTTTTAGTGCGAAGGGATGGGCACTTTGGCGCTACAAATAAAAAACTGCTAAGTTTTACCCTAGCAGTTACGTCTTATGCTATTTTATCTATCGTATCGGTTTTAAAACTTTAATACCTTTAAGATAAGGCCACAGAACTTTCGGTATTAGTACCGAGCCGTCTTCTTGTTGAAATTGCTCAAGAATTGCCGGAAAAATCCGACTCGTAGCAAGACCTGAAGCATTTAAGGTGTGTACCAGTTGGGTTTTTTTATTCTCGTCGCGATATCTAATTTTCCCTCTTCGCGCTTGATAATCGCGAGCGTTTGATGCCGAAGAAACTTCTTTATAAATATCCATTGATGGAATGAAAACCTCGATGTCATAAGTTCTTGCCATCGCGTGAGAAATATCTCCCGCTGCAAGTTTACTCACTTGATAATGTAGTCCAAGTTTATTAACTAGACTTTCGGCCTTTTTCACTAACTCTTTAAAAGCGCGGTCTGAGTCTTGAGGTAGAGTATATTGGACTAGCTCCACCTTGTTGAATTGATAGCCCCTAATCATCCCGCGTTCCTCTTGACCATAAGATCCGGCTTCCTTTCGAAAACAGTTTGTATAGGCAAAATACTTTCTTGGAAGGCTTGTTGCCTCAAGAATTTCTTCACGGTGAAGATTAATTAAAGCGGTTTCTGCCGTTGGTAATAAGAATTTCTTGGGTTCAATGCCGTTTAGCCAAAAAACATCATCTCGGAATTTCGGAAATTGCCCGGCTACAAAGCCTGAGGCCTCATTTAGTAAGTAAGGTGGCATCATCATTTCATAACCATCTTTTAAGTGTTCATTAATGAAAAAACTAATCAGCGCCCATTCAAGACGCGCACCAAGATTAGTATAAATCCAGGTTCCATGCCCTGAAATCTTTGCGGCTCGTTCATAATCAATAAGACCTAAGGATGTTGCAAGAGCAACGTGGTCTTGCGGTTTAAAAGTAAAAACCGGTTTGGTTCCGACGGTTTTAATCGCTTTATTGTGTTCCTTTCCGCCTCCTACTAAATCCTTATCCGGGAGATTTGGTAACTCAACTAAAATGGCTGTCAAGGTCTCATCAACCGCTTTCAATCTTGCTTCGTGCACAAGATTATCAGCGCTTAGTTTATTCACTGCTTCAAAAAGTGCCGCGACGTCTTCACCTTTTTTCTTTGCAATCGGAACATATTTAGAAAGACGATTTTGTTCCGCTTTATTTGTTTCAACTACTTTAATTAATTGTCTTTTTTCTTCATCAAGAGTTAAAATAGTTTTTTCATCTAGTGAAACACCACGCTTTTTAAGAGCTTTTTTTACATAACTTGGATTATCTCTAATTAAATTTAGATCAAGCATTTTATTCTCCTTCTACGTCTTCTTCGGTTTCGTCTAGGTCGGCTTCAATTTTTGGGAGGACCGCGATGGAAGCGACTTTCGCACCTTCATCAAGGCGGATGATTCTCACCCCTTGAGCGTTTCTTCCAGTCTCACGAATATCCTTAATGCCCACACGAATAATAATTCCCGTATCAGAAACCACCAAAAGATCTTCATCGCCGTTAACAGCTTTTAAGGCTACTAATTTCCCGGTTTTTTCGGTTACCTTGAGGGTAATCACGCCTTTTCCACCGCGATGGATGGTAGAATATTCATCAAAAGGTGTTAGTTTCCCATATCCATTTTCAGAAATTACTAAGATATACTTTCCGGCAGAATTAATTGTCGCTCCGACCACTTTTTGTCCGGGCTTTAAAGTCATTCCTTTGACACCAATTGAATCTCTACCGACACTTCTTACTTCTTCTTCTTTAAACTTAATGAGGATGCCATCGCTGTTCCCAATTCCGACTTCTTCGTTGCCATTAGATAAAATGACTCGAATCAAGGAATCCGCACCATCTCTTAAATCAATCGCGATCTTTCCGTTACGATTAATCTGTTGATACATTGAAAGCGGAGTTCGTTTAATAATGCCGTTTTGGGTAAAGAATAATAAGTACTGAGTATCTTGATATTCATCGCATGCAATAATCGTTAAGACTTTTTCGTCTTTTTCAATATTAATTAAATTAATAATCGGCTTTCCTTCAGCAGTACGATTATATAAAGGAATTCTCCAGCCCCGAAGTGAATATACCCGGCCATAGTTTGTAAAGAACAATAAATCCGTATGAGTCTTTGCATGAAGAATAAAGGAAACATTATCATTGGCCTTAGTTTTTGCCCCAGTTTTCCCTCTTCCACCACGGTTTTGCACGTTAAATTCATTTGGTTCAAGTCTTTTAATGTAGCCGTTTTCAGTTAAGGTAACTACAATTTCTTCTTCTGGCACCAAAGATTCATCTTCGATTGAGGCAGAATCATTATTAATTTCGGTTTTTCGTTCGTCGCTATATTTATTCTTAATGGCATCAAGCTCTTCAATAACTAAGTTCTGAAGTTTGTCCCGACTTGATAATAGATCGCGGTAGTAAGCAATGTTCTTTTCAAGTGTAGCGCGTTCCTCGACTAATTTATTAACTTCAATTCCCGTTAATCTTCTTAGAGTTAGTGAAAGGATGGCCTGAGTTTGTTTTTCACTTAAGTTATACTGGGCCATTAAAGCCGCTTGAGCATAATCAGGTGATTCACTTTCTTTAATAATCCGCACGACCTCATCGATATTATCTTCCGCGATTAAAAGTCCGACTACAATATGATCCCGCTCCTCGTCTTTTTCAAGTTTATACTTAGTTCTTCTTTCAACTATCTCAATCTGGAAGTTAAGATAATTTGTTAGTACTTCCTTAACGGGAAGAATTTTTGGTTCTTGATTAACTAAGCAAAGCATAATAATCCCAAACGATGTTTGAAGTTGAGTGTGTTTATAAATATTATTTAACACCACCTCCGGATTAGCGTCTTTCTTTAAATCAACAACAAGACGAATTCCTAAGGAGTTTGATTCGTCTTTGATGTTAGAAATCTCGCTGATGACTTTTTCTCGCGCTAAAGCGGCGATTTTTTCATGCAAAGTAGCTTTATTAACTTGATAAGGAAGTTCACTAATAACAATGCGTTTCTTTCCTTCTTTGGTTTCTTCAATATCCGCCCGGCCTCTAATTACGACAGAACCCGCTCCGGTTTCATAGGCTTTCTTAATACCATCTCGTCCTAAAATAATCCCTTTAGTCGGAAAATCTGGTCCTTTTAGGGTTTCCATAAGTTCCACGACACTAATATCTGGGTTTGCGGCGACTACTTTAATACCTTCGATGACTTCACCTAAATTATGAGGCGGGATGTTTGTTGCCATTCCAACGGCAATACCGCTACTTCCTGAAACTAAAAGGTTCGGAAATCTTGATGGTAGAACTACTGGTTCTTTCTCGCTTCCATCATAATTATCGACAAAATCAACCGTTTCACAATCAATATCACGGACTAGTTCTTGGGCCATCTTGGTCATTCTAGCTTCGGTATATCGCATTGCCGCAGCTTCATCGCCATCAATGCTGCCAAAGTTTCCGTGTCCATCTACGAGGCAGTAACGCATGCTAAATGGTTGAGCCATTCTCACTAACGAAGAATAAATTGCTTGATCACCATGAGGGTGATATTAACCCATAACATCACCAACGATACGGGCTGATTTCTTGTGCGGTTTATCAGGAGTCATTCCTGATTCGTTCATCCCAAAAATGATCCGACGATGTACTGGTTTTAAACCATCACGTACATCAGGAATCGCCCGAGCCACAATGACCGACATCGCATAATCAAGGAAGGCACTTTTAATTTGATTAACAATTTCTACTGGAGTAATACCAGCCACAATACCTGAAGCAATCTCTCCTGGAGTTTCTTCAGTTTCATCAACAATCTTTTTTTCTAATTCGCTCATGTCTACTCCTTACGTATCAAGATTCTTCACGAATCTAGCATTATTAATAATAAAATCTCTTCTTGGATCAACCTCATCGCCCATTAAATCAGTAAAGACGCGGTCCGCCTCTTCAGCGCGTTCCATGGTTACTTGTAATAGTTTTCGGTTGTCCATATCCATGGTGGTTTCTTTTAATTGATCGGCATCCATTTCGCCTAGTCCTTTATATCGTTGCGTGGGATAACCGTCCTTAAGATTTAATTGTTTTTTAATCTCTAGAAGTTGATCATCATTATACGCATAATAATCTTTTTGGTGATAAGTCACTTTATAAAGCGGCGGCTGAGCAATATAAATGTATCCAGCTTCAATAAGTGGTTTCATAAAGCGATAGAATAACGTCAATAACAGTACTGAAATATGTGAGCCATCAACGTCCGCATCAGTCATGATAATAACTTTATGGTATCTAGCTTTTTCAAGATCAAAGATATTACCATAACCCGAACCAATCGCAGTGATGATGCTTCCGATTTCAGCGTTATCAAAGACCTTTTCCTGCGTCGCTTTTTCAACATTCAGAATTTTTCCTCTTAAAGGAAGAATCGCTTGAAACTCACGGTTTCGGGCGTTTTTTGCGGAGCCACCAGCAGAATTACCCTCAACAATAAAGAGTTCGCATTTTACCGGGTCAGTTGAAGAACAATCCGCTAACTTACCAGGCAGCGTTGTGAGTTCAATTGAACCCTTGCGAATCGCTTCACGAGCCTTATCCGCCGCGATTCTTGCCCGCTGAGCATTTAATACCTTGATGCAGATTTTACTGGCAGCGTCGGGGTTTTCTTGCAAGAAATCCTTTAGTTTTGGCCCGATCACTTGCGAGGCGATCGCGCGCACTTCTTCGTTTCCGAGTTTATTCTTAGTTTGGCCTTTATATTGAGGATTAGGATGTCTTACGGAAACAATCGCAACTAACCCTTCTTTTACATCTTCTTGGCGGAATGGTTCTTTTGGATCATATGAATATGTTCGCTTGTTTTTATTGCTTTCTTCTTTAAGAACGAAATTCTTCTTTTCTTCGGCGTAATTCTTGAGTTCACGAGTTAACGCCATCATAAAGCCGTCTTCATGAAAACCGCCTTCAGAAGTACGAATATTATTACAAAATGAGTACATTGATTCATAAGAAGTAGCGTTATACTGCACTGCTGCTTCGATTTCTACACGCCCCTCTTTGGTGCTCATGCTGCCATCGGTTTCATTCATCACTGGGATAATCGCAACTCCGTCACCCTCACAATAAAAGACTTCAGTAAAAAGTGGTCCTTTGTTCTTGTTTAAATCTCTTACGTATTCTGAAATGCCGCCTTCATAATAGAAAGTTACTTCTTTTAAGGGTTCAATGCGATGGTCAATCAATGAAATCTTTAATCCGCGGTTTAAAAACGCCATTTGCTTGATGTGATCTTTAATAACATCATAATCAAACTCGGTACTTTCAGTAAAAATAGTAGGATCAGGTTTAAAGGTAATTTTTGTGCCGCGAAGCTTTGTCGGGCCAATATCTTTTAATGGCGCTACAACATGACCACCACTTTCAAAACGAATAAAGTATTCTCTTCCTTCTTTATAGACAGTACACTCAAGCCAACTTGATAAAGCATTGACTACTGTTGCTCCAACGCCATGGAGGCCACCAGCGACTTTATAGCCTGAGTTCTCACCGCCAAACTTCCCGCCAGCATGAAGAATCGTGAGAACCGTCTCAACTCCGGACTTTCCGGTTTTCTCAACAATATCAACTGGGATTCCCCGTCCGTTATCAGTAATTGAGATGACATTATCGGGTTTCATTTCAATTGAAATGTGATTGGCATATCCTGCAAGAGCCTCATCAATCGAGTTATCAACGATTTCCCACACTAAATGGTGAAGCCCCTCGATCGAGGTGGTTCCGATATACATTCCCGGTCTTTTTCGAACTGCTTCTAACCCTTCAAGAACTGTTAAACTCTTTCCGCTATATTCTTTACTAGCGTTGTTATCATTTGTTTCACTCATAAAACTCCTTCTAAGACTCTTTTATTATTATATAATAAAACCGAAGAAAAAACAAGGCATCTTTGGTGGTTTTAGTTCTATTTGTTGAGCAAAAAAAGCAGCGAAGCAACCATTAAAATTAAAAACTCTCTTTATTTCTCTTTTTTGATAACTAGGTATGTTATGGATTTAATTCTAACGTTGTCACCAGGATAGATCTTACGTCCTCTTCTAGTTTCAGTATCATCGTTAACAAAAACTTCATTGGTACTTAAGTACTGTTTTACATCACTGCCGCTAGTAATGATTCCGGTGTATTTTAAAAACTGCCCTAAGGTAATGTAATCAGTTGAGATTGCAACGTCTTTCATTATACCGCGCGGATTGGGGTGAGCACTTGGATAACTTCGGGATCGCTTTTATTGGTCAAAGAAAAGGGCTTTAATTCCCCGGAAAAGTTAAAGGTGACATATTTACTCTTCAGGCCTTTGATTGACTGTAAGGTGTGAATTGAATTAAAATAAATATCAAACTGATCGCCATCATAATCAACCCCAAGAATTTTTGAGAGCGAGGTTCCGCCTTGGTTATTTTTTGAAGAAAACTCGACTACGCCTTTTTTGAGAAGCATTCTTACTCTTGATTCTTGAGCGTCGTTTAAAGCGGTAACGCTTGAAATTCGCTGCATAACTACCTCGGTTTCAAATTCAACGCTGATTGCAGTGCTAAGCTTAATGATTCTTGCAATCTGAGCCGTTGGGTAATCGCCGCTTAATAGTTTAATTCTAATCTTGGTTTTTCCAACTTCAATTAAGAGGACCTTGCCGTCGGTTGAAAGTTTTAGTTCCTTGGTTCCTTCAAGGATCTTGACAATCTCGCTAATGTGTTTGGCCTCAGGGTTAATATTAAAATGAGCGGCGCTTGAAACCTTGACCGCCTTCTTTGCAATTCTTGTCGCTTCAGCAGCAATCGCAGTCAATAAGCCGTCTTCAAGATTTAAGTTAAGAGCAGTAAAAAGCGGCCTCTTATCATTAGTCGCGGCCGCGAAACTGGTTTGTTCTACTAAATCAACAAAGACATCGCTCTTTAGTAAGATGACTTCGCCTTTTGGATCAAAATCAAGTTCTGGGTACTCATTAACATCAACTGTCGGAAGTTTATATTCAGAAACACCATCGAAGATTAGAGTCGTGGTGTTTTCAAAGACTTCGATTTTAATAACTGGTTCGGTTAAAACCCTCAGGATGTCGTTTAGAGTTTTTGCATCAATTAAGACACCACCATCTTCAGAAGCAATAACGCTTTCCTGATCAACTGTAGTTATTAGCGATAAAGAGTCTGAGCTATATGTTAAATCTAACCGTTTGTTTCTTATTTCAAGTTTAAGATAAGTTAGAATTGGGTTAATTCTTGGCGTAACCCCTTTTTGGACAATAGCCAAGGCTTTTTGTAGAATGCTTTTTTGAATCTCTAATTTCATCTTTATTTCTCCTTTTTTAATATTTAAGAATAACAACTATAATAAGGCTGTTGATATGTGGATAAGTTTTCCTTAATATCTACATTTTATAACTTTAAGCGGGTTTTTTCTTCAATTTCGTCTTTAAAGTCGCGATCGCGGTCTTAGTAGCTTCGTCAGCTTTCCACATATTGCTCACTTTTTCAATCGCATTCATCACAGTGGTATGGTGAACCCCGCCAAAGAAGCGTCCGATTTCAACCAAACCGGTATCAAGCATATTACGAATTAAATACATTGCCACATGGCGCGCAAGCGCGATTTGAAGCACGCGGCTTTTTCCGACAAGCTGCGAGGGTGAAAAATTATAATAATCAGCAACCTCGTTAATGATTCGTCTTTCGTCAACCGCGCCTTTATGAGAATTTGATTTCACGCTGTCGATTGCTTCGTGCACAAAATCAAGCGTGATGCGATCGTCTTTTGATAATTGCTTAAAGACAGTATAAAAAACCACACGATTAAGAATTGATTCTAAGTCGCGGACGTTATTACGATTGCTTGCCATATATTCTAAGGCGTCATTATCGTATTTATCTTCACTTAATCCAGTCGCGCGAATCTTTGATTTTAGGATTTGCACCCCGGTTGGGACGTCAGGCTTTAAAATATTAACTAATAGCCCCGAACCAAACCTGGTGGTCAAGCGAGGATGTAATTCTCTTAAGTCATCAGGATGCTTATCACTAGCGAGGATAATTGGCTTATTATCATTGGTGAGATCTTCAAAAATAGTAAAGAACATTCCCTCAACCGCAGTGTGTTTTTGAAGCATTTGAACATCATCAATTAATAAAACATCAACCCCGCGGAAGTAGTCACGGAACTTGTTGTGATCGTGATTTTCTTTGTTTTGGAAAAATTTAATACATTCTGAAACAAAATCACTACTAGAAATATATAAAACTTTTAAGTTAGGAGAGTTATCTTTTAGGTAGTTTCCAATCGCGTTTAGAAGGTGGGTTTTCCCTAAGCCGGCATCAGAGTAAACGAATAACGGGTTATAAAGGCGGTTCTTAATTGAGGCCATCATTAAAGCCGCTTGTGAAGCTTCTTTGTTGGAAAGACCAACCACAAAATTTTGGAAAGTAAACTCTGGGCGAATCCTAGCGCTAGGAAAATACGAATCATCGTCCGTGGTTTGTTGTTTGGTGGGGGTTGTAAGGACTGGAATATCATCTTCAACAATGAATTTTAAAACAAACTCAGTTTGAAAAACGTCTTTAATAAGGTTATTAAGTTCATCTTTAAATTTATTACTGATAATGTTTTTTGCAAGGTTGGTTGAAACGAAGATTGATAGTTCGTTATTTTTAAGGTCATAAATAAAGGTGTCAGCAAAGAAAAAGTTAAAAGTATCAAATCCGTGGTGTGTTTTAATCCCGTCTAAAACTTGTGACCAATACTGTTCTAGTTCAGGAACTTTGCTTTTTACCATATGCAAAGAATAGCACATAAAAAAACTATTAACAACTAATAAAAACCAGAAGTTAAGTTTTCCACAAAAAAAAGTCTTGGAAAAGATGAATTTATCGTTTAAAACCAGTTTTCCACAAAATAAATATATGGATAAAATGTTAATTCCACAGCAATTGTGGAAAATGGTGATTTTGATAAAATGGTTTTCCACATTAAGAAAGTTTTCCACAGCGACTTTAACACAATCAATACATCATATTTTTATAGTTTTCCACATTTCATTTTGTCCAGAAAATAGCGTTTTGTGGAAAACAAAAAGGCCTCGATAACACTCTAAGAACCACCTCTTACATCAAAGAAATTTTGAAGAAATCCTAAGACTAGATAAAAAAACAAGAGATTATAAAAAAGCGAGGCCTTTAATGATTGCTAAGAATCCCGCTTAACGTTTGCATAACATTCTTAAATAAGACGCTTTCTTCTAAAAACGAAGAAAGAAACCGCCAGCGACGAAGCAAGGGAGGCGGCGATGACGGTAATCACAATCGCGGTGTTTTCTTCATTCATAATGAGACTAATTTGTGAAGCCGCGTTTGTATACATTCCCCACATAGCATCGTGTTTTTCTTGAAGACTAACAAGATAAGACGTACCTCTAACTTGAAGATAGTTGGTATGGGTTTCAGGGTAATCATAGAACTCTTCTTGTAATGATCCGGTGAATTTTGGTGTTCCAGAACCTTCTTGGTAAAGGTAGGTGGTGTTTACGGTGCCGTAATCTCCATAACCGTTATGGACATCAGAATCGCAAGTAAAGTAAGCTTCCAATACTTTTACTAAAAAGGCATCGCTAGTAGCAGAAGCCGCTCCTAGAAAGACAGTAGAATTAGCGGTGTTGCTATTAATTACGTGGATCAAGTTATTATTAATGGCACCAAAAGTCTGGTAAGTCATTTCCATTGTTGCGACTTGAAAGGCTCCATCAGCATTGTAGCGCTTAAATTGGTATGTAAAACTACTTTCATGAATGGCAGCATGAGGGATGTCAAATACCACATACCAAATATCATCAGCGGCGTTATGAAGATAAGTGGTCGGGAATACTTCGCGATCAACAGTGCTTGACCAGTAGTGGAATTTAGTAATGTGGGTTGAATCGGACCAAACATTACGATTGACAAAGAAACGAACATAGTCTGAGGTCATTGGTAGCGGTTCCCAACTGACACTTTTGTTTTGTCCAGCAGCACCGCTTCCAACAATTGCGTATGCATGATCATAGATAACATTATTAATGTTTGGGGTTTGGTTTGTAGTTCCTCCAGCATTATTATGAAAAATCACTTTTGAAAGATACATGTCATTTAGAATCGGAACTTCTACTTCAAAAAGGCCAGCAAACTTACTTGAAGCGGTGGCCTGAACTCCAGGCCAGCCTCCAGCAAAGACGTTATTGATTGTATGAATTGGTGCAGAGGCCGAATCCTTAGATTCTTGATAGTAATGAACATAAGGGGCGGAAGTAGTCGACCAGCCGGAGGCGGCATCAACTTTCACGTAAATGGTTTTAGTGTCTTTCCAGTTTACGGTTTCAAAATCACGTTCTTGATAGGTTGAGCCAGAATAATTTTTAAGACGAAAATAATTGGTTCCATCTCGGACATCAGCAGCGCCGACCCAGAGCATTTGATTCTGATTAGAGCCACGGTTATAAACATAGAATCTAAAACCGGCATTGTTATTATTGAGGACGGCATTTGGAACATCGTAGTACCAAAGGGTATCGCTGATTTTATTAGCAAAATATTCTTGATCAGCTGACCCCGTCCAAATATGAATATGGGTTTCATCAGCAATCCACCAACCTAGTGAGGATCCGATTTCGGCTTTATCTAAGAAAAATCTTCTTGTGTTTGCCGTTTCTGCTGGCAAAGTCGCCTTGGTTTCGACGATACTATTGTCAGGATGCTGAATTAATAGCACCGACCCTAATAACATTAAAACCGATAATCCAAAGAAAGCTGGTATTAAATTTCTCTTGCTCATTAAGCAAATTTTATTTTATTTATGCGGCTTTGTAAACCCTTTTATGCGAAAAAATCGATTTTTTTATTAGTAGCATATGAGTTTTTATCAAAAAGATAAAGCATTTTTACCCCACTAAATTGTAGTTTACTCACCCCTTTGTGAACTACATTTTGAGCAGGATTGCTTGTTAAAATGATGACTATATAAGAGGTTTTAAGGAAACTTTATTTCTATAAACGCTTCTTTTTACGAAATAAAGGTCTTATTTTTAAAAATAACGAAAGAGTTTTTTCTTGATTGTTGCCTGTAAGGTTTGACACGTATATAGTAAAACTATATAATTAATTAGCATATATTCGCGAGGTACAAATTATGAAAAGAACATATCAACCCAGTAAAAGAAAACATTCAAACGTCAGCGGCTTTCGTGCTCGAATGGCGACCGCCAATGGGAGAAACACCATAGCAAGAAGACGCGCTAAAGGAAGAGCAGCGGTTTCGGCTTAGGAAATGAAAGTTTATTATCGCTTAAGAAGAAATCAAGACTTTAATCTCATTATTAAAACTGGAAATCGAACCGAGACCAACATCGCTACTATCTATCATCAAGAAAACGGTCTCTCTCATCTAAGAATTGGACTAGTTACCAGTAAGAAAATCGGAAACGCGGTTCTTCGTAATAAAGTAAGAAGACAACTACGGGCCATGCTCCAAGACTTAAAACTTAATTACCCCTTCGATATTGTCATTAAAGTTAAAGAGCCATACTTGAATAATTCTTATTCCGATAACGAAACGATTATTAACGAAACATTGCAAAGGATCATTAATCATGAATAAAACAAAAAAAACTCTGACTCTAGTTAGTATTACGCTTGGCGCCTTGCTGGTTCTTAGTGGCTGTACCCAGAATTTCTGCAGCGAAAAAGATTTAGCACATATCTCATTCTTGCTTGATGAAGGCGTGAGTACATACATCTCACAAGATGAGTTTAATAAGCTTGATGCTGAAGAACAAGCGACTTACCATACCTTAAATTTTGATACTAATGCGAACGCAACAGTTTATACTAATGTTGCCTTTGAAAATAATCCTACTTTAAAAGAAGTAATGGATATGGTTACATCATACGGAAGCTGGAATCCATCGCTTCGTTTCTGGGAACAGATTGACCATTTAACGTTGATGGCAGCGATTAAGGCTTTTAATGACGAATATACTCAAACAAAAGGAGTTAGTGATTTAGTCTTTATTTTTACTGATGCGACGAGTGAATATTATAACGGCGATACTCGTAGTAAACTCGCGCTCGATACTGGTTCAAAATTAGTTCCTATTTTACAAGAATATGGTTACCAAAAGTTTTATGGGCCAGAAGGAATTCGTTTTGGAAATCTTGAAACCTGGATTAATACCCTCAAAGTATCGCTTGGAACAGCGGAAACGCCGAACGCAGATTTCATGAATATTTATAAAAGTTCGATTACAAATAAAGCTAATCAAATTAGAACCTGCATTGCTACTAAAGATGGTTATTATGCTAACTTTGGTCCTAATAATGTTGCGGTTAAGATTTCAACCAAAGATTGGTCTTATGCTTGGGAAAAAGGAGTGATTGAAGGTCTATTAGTTTATCCAATCGCGTGGCTTGTTGATTCAATGTCTTTTGCTTTCGGCGCAGGCGGCTGGGGTCAACTCTTAGCGATCTTTTTAATGACGCTTATTATTCGTGGTCTCTTACAAGCTATTACTTTTAAAGCGACAAGATCACAGGCAAAAATGACACAACTGCAACCAGAAATTGCGAGACTACAAGAAAAGTATCCGAACGCCAATACAAATAAATACGAAAAACAACGTCTCTCACAAGAACAACTAGCGCTTTATAAGAAGAATGGAATTAATATGTTTGCACCGTTTCTAGTAATGATCGTGCAGTTCCCAATCTTTATTGCGGTTTGGGGCGCTTTTAATGGAGCTTCAGTTTTAGCTAGTGACACCGTCATGGGATTAAGACTAAGCGATACTATTTCGCAAGTAATTACGAACTGGTCAAACTGGGGCACCGGGGCGAACGGGCTTTGGGTGGCGGTTTCGCTATTTGTGTTAATGTCAGTGGCCCAATTCCTCCAAATGTGGATTCCTCAAAGAATACAAAAGAAGAACAACGAAAAAGTGGCACGTCTTGCAGCAAATCCTGCGAAAAAGTCACAAGCTAATCAGATGAAGATTGTTCAATATATCATGATTGCTGTTATTATTTTCATGGGCTTTACTCTTCCAAGCGCGATGGGCTTCTACTGGCTTATTAGTGCTCTCATCTCTTTAGGGATTAGTTTATTAATTCAAAAATTAATTGCTCGGGGATCGAAAAACAAAAACAACAAAACGAAAGTGAGGACGATAAAAAGATGAAAAAAGTGTATTTAGGAAAAACCCTTGATGATGCTATCGCGGCTGCGGCACACGAAAAAGGCATTGATGTTAGTGAGGTTATTTATCTTCAACTTGAAGACAAAAAAGGTTTCCTTGGTCTTTCTAGTAAAGCCCAAATCGAAGTTTATGAGATGGAAGATGTCTTGAAGTATTTAGAACTTTACCTAACAAGAATTATTGAAGCATATGGTATCGGAATTGAACTCGTCAGCGCTTCTTATGAGCACGAAGTTATTAATGTGGATATTGATACCGTTCATAATTCAGTATTAATCGGGGCGCATGGCGATACTTTAAAAGCTTTAAACGATGTGGCACGACACGCTTTAAATGCGACTTTCCATCGTCATTTTAGAGTTTTATTAAATGTTTCTGATTATAAGTTTCGCCGTTACAATAAGATTATTAATCTCGCCAAAAAACTTGCTGGCGAAGTAGTAAAGACGAAAACCGATATTTCACTTGATGGAATGTCAAGCGATGAAAGAAGAGTGATCCATAACGAATTATCAACCATGGAACATATTAAGACAGAATCAACCGGACAAGGGAAAGAAAGACATATTGTAATTAAGTACGTCGAATAAAAACATGAATGCACCGATTATTGCTTTGGCCACCCCACCAATTAAAAGCGCTTTGGCAATAATCCGGTTATCGGGCCGAGATGTAATTTCATTGACTCAAGAATTTTTAGGAATCTCTTTTAAAACAGAAGCAAAAACCATGATTAAACATGGCTTTTTTTCTTTCAATCATCAGAAGCTTGATGAAGTGGTGGTGCTTTTCTATTTTGCTCCTTATTCATTTACGGGCGAAGATGTCGTGGAACTTATCACTCATGGTTCAATGATTATTGTCCATGAAATCATTAATGCTTATTTAAGTAAGGGAGTCACTTTAGCTAAACGAGGTGAGTTTTCCTTAAGAGCTTTTTTAAATCATAAGATTGATTTACTCCAAGCGGAAGCAATTAATGATTTAATTAATGCTACTACTCCAAGTAGTAAGCGTTTAGCACTTGAGAGTCTTGAAGGCATTCCAAGCCAGCAACTAGTAACGCTAAAAGACGAACTCGAAACAACCCTTGCGCGGCTTGAAGTCGCAATTGACTTTTCAGAATATCGTCATCTGACGGAAGTTAACATTCAAGAACAAAAAGCGGTTATTTTAAGAATAAGAGAGCAATTTAAGAAGATTTATCAAGTAGGCCAAAAACAAAAGCTGATTAAAGACGGAGTTAAGGTGGCGATTTTAGGACGTCCTAATGCTGGAAAATCATCTTTACTCAACGCTTTACTTAATAAGGATCGTGCGATTGTTTCTAGTGTTCCAGGAACGACACGAGATACGATTGAGGATAGTGTTATTATTAACGGGATTAAATACACCTTTATTGATACTGCTGGGCTTAGAGATAGCAGCGACTTTATCGAAAAAGAAGGCGTGAAACGAACCTATAAGACTTTAAAGGAAGTGGATTTAATCATCTATTTATATGAGCAAACAGCTGATCATGAAGTCCCTTTAACCATTAAGCAGAGCAAAAAACCGCTAATTGTGGTGGTGAACAAGGCTGATTTAGTAAGAGATAAAATTAAGGATACTTTATACGTTACGGCAATCAAAAAACACATCAAACCTTTGATTAATAAAATGGAAGAAGTTTTAAGTCTTGATGTTTCTTTAAATGAAAACACCGTGGTTAATTCTTTTGAAGGGTTAAGCATCGTAAGAAGGATTATTATGGTTTTAGGAAAGACCATAACTTCGTTTAATAAACAATTACCGCTTGAAATCGCTTTGATTCCGCTTCAAGAAGCCTATGCCTTGATGTTAGAACTATTAGGACAAAGATTTAATCGCGATCTAACTGAAGCGGTTTTTTCACGGTTTTGTGTGGGGAAATAGTAATGTTTGATACCCATACCCATTTAAATCATCCAGAGCTTTTGAAGCGTTTGGATGCTGAGATTCAAGACATTAAAAAGGCCGGAGTTAATTATCTTTTGGTGCCAGGATATGATCTTGCTAGTTCTAAACAGGCGCTTGAAATTACAAAGCAAGATCCAGATATTTATTGTTCGATTGGAATCCATCCTTATGATGTGGTTAAAAACTATTATCAGTTCGCAAAGCATCAAAAGATTGAAGCACAAAGGGTAAGTCAGT
The DNA here is from genome assembly GCA_031271635.1 of Erysipelotrichaceae bacterium. Classification (GTDB taxonomy): domain Bacteria; phylum Bacillota_I; class Bacilli_A; order RFN20; family CAG-826; genus JAISVG01. Next base: position 16,129 of record JAISVG010000033.1, read on the forward strand.
TTATCGATTATTTAAAACAAGAATTAACAAAGCTTTTATCCCTTGGCGGGGCTAAGATTAAAGCTATTGGTGAGATTGGTCTTGATTTTCACTGGAATAAAGAGTCAGAGGAACGAGAACTACAACTCACCGTGTTTCGAGCTTTGATTGCTTTTGCCATTTCCGTAAAACTACCAGTCATCGTTCACTCACGTGACGCAGGAGAAGAGACGTATAATATCATTAAGGAATACACAGCACAGACATCATTTATCATGCATTGCTATAGCTATGATGAGATAATGGTGCAGCAATTCTTGAGTTTAGATTGTTATATTGCGGTAGGCGGAGTAATCACATACAAGAGCGCGGCCCTCCTAAAACAAGCTATCCTCAAAGTACCACTTAAGCGGTTACTATTAGAGACTGATGCCCCATACCTTACTCCGATGCCGTTTCGAGGCCAAACGAACTCAAGTAAATACTTGCCACTAATTGTAACAGCACTAAGCACGTTATTAAACCGTCCCGAAACAGTGATCAAACAGGAAACAACGACGAATGCCAAAAGAGTCTTTAAAATATCATCTTGAGGGTGTATTAGTAGTTGAAGGACGACATGATGTTACTTTTTTGAGTAACTTTCTTGATACTTGTTATGCAATAACAAAGGGATATTTTGTTCCACGTGAAACAATTATCTTTTTAAAACAACTAGAGGATGAACCAATATATGTCATGCTTGATCCTGATGGACCGGGGCGACAAATTGAAATGATGCTTAAATCTGAAGGCCTATTTTTCACGGCAATAAGTCTTGATAAGAAAAGTGCGCGTAACCGCCATGGGGTTGGGGTTGAGTATGCCAGCAAAGAAGCGGTTCTAACGGCGCTTCAGCCGTTTTTACATCATCAGCCACTAGATGAGACAAAAGATTCTGCGCTTCTTGAATTAGAATTACTTAGGACCAAGATTACCAAGCTTCAAAGAAACATCTTAGGAAGATATTTTAAGTTTGGGACCAATTTATCATCCCGCGATTTCATGAGTCGCCTTCGGGTTTTAAAAATATCTCCTAATCAAATAATTGAGGTCTTAGGCCATGAATAAACAAGACATCTTGATGCTGCTTCAAAAACACGAACTCCATCCTAATAAAAACCTCGGACAGAATTTTCTTATTGATGAAGTGATTAGTAAAAGGGTTGCAACCTTAGTTTTAAAAGAAAAGAACACACTTGAGATTGGACCAGGCTTAGGAAGTTTAACTGCGTATTTAGAACCTCAAAATTTAACTGTAGTAGAAATTGACCGCGGCTATATATCGGTTTTAAAACAGCGATTTCCAGATTTAAAGATTAAGCATGAGGATGTTTTAAAGGAAGATTTCAATCAGTATGATGTCATTGTTGGAAACATTCCTTACTATATTACGAAAGATATTCTTTTAAAGATTGTCCTCGCGACACAAGTTTCATCAGGTGTTTTAATGGTCCAAAAAGAAGTGCTGTCGCGACTTTTAAAACCAGAGAACGAGACGCTACTAACAACCTTGATTCACTTAACTCTCGAACTTCATGAAGCCATTAAAGTTCCAAGAAGTGCTTTTTATCCTGAACCTAATGTCGACTCAACGGTTTTCACTTTTAAACGAAAGAACCGGCACCTTGATCCACAACAATTAAAAGAATTCTTACAACCCTTATTTTTGCATAAACGAAAGAAAATTAAATCTTCACTTCAAAGTGCTGGTGAATTTATGGACCATCGCATTGAAGAGTTAAACGATGAGGAAATAATACGGCTTTTTATGGCAGGAAGGAAGTAGAAAGAGGGTTCTTTTTAAGATGATTGATAGTGGAATACCACTACAATCTTCCTTAATCTATGTTATGATAGGAGTATGGTTCAAGATTCAAAGCAAGTAGCTAAAACAGTTCCTCTTGAAGTAACATTATCCGCTTCAGCGGTCTCTAAGCCTCCAAGAACATCAGGGATTGAATTACTTCGCCTTTTGGCGATGCTGGCAATTGTTTTTTATCACTTAGTAGGACATGCCACCACACAGCCGCCTGTTGGAACACCGACGAGCATCTTTTTACGATCGTTTACAGTTTTCATGCAACCGCTGCTTTGTGTTTTTATCATTATTTCGGGATATTTTTTAGTAGACTCAAAGTTTAAAATGAAAAAACTAGTTCGATATCTAGTTCAAATCTGCTTGATTCCCTTTATAATTGCATTGGTAATGTTCCTCTTTCATAATAATTACAACATTGAGATTAAAGACGTCTTCATGAGTGCGGTTAACATTCAAGAATACTGGTTCCCCTTTACTTATCTTCTTATTTGCGCTGGTTACCCGTTAATCAATTATTTTATTCGCAAAATGCGCGAACGATCTTTCTTGATTGTAATTGGAGTCACGCTAATAATTAATATTATTTTTACAATTACAAGAATTAATATTACCTGGGTTTTTTGTAATGCGATTTGGGCCTTACAGCTTTATTTAATTGGGGCATATCTTAAAAAATATCCGCGAAAGGCATTCGAGAAAAGACTTTTGTGGTTCATCATTAGCACAAGTTTACTACTGATTGTTTTAGTAATTTTCATTTTTACTAGGTATAACCTTAACGAATCGCGGTTTGATTTAATTCCGGTTCTTATTGCCGTTCCAATTTTCGTTTTGTTTAAGAATTTTAAGTTCCATAATAAGTATCTTAATATCCTAGCCACGACAGTCTTTACCGTTTATTTAGTTCATGACAACATCTATCTAAGACAGTGGCTCTGGGGCGAAGTTTTTGTTCTTGAACTATATTTTAATAGTTATCACATCATCTGGTTTTCATTAGTGGCGGCTCTAACAGTATATCTAGGAGGAATTATCCTAGGTTTAATTTACCATTATACGGTGGATTTACTCTTCCAAAAAGTGCTCGATAAACGCCTTGATAAAATGCAACAAGAGCTATTAGTTGGGACTGTTAGACAGTAACGTTTTTAAGTTTACTGGGAATTTCCCCCTTGATTTAGAAAATTTGCAGATTACAATATTTCACATTTTAAGACAAAGTACGAAATAAAAGTTAGTTTTAAGATATAATCTTAATATGCAGAGTAAAACCACCACTAAATTTGTGGTCAAAGATAAAAACTAAGGAATAGAATCATGAAAAGAAAAACCGAAGATTTGTTTAAGAAGATTAGTGAAGCTTCAAGATATAAGACCAGCGCGGCTTTTGGATTAACTCAAGAGCAAGTACAACTCAGGAATGCCGAAGGTCTATTTAATGTGACGGAACGAAGAGTTAATAAAACCTATCTTCAAATCATTGCCGGAAACATCTTGTCTTTTTTTAACATCCTCCTCTTTATTATTGCTGGTTTCTTAATGGCTGCTGGTAGTTGGGGAAATCTTTTCTTTTTGATCATTCTGATTGCCAACATTGGGTTTGGAATGTTTCAAGACATTAGAGCCCGAAGACTCCTTGATAAAATGCGTTTAATCACTGCTAAGATGGCAGTGGTAATTCGTGAAGGGCGTCAAATTGAAATTGATATTCAAGAAGTCGTCTTAGATGATGTGGTCGTGTTTAATGCCGGAGAGCAAATCTTTATTGATTCTACCGTCATCCACGGGAAGTGCTCTGTCGATGAATCGGCTTTAACTGGTGAGTCGCGAAACATTGATAAAGCTCATGGCGACACGCTTTTTTCAGGAACTTATGTAAAATCAGGCCAAGTTCATGCGCGTGTTGAAAAACTAGGGAAAACAAATTATATTGAAACTCTGCAGAATAAGGCGAAGAACTTTTCTCGTCCGAAATCCGAGATTATTCGCTCCCTTAATCTCTTGTTTCTAATTATTGGGGTTGTTGTAATAGTGCTCGGAGGTATCTTATTAATTATTAACCTTACTTACCCAATGCATCAAGGTCCCCTTTTCGACCATTCAGCCTCTGATGTTGTTAAGCAAGTGGATTACAACTTAATTATTACGGCGATTGCAGGATCCATGGTGAGTATGATTCCAGCAGGGATGTATCTTTTAACAAGCGTGGCTTTAACAACAAGCGTGATTTCTTTATCAAAACATAAAACCGCAGTTAATGAACTTTATTCAATTGAAATGCTATCACGGGTTGATGTCATTTGTTTTGATAAGACCGGAACCCTAACTGATGGTACTTTAAAAGTTGAGGATACAGTTCCGTTCGGGAGACTAAAAAAAGAAGCTTTTTATAAAGAGCTTTCAGAATTTGTTCAGGCCTCAACCGATACGAACGTCACTGCTAAGACTTTAAGAGAACATTTTACGGCAACGCCTTCTTATACGGTCGATAAAACTATTCCCTTTTTAAGTGAAAACAAGTTTTCCGCGATTTCTTTTGTCGGGAAGGGAACTTATGTTTTAGGAGCAGCCGAAATGATTAAGGGCTTAGATCGGGAGACGACCCTTTTAAGGGCACAACAATACTCTAGTAAAGGCTACCGAGTTTTAGGCTTCTTTCATTCTTCAGGGAGAATTGAAAAAGAAAATGTCCTTCCTAAACAATTAAAGTGTCTCGGACTTGTTGTGATGTCAGATCATATTAAAGAAGACGCACAGGCAACGATTAAATGGTTCATTGATAATGGAGTGGATATTAAGATTCTCTCCGGAGATAACGCTCAAGCAGTCAGCATTATTGCAAGACAAACCGGAATCAAAGACTCTGATAAGTTTATTTCAATGGAGAATCAAAAACCCGAAGACGTAGTGGCCCAAGCGGATCAAAACACTGTCTTTGGCCGCGTGACGCCAGAACAAAAAGAATTAATCATTGAATCGCTAAGAAAAACCCATACTGTGGCGATGGTTGGCGATGGAGTCAATGATATTCTGGCTTTAAAGCGAGCTGATTGTAGCATTGCGATGGCAAGCGGATCTGAAGCCGCACGCGATGCGGCGCATTTAGTGTTGCTTGATTCTAATTTTTCAAGTTTACCAAAGATTGTCGGCGAAGGAAGACGAGTTATTAATAACCTCCAACGAACTTGTGCCTTGTTCTTAAGCAAAACTTTTTTTGCCATTTTATTAACGATCGGCTTTATCATTTTGTCTTTCGTGGAGCATGAAAACTATCGTTACCCCTTCGAACCTAAGAATATGATGATTTGGGAAGTCTTTACGATTGGGATTGCGGCTTTCCTATTGGCACTCCAGCCGTCTCATGATAAGATCCAAGGTAAGTTCCTTGCTAATACGATTCAGAAGGCTTTTCCAGCGAGTTTAGCCTTATTCTTTGGAGTCTTTGTGATTCTGCTTTGTGAAACTTTGGGTGTAGTGCTCCAACCCTATGTTGATAATTACATTTTTAAAGATATTACTGATAGTACGAAGATGACATTATTAGTCTCGACGGTGTCTTTCTGTTCGATTGCCATCCTCTTTAGGATCTGTCTCCCCTTTAATAAATATCGCCTTTTTGTCTTCTTAGGTCTTGCCTTTGCGACGATCGGTGCGGTCCTCCTATTTGGTCTTATCCCCCTACAAGGACTTCATGACATGATTGGAGTTAATTTCCTTGAACTCGTTACGAAAAATAATCTCCTACTATTGTTACTAGGGATTCTCCTCATCACAATTCCTTGGTATCTTGGGCTTGACTTTATTTTCGATCAGACGAGAAGAAGCTATAAACAACTACGCCGCAAAAACCAAACCTTAAAAGAGGAAGCTAGAGATGGGGAAAGCGACTGAAACTAGTATTATTGATAAATTTTTATCGCTTCTTTTTAAGTATGAAATTGAAGAGATTACCGTGCCATTACTGTTAGAAGAGTTATATTATTCTCGAGCCACTTTTTATTATCATTTTCGTTCGGTTGATGATGTCGTTGCCGCATATTATTTAAATGAAGAGATTTCTGGAATTAAAACTGTTGCGAGTTTTCAGGAGCTTTTTGATCTTGTTTATGCGTACTTAAGCGAGAACGAGGTGGTGGCGAGTAAGATTTTAAAAAGTAGTGTCTCTGATTATCTTTTTGCCTTTTTGCTTAATCAAATTAGAAAAGGTTTTTTGAGTCTTAATGAAAGAAAACATTGGTATCAAAATATCGTCGACCTAGAATTTAGTTTATTTGGAGCCTTTGGTCTTTTAAGAAAGCAACTTGAAAACAGCGCTTCACTTTACGCCTTAAAACCATGTTTAAAACAAATCGTAGGATTACTCGATGCAAAACTTTAATTTCTCGCTTCCGACGCTGGTCCTTTTTGGGAAGGCTAGATATCAAGAAATCGGACGAATTTTAAAAGCGAGACAGATCAAAAACGTCTTAATCACTTTTGGAGTGAGTTTCGCTTGCACCAGCGGGCTTCTTGATCAAATTATAACCTTAATTGAAGCAGTCGGCATTAAGGTAGTTTTATTTGGGGGTATTCAACCTAACCCCAGTCTTGATGAAGTGAAAGCGGGCTTAAAAGTTATTAAAGAGCATAAAGTTGATTATTTACTGGCGCTTGGTGGTGGTTCAGTTATCGATGCCACTAAGTTAATGGCTCTTTCAGCCTATGACAAAAGTGACCCACTAGATATTCTTAATTATCAGCATGTACCAATTGCCAGAATGGGATTTGGAGTTATTCTTACTGTCGCGGCATCGGGGAGTGAAACTTCAAATTCACTAGTAGTTACGGACGCCCTTACGCAAAGGAAAATCGGAGTTAATCTTGAGCTCAATCGCCCTGATTTTGCAATTTTGGCACCAGATCTTTTGCTTTCTACTAATAAGATTGTGACTGCGGCAGGAATCTTTGACATCTTTATGCATACTTTTGAACGTTACTTGTCACGAAATAAGGCGGATAATACTTATATAGATGCCTTATGTTTAACGACATTAAAGCGAATCATGAGTAGCGGAGAAAAACTGATTAATGATTCAAATAATTATGATTTAAGAGAAGAAATGATGCTCCTAGGGATGATTTCACATAATGGGCTTCTGGGACTAGGAAAACAAGTGGAGATGCCGATCCATAAATTAGAACACGCTGTTAGTGGGGTTTATCCGGTGATTCCTCATGGTGTGGGGCTCGCAATGTTAATTATTTCTTATTTAGAAGTAACCGGGTTAAAATCACTTTTAAATCAGGACTTAAGTCTAGCCATGATTAAGAGTTTTATCATTAATCTAGGACTGAATGTGACTCTAGCTGATTATGGTATTCGCTTAGATGCTGACGAATTAGTAAAGAAAGTTCTCAAGAATCCTCTTGATGTCTATAAGTTAAAACACAACGACGTAGTTTTAAACTATAATGATGTAAGGAAGATCTTTGAAAATATTAGGGAGTAAAAATGAAAAAAAATGATTTATGGTCGCTGCTGGTGTTTCTCATTATGGGAGCAATTATTATTGTTTCTGCTTTGGTATTTATTTCTGAGGCCTTTGGACGAGCGGTTGGTCTTGATGGCAATTTAATCATTGGTTTTCAGGAAAGCCTCCCGTATCTTTTTGTTGCCCTCCTGATCTCAATTGTTATTAATGGGATCCTTGAAGAGACGTGCCATGTTATCGGGGCCTTAATCGGAGGATACAAAATCAAATCAGTTAACTTTTTTGGTCTTGAGTTCGCGAGAAATAAGGATCATAAATTTAAGTTTGGGCTTAGTTCCTTTAATGGTCTTACTGGAGAAACTAAAGTACTTCCTAAAAACGATAAAGCAAGTTTAAAACTATACTGTTTGTTGCCATTATTTGTTTTATGCGCGGAAGTACTGACACTGATTCTCGTTATTATTTATAGTTCGAGTGTTACGAATACCTATCTTGAGCCATGCTTTTTAGTTGTGATTACCATTACTCTAGCGATGATTGTTTATCAGTTTTTCCCGGTAGAACTTGACTCTTTAAATGATGGATATCGTTTCGTTTTAATTACTAGTGGCGGCGGGAAGGCACAAGTTGCTTTCAATAAAATGCTTGAGATTGAAGCAGAAGTTGAAAATGGTAACGCCAATTGGGCTGTTCCAGCAATTCTTCCTGATACTCTATACGGAGCGAAGATTTATTTAATGAATTATTACCGTGAAGCGAGTCAAGGCTCATATGAAGCGGCAGAAGCGACATTAAAGCAAATTCTTGAGGTTAATCAATTAAAAGAAATGATGATCCGAGTTCATCTTGAAACCATCTTTATTAAGGCATGTTTAAACCTTGATGAAGCGCGTCGTTATTATGAAGAAGAGCTTTCTAATGATGATAAAAAAGTGTTATATTCAAGTCCAGATCTTGACATTTTAAGATGTTATTTACTAGTTTCAGCCTTAATTGAGAAGAGCGATTCTGAAATGGAATTTGCGAAGAAAAGAATTGCGAAGTTAATCGAAAAGGATAAGTACAATAAATACGTAACTCAAAAAGCTTTATTAGAAAAAACTTATGAGTTAATTCGGAAAACAAATCTAAAAGAAACTATTTAACTTGATCTTTCTTTAAGAGATCTCTTATTTCGGTTAATAATTGCACATCAGCCGGGACAGCAGCTACGGCCGGAGTGGGAGCGCTTTGCTTTTGTAGTCTTTCTTTCGCGGCTTTCACCGACATAATGATTTTGATGATAATAAATAAAACCAAGGCCACAAGCACAAAGTTAATAACGGTGTTTAACCATAAACCCCATTCAATCGCAGAATAAGTAATGTAGTACTTACCATTATGAAGCGCACCGACAGTTCCGTTTTGGATATCGGCTAGCTTTGAAGAGGGAAGAACAGTGACTAAACCGGCCATTCCACCAGGAACTGCCATTGTAATGATTGGCATTAAAATGTAATTCACGAGTCCCGAAATGATGGCATTGAAAGCGGCACCGATGATGACAGCAACTGCTAAGTCAATGATGTTGCCTCGAGCGATGAATGCTCCGAAATTTTTAAAAAACTTTTTCATACTTCTCCTTTGATAGAAGCATTATAAGATAAAATGCTTTCTTGGGTGCAATTAATGAGAAAAAAAGGATGAAAATGTCTCTTTTTGAGGCGTTTCCGGTATTAAAATGCAAAAATAGTGAATTTAGAATCGAGTGATAATTTATTAAACTAGTTTATTGAGTTCGGAAATTATAGATATAAATAACAAAAGTAGTGTCATTATTTGTCTCTGATTCAAAGACATAACAGAGTTCTTGGAGGGTATTCACGTCAAGAATCCCTAATTCATGATAGCCATTATCGATAAACCCAGCATCAAGAAACATCGTTTCAACAGCGGTTCTTCTTGTTGTAGTTCTAAACCTTGCACCATCAGAGAAATTAGTAATCATTTCAAGATTTTCCATTTGGTCAAGAATTCCGCTGATGAGCGGATAAAAAGCACCCATTACAGTTTCAAAAGATGGAAGCTTCAGAATAAATTTTGTGAATTCAAAGGTCATTTTTTTCTCACGCGGCTTCATTTTGACATTAATAGCAACATCACCAAGGTTATTTTGGGCGTCGGCATAAACAACTAGTAGTTCTGGTTGATTGGCAGGGTAATAAGCAGCAGAACTAGCGTTAAGAGCGTAAAGATTTACTCCTTCAAGTTCGTAGAAGTCAAAGGATCCTAAATAAGCAAGAATGCTTTGCATTTCTAAAATCGTGATATTAGTTAGTAGCAGTTCTACTCCGGCAAGAGTCACATCGATTTTAGTTTCAATACTCGGACTTAGTTCGGGAAAAACGACTGGAGTGGTGACGCCATCAAAGGATAGTTCGTAATTAATAATATCTTCAAGGCGCTTAGTTTCTGGTGCAGTAACGGTAATCGTGATAGTATCTAAGATATCAGTACCTAAAACGAACGCAGTGACATCAGTGGTTCCCGTTTTGATTGCCGTAATAAAAGCGGTAGTTCCTTTCGCATCAAGGGCGATAATGCCTTCTTGGCTCAGTCTCCAATCAGCTTCTAGGTGTGCGGTTACTTGATTTGATGGCGATAATAGGCTAAGAGTTAATGTTTTACCAACCATCATGGTCGTTGGGCCGTCAGCAGTAATTTTCATATCATCAACCGGATTGCAAGCAACCAAAACCCCACTTAAGAGAAAACCGATGATTCCGAGTCTTTGAAATATTTTCACGTTTAATGCTCCTTTTTAAATAGTCTTTAGAAATTATATCATAGGTCGGTGTTTTTAAACGAGAGACTAAATTAAATCAAAAAGACTAAAATTTTTAGCACTCCTATTGACAGAGTGCCAAAGATAGATTATACTATCATTAGCACTCGTTAAGTAAGAGTGCCAAAGGGAGGAAAATATATGTATCTTAAAAATCTAAATTCGTTTCTGACTAACAGTTCTTACTATGAACAAGGTCTTTTGACTAGTGATCTTATTGAGCGAGATAACCAGTTCATCTTCATTCTTGATGTTCCTGGCTTTAAAAAAGATGAAATCAGCATTTCTTTTAAACATGGTTACATGACTGTAATCGCTGCAAAAGAGGTGAAACTTGATAAAGACGCCCGTTTCTTAATTAACGAACGTACCAATAGTGTGTCAAAGCGTTCGTTCTATGTCGGAAAGCATTATCAAACTGATGATTTTAAAGCTAAAGTTGAAGATGGCGTTTTAACAATTACGCTTACGAAAAACAAAGAAGACGAAGGCGATAAGACCATCGCGATTGAATAACTAGCGCGTATTTTCTTTAAAAGGTACCCTCAAGAAACGAGGGTATTTTTTTACGAAATCAAAAGCGCTACACGTTAAGGTTTTAAGATTGTCTTTCCATTCTTTAAAACTTGTAATACTTTTGATTCTTACTAGTTGGTTTATCGGGAATACTCATCGCAATTAAGTCCAGCTCAAGCTCAGGCATCAAATAGTGATTTTTTAAGGATGATATGGATTTAAGACCTAAGCGGTTGGCAATTTCTTTTGCAGAGAATGGAATATATTCCATAATATTCATGAGTTTTTGAATTTGTGTTGTTTGGCTCTTCAGCATATTGGCTGAATTACGATGGACATTTTGAATCGCGGACAGCAAAGTCTTAAGCATAAAAATAATAAAATGAGTTGATTTTCCGTTATCAGCATAACAGTCTTGAAATGCCGTGTAGTATTCTTGTTGACGTTCTTTAATGATGGTTTCAACAGGAATATATGCAAATACAGTCTTCCATTTTGTTAAGAAGGCCGTTTGCATGAAGCGTCCCATGCGGCCGTTACCATCATTAAACGGATGAATGAATTCGAACTCGTAGTGGAGAATTGAATATTTGATGAGTTCGTTTAGTTTTTCGGTTTCTAGCCATCGATAAAGAATCTTTATGAGTGGAGCGACGTTTTGTGGCGGGGGAGCGATATGTACGGCTTATCACCATTAAAAACGCTGACTCCTTTTGTTCGGAAACTACCGGCCTCAGCGTCTAAATCTTTCATCATCACTCCGTGAAGTTTCAGCATATCATCGATGGTAAATGGGTCGATTGTTTCTAAAAGTTTGTATGCCTCATAAGCGTTTTTAGCCTCGGTAATTTCGCTTAGTGGTGCGATAACGGTTTTTCCATTAATGACGGCCGTAATCTGTTCAAGAGTCAGGGTGTTATTCTCAATAGCCAGCGAGGAATGAATGGTCTTTAGGCGATTGATTCGTCTTAGTTGTGGCTGCTTTAATAAATTTTAAAGGGAGAAGCATTGTTAAATACTCAGTGATTTGTGCGACTAAATCAATCATTTTACTTGTTAAAGTGTATTCAGGACGATAATCAAATTTCATTAATAAGTTGCTCCTAATAAACTAAGAGTATTTTATTAAAGCGAAGTCAAAAATACAAGTATCTTATATGCTATCTTATATATTTTCTTGTATGTTTTAACCCAAATTGGCGGTGATGAATAAGATTCCGGAGATGAATAATGACCAAATTCAGTTTGGCTAACCATGATTGAAACTACAAGCAACTAGTGGTGCAGTTTTCCTATAACGTTTTTCTGACAAGCCATTATGAAATAGAATAAAACGCGGCGAGGAAAGTTTAAAAGGATGCAGCAAGATGCTTTTATCATTTTTATTATTCAAAAACCTGATTATTTCAGTTTATATATAAATAATGCTATTTCTTGTTTCTCTAATCTAAGGTAGAATATAAGTATGATAACCCTTGTAATGAGTCAGCCCTTAGCAATAGCGATTGATGTGATAATACTTTTGTTGTTGGTCAGTATTATTATTTTCCAGATTATTTTCACTAAAAAAAGTGCTGCAACATCTAAAAAACATTTTACAATTCTTGTTAATGTTGGCTGTATTATTTTGTTCTTGGGCTTGCTAGTATTGGGAGTGGTTCTCACCGCGGAACCGCTTGGCTTTGAAGTAACGCTTGAAGGTATTTTGCAGACAATTGGGACATGGATTGTTAATCATGTGATGAGTTTTATTAATTCATTAATTATTATTGCAGTTTCGGTTTTAATTATTAATATTGCGCGCATTGTTTCGATTTTAATCCCAAAACGATTTACAATTGATAAAAACATTAAAAGAAAACAAACTGTCGCGCATGTCTTTTTTAGTTTGATTAAGTATTTAATTAGTATCGTTGCATTAATTTTAGTATTGGTTGCTTGGGGTATCAATATTATTCCCGCTTTAGCAGGAGTTGGAATTCTAGGCATTGTGATTGGTCTTGGGGCTCAAAGATTCATTAATGATTTCATTTGTGGTTTGGCAATTGTTTTTGAGCATCATTTTGATGTTGGTGATGTAATAGAAATTGACGGCTTTAAGGGTACTGTCACTGATATTGGCCTTAAATCAACGATTGTAAAGAACTGGAAGAATAATATTAAGATTTTTGCTAATGGCGATATTACTAAAGTCATTAACTACTCGAAGTTTGATACTTTTGCCAGTGTGGCTTTTAAGACTTCAAATAAAGTAAGTATCAAAGAGATTAAAGAGGCTTTTGATCATTCATTTACTGATTTAAAAGAAAAGTATCCTCAGGTACTTGGAAATCCTAGTTTAAGAACCATTATTGGTTATGATAGCAACGCCACTACCTTTCAGATTGATGTTCCCGTTAAAAGTGAGACTCAGGTTGATGTTGAACGATATATTACTGCTGTGATGTATGAAGTTTTAAAGAGTAAGGGCCTATTACCTAACGATACCCTTATTATTGAACACGACGCTCCCGGACAAGAGATTATTTTAAAGAAAACTAAGAAATCGTGATTTGTTTAATTACCGGATGGCATGGTATGATCGCGCCACGTTTTAAAGAAGTTATCGAAAAGCACGGCTATGAAGTAGTGGTTTTTGACCGCAGTAAAGTCAATATTGATTCTGATATAGCGGTCAAGCGATTCTTAAAAGCAGTAAATCCTGATCTCATTATTCATTTTGCTTATGGACGTATTAAATGGACCACGATTATGGCTAAATATGCCAAAGCTCATCAAAAGAAATTCGTTTATGTCAGTACTGTTAATGTTTATGGTGATAATAAAGCTGGAAATCTTTTAGTTAATTCCCCTTGTCTTCCTAATGATGAGTATTCAAGATATAAAAGAGCAGTCGAAGAGGCGGTGTTAAAAACTAATAACGAAGTCTACATTTTTAGATTAGGATGGCAAATCTCGCCTCTTTTAGAAACACACCCAAATAACATGGTGTCTTTTATGAAAAGAGAGCAAAATGAACACGGCTTTGTGCTTGCGAATCAAAATTCATATCTATCAGTTTCTTTGACTAAAGATTTGGTAGAAGAAATGACGCGAATTATCATAACAATGCCTCCTGACATCTATTTATTCAATAGTAATTTCAGTCTGAACTTTTATGATCTTTTGGTGAAGCTAAATGATTTGTATCATTTAGAATGTGTTATTAAGGCCGAAGATGGGCCGAGTTTTAATAATCTGATGTTCGATGACCGAGTGGATTTATCAAACGAGTTTTTTAGTAAGTAAGCAAGATTATTTTTTGCTTTGATATTTAAAGAGGGGTCGCAGCGCTTTTTTATAAGTAAAAGGGAGGAGTAGTTGATAACCGAAATAATTAAGTAAACGAGCGATTTTTAAAATCTTATCACGACTAATTATGTGATAAAAGTTTAAAGATTTAGCTTTAATTTGATTGATGAAGGCTTTTAATTCACGAGCTTTCCAATCTTTTCTGGTGAACTTAAGGAAAATTCTTAGAATGACTTTAAACGATTTCCGTACTTCTTTGAGGATGAAAGACTTGATATTTGGTGAAAGCGAGGCTGTTTTAGTTTCATAAAAATCGAGTAATTTGAAGAACACTTTGATTTGTTCATTAATCCGGTTTTTAAGACTATTGATGTTGGTCGATTGATTGAGGCCGCTTCCTTGATAGTATTGATATAAGAAGAGATCAAAATGAGTGATTGATGTGGCACTTGCTAATGGATAAAGCGAATATTCAGCATCTTCATAAAAAGTCTTTTCAAGAACCGTGAGGTGTATCTCCTGGAGTAATTTAGTTTTAAATGTAAGTGTTGCTAAAGAGAGGAATTGATAGTTTAGGATTACTGTTTCTAAGGAATGCATGACCTCGTTTTTAGTGGGTTTTTTAAGGGCACTAGTATTAATTGGAGCTTGATCCGTATAGATGTTGGTGTAGGAATGAGTAACAATATCGGTGTTGATATTTTTTAGATGATGAACAAAAGCAACAAAGGCTTCGGTATCAACATAATCATCACCATCAATGACTTTATAGTATCTTCCTTTTGCTAAAGGAATGGTGATATTAATGCAAGAGCCATGACCTCCGTTTTCCTTATTAATGATTTTAAAAAGGAAGGGATATTTAGTTTCGTATTCCTGTAGTTTTATTAGAGTTGTTGGATCAGTAGACCCATCATTAACTAAAAAGATTTCAACTAAATGGAAAATCCGTTTATCAACATAAGAAGGGAGACACTTATCAATGAAGGCAGTGGTGTTATAAGAGGGAATACAGATTGAGAGTTGTAACATAGTATAATTATATTAGTAAAACAGGTTTTTTAGCATTTAAATCGCTTTGCTTTTTTGCTTTTAAAAACGATATTTTGCCCAACAATACGGCATGTTCTTAAAAATCATATATAATTAAGGCATGACAAAATATTATGATTATTTAATTGTTGGAGCCGGACTTTTTGGTGCGACTTTGGCATATAAGCTTAAAAAGGCCGGTAAAAGCGTCATCGTTTTAGAAAAGCGACATCATCTTGGCGGTACGGTTCACACCGAGGAGATAAGTGGGATTCAGGTTCATATGTATGGTGCGCATATTTTTCGTACTAGTAACAAAGGCATTTGGGAGTTTATTAATCAATTTGCGGAATTTAATGGCTTCGTAAATTCCCCAATGGCAATTTATCAAGATGAGATCTATAATCTTCCCTTTAATATGAATACTTTTTCAAAACTATTTAACATTAAAACGCCTCAAGAAGCAAAAGCGGTGATTGAAAGAGAGATTAAAGCTGCTGGAATTAGTGAGCCTAATAACCTTGAAGAGAAGGCGATTTCGCTCGTTGGAACAACCATTTATGAGAAATTAATCAAGGGATATACAGGCAAACAGTGGGGAAAACCATGTCGCGACTTACCGGCTAGTATTTTAAATCGTTTACCAGTAAGATATATTTATGATAATAACTACTATAATGAGCGGTACCAAGGGATACCACTTGGCGGATACACCAGGATTATTGAAAAAATGCTGGACGGAGTGACAATAGTCACAAACTGTGATTATTTAAAGGAAAAAGAGAAATATCGCTCTTTTGCCGATAAAATCATCTATACTGGACAAATTGATAAGTACTTCTCATATTGCTTTGGGGAACTGGAATATCGTTCTTTAAAGTTTGAGCATTTTAATCTAGAAGAAACTAATTATCAAGGGAATGCCGTTATTAATTATACGGAGTATGAAGTTCCTTATACAAGAATTATTGAGCACAAGCACTTTGAATTTAATCTTTGCCCTAATTTTACGGTGATTACTAAAGAATACCCAGCTTCATATGACAAAGAGAAAAATGAACCATATTACCCTATTAATGACGAAAAAAATACTGCATTATATAATAAGTACTTAGAATTATCGAAGAAAGATCCGCAAGTTATTTTCGGGGGAAGACTAGGAATGTATAAGTATTTTGATATGACTGATACGATTGATGCCGCTTTAAAGTTAGCGGAATCCTTACTTAACGATTAAAATGTCTTTCTTTGATTCTGCTGGTAATATTGATTGACAATTTTGGTATTAGTGATAGAATAAGAGAGGACTTACGCTCGAGCATAGCTTATAGCGCCGAAGGAGAAAATATGAAAGATTCAATTCACCCCAAGTATCAAAGAGCAGTCGTTACTTGTATTTCTTGCGGAAACACTTTTGAAACTGGTTCGACCTTAAAAGAAATTAAAGTTGATACCTGTTCAAATTGCCATCCGTTCTATACTGGAAAACAACGCTTTGTACAGGCAGATGGTCGTATCGATAAATTCAATAAGAAATACGGCTTGAATAAAGAAAAAGATACTAAATAAATTAGAGTTAAAAAAGAGATCTGCATGTTGAAGTGGGTCTCTTTTTTGTTGTCTAATAAAAAGAACTGCTAAGATTAAGCTCAGCAGTTCTTGATAATACTATACCAACTGTTGACTATACTGCGTGATAGCTAATAACCATCTGCATAATGTGGAACTGAATATTTGAGGTATGCACATTATGAATTGCAATGGAACTGCCATTTACAGTTTTGCTTGCTAGAGGAGTTGGTGAAGTAGTGGTTGTTAAGTCTTCAACCGTACCATTAAACTCGATTTTAATTGTAGCATCATTAGTATTGTTAGTTTTATATGTTAAAACATATGAATCGATTACATAACCACTAGTGACACTGACGGTCAATGTACAGCCGCCGCCGGTTTGATAAAGTGCGAGCCAACCACCTTTATTTAAACCAATGTGATTTTGACCAGAAGGCCCTTTATCACTAACAACCGAAAAGATGGTAGGATCAAGACCAACGGTAGCGGCGTCGTTTTCGCCAGTCATGTTTACTGTAGCCCCAGAATAGATGAGGGTAACACCATCAACCGGATCTGGGTCTGGATCTGGATCTGGATCAGTTGTGCCACCATTATCATCAACAAATGACACAACAAATAAGTCAATTTTTCCAGCGGTACTAGTAGCAGGACCAGAAGTAAGATAACCAGTAAAGGTTCCGGTGTGATTGGCTAATGAGGTCATATTTCCGGTGCTTTCTGTGGCTGGAGTTCCCGTAACAAAAGCAAAGAAACCGGAAGCACCACCACTAGTTCCGGTGATTTTAACATTGGTAAAACTACCATCAAGATAAATAGTTCCATTAAAGGTAACTCTTGGAGGTAGTGAAGGGGAGGCAGTCATGAAGTTAGTTAACCAAGCTTGATTAATACTTGCGGCAGTAGAATCAACTACTGGACCAGCAGTATCAAGTCTTGTGACGTCAATAGTGGTGTATCCTCCCTCTATTGCAGTAGTAGCAAGTTGTCTAATGCCATATCTTTCAGCAACATTCGCGGCAATAGAAACATGGTCGCCGATTTCGTAATCAGTTGGAAGATTTGGGGTGGCAGTTGGTGGAAGGAAAACAAGAATGTTTCCGGTGGTATCACCGACAATCCATGAGTTTGGATTCATTCCCATGATTCTAACATCAACTAGGACACGATCGCCAAGCACGGACTCGCTTGCAACATCTTCAACTAAGATTGATCCGTCAATTGGAACATAGTTTTCATCACCATCGCCACCTTTTCTTTCACTAAGCGTGACTACTTTGGTGCCAACAACTTCGTTGACTTTACTTTTTGCAGTAATGGTAACATCACCATTATTAACTCCAGTAAGAAGACCACTTTGCGTAATGGTAGCAAGATTAGTAGGTTCAACGGTCCAAGAAACATCTTTTGAAGCATCAAGAGGCGCGACAGTAACGGTATACTGTGCAGGAACATTTAGTTCGGCAGTAGCAGGACCTTCGATGGTAATTGTGGTGGGGCCAGTAGCGGTTTCACCACAACCAAAGAGGGCAGCAAATAAAAAAGGCACTAACAAGAATGTTTTTTTCATTTAATTCTCCTTTGTTGAAACATCACTTATATTATACTTGAACAAGCAGGAATTGTTTTATGTGACATTAAAAGAACTTTTAAATTTGAGTTTACGACTTCGCACTATCATTTTTTATTTATTTTTGATATAGTATGAGAGCCATTACGATGTAAAGTTTCGAACCTGGTCAGGATGGGAACATAGCAGCCATAAGAATTGCTTTGCATGTGTAATGGTTTTACTTTATGAAAAAGAATCACGATTACTTTATGAAAATGGCCCTTAAAGAGGCCAAGAAGGCTTTTTTGATATCTGAAGTTCCAGTTGGAGCAGTTTTAGTTAAGGATGATGTTATTATTGCTCGAGGTCATAATGTGGTGGAGAAAAAACAAAGTGTTTTAAGACATGCTGAACTTGAAGTTATTAAAAAAGCGAATGCTAAACAAAAAAATTGGCGTCTTAATGAAACAACGTTATATGTGACTTTAGAGCCTTGTATGATGTGTTTAGGAGCAATTAATTTGTCACGAATTAAAAATGTCATTTTTTTGTTATTAGATGATAAGAAAAGTGATAATCAACGAAGTATTGAACGAAAAAACATCGTAACTACACTTATTCTTCATAGTGATTCAAAGCGTCAAAAAGAGTATAAAACTATGCTCCAGACTTTTTTCCGGGACCAAAGAATTTTAAAGAAATTTGACTCAGAATAACAGATTCGCAATATTATAATATAATATCTCATATGGATCAGAAACTGAAGTTAAACACGAAGCGAACCTTGATGATTGGGTTGGCTTTTTTTACGATTCTGATGATGTGGCAGGTATACAATACTTATTGCCCGTTATTTATTACCGATTATCTTGTTAATAATTATGGTGGCGATGAAATTAAATGGCAGTGGTTGGTTGGTGTTATTATGGCGACTGATAATGTTTTAGCGTTGGGAATGCTGCCGTTATTTGGATATTTCTCCGACAAAACTAGGACTAAAATTGGGAAGAGAATGCCTTATATTATTGGTGGCACGATTGCATCAGTGGTGGTTTTACCGCTAATTCCGGTCATGTTCTATTATAATAGTTTTGTTGGTTTAATGATTTGCATGGCTTTAGTGCTTATCTTTATGAATTTATACCGTAACCCGGCAGTAAGTTTAATGCCAGACATTACTCCGAAACCCTTGAGAGCCAAAGCTAATGGGTTAATCAATTTAGTAGGCTATGTTGGCGCAATTTTGGCTGGGGTTTTAGCAATGCTTCTTTCATTTGATAATCAGATGGCGGCTAACGGGGCTAAGCGGAGCCTAATCGTGACAATGTTACCATTTATTATTACTGCAGTTTTAATGGTCTTGGCCTTAATTCTTTTAGTTATAAAAATTCGTGAGAATCAGATTCTAAAAGAAGTTGCTGACGACATGAAAAGAGGCGAAGAACTTGCGGAAACAAATGACGTTATTAAAGAGAATGTTCCTCTCTCAAAGAAAGATAAGATTACTTTAGCCTTAATTATTGGAGCTACTTTTTTGTGGTTTGCCGGCTTTAATGCTATTGAGACTTTTTGGTCGAACTATAGTGTGTATCATTTAGGAGCCGATCGGCCTTTATCAATGGCGACAAATGTTCTTGCGATCGCTTCACTTTTGGCCTTTGTTCCGGCGGGATTATTAGCAAATAAAATTACGCGAAAATGGGTAGTTTTGATCGGAATTATTCTCGTTGTTGCTGGTTTAATACCGATGTTTTTTATCGATAGTAGTAGCGGGGCACTTGTTTTTGCGATTTATGCTTCATTTTTTGTTTGTGGCGTTGGTTGGGCCTTCATTAATTGCTGCTCATATCCGATGGTGGTAGAGTTAGCTAATAAGAATAATATTGGTAGATTTACAGGTCTTTATTATTCAGCTAGCATGTTATCACAATCAATTACTCCGATTGTAATTGGTTTTTTCATTGGCAGTGATGATTTTGGGGTTCTCTTCCCATATGCTGCCGCTCTCTTTGTTGTTGCAGGAATCATTTTCTTTTTTATCCAGAATAAACGCGTGGTTAAAACCGAAAAACACGGTTTGGAACATTTTAATACTGATTAGATATGACTGCTTCAACTCCCTTAATAATTGTTACTGCAGTCGTTATTGTTTTAGCGTTAACGCTGCTTTTTTTAGTAAATCAGCCATTAAGAAAACGCGTCGGCTCTTTTTTTGGGTTTAGTATCGAAAATGATTATCTACTACACATCAAAACTGATGAAGAATTAGCAGTTCTTAAGAAGAAACAGGAACAAGACACTAAAAAACAGTTCACCAGAACACAAAGAATTGCCAAAAACGGACTGTGGTCTTTCATTCAGATGTTTACAACATCACTGCTTTCTTTTATTGTGCGGACGATGGCGATTTATTATTTTACATCGCAAATCTTCGGGATTAGTAGTACTTTAGGAAGTTACATTACGATTGTAAATATGATTGAATTTGGAATAACTGGATCCTTTACATATCGTCTTTCCAAAGCCTATCACGATAAAGATATTGAAAAAGCCACGATTATTACCCAGGCCATTCGGCGTTTTAATTTTGTGTTCTTTTTAATTGCCTTAGGTCTTGGAATAATCCTTAGTTTTCTTTTACCGGTTTTGATTTATGAGTGGAATCAAGATTCGTTACCAATTAGTCAAACTGGAATATATATTTTGTTTTTTATTCTTCTTATTCCGAAAATACTACATTTTTTAACCAACAACAATCATTTACTGATTTATATTGACGAAAAAAGCCGCGTGGTGGCGAGGTATAGTATCGTTATTGGGGTAATTTGTCACCTGCTACAAATTGCCTCCTTCTTTATTTTTAAAGACGCTCCAATTGAAAGTCAACTTTATATCTATTTTGGTTTAATGATGGTGATGACAATTAGCACCTATATTGTTTCGTTTTGGTATTCAAGGAAACACTATAAGGTGTATTATCAACACACGAAAGCCAAACTTAGCGAGAAAGAATCACGGTTTTTACAACGAGATATTAGTACTTCCTTTACTAATAAAGCATTTAAAATGCTGCATGATTTCTTTGTTACTTTTTGCCGTTCAACACTAGTTCTTTCTTTAGTGATTGGGGCCTTTGATACTTATAGCTACATTATTACTCTC
>JAISVG010000045.1 GCA_031271635.1 Erysipelotrichaceae bacterium
GTGATTCCTTAATGATTTTGGGATTTATAAGTACATACTCATAACTCTCATCTTTAAAAGTAAAAAGCACTGCAAACATCCGAATATTATGACCAATCTGTGGTGCTGCAAGACCGACACCAGAACGAACTTCTGGATGAGCCTTCAAAAAAGTATCATCTTGTGAATTCTTTAAATACTGCAGCATTTCACGGCCCAAATTAATAATATTCGCTTCAAGCGGGAAGGGAATATCCTTACTTCTTAATCTGATTTTTTTATTCTTATCACTAACTATCTTCATCGTCATATAGTAATATTTTATCAAAAAATAGTGTAATATTAAAGCATGGACCAAAGGATTAAAGATAAAATCGATCATTTCATTAGCGAATATCATAATTCTTTCGAGTATCAAACACTGATAAGTGCCAATAATAGTCTTGAAACTGACTTTGAACTACATACTATTAGAACCACGATTGATATCATTCTTGATCGAATTGCAGCCGCTGTAAAGCAACAAGACCATGAAAATATTAAACAACAGCAACAAGCACTGCAAGCACAAAAACTTCTTCTTGATACCAATCCGCTGATTGTTTCATATAATAATGCCTTTAAACAGATTCGGGAAATTGATAACTATTTAAATGAAGTTTTACTTAGTAAATTTCATAAAAAGAAGCTCCACCAATGCGCATCATAGCAGGAAAATATCGTCATCGTCTTATTCAACAACCAAACACGCCTTTAACAAGACCGACTAAGGACCGAATTCGAGAAGCAATTTTTTCCGCTATTGGGGATGATGTTTTAAACCGGAAAGTCCTCGATCTTTTTTCAGGTTCTGGGGCCTATGGTCTTGAAGCTCTTAGTCGTGGTGCGAACTTTGTGACTTTTATTGACAATAATAAAGATGCAAACGCGGCCTTAAAAGCAACCATCTCTTCACTTCAAATACCTCTAAATGACTATCAAATCATTGAACAAGATGTTCTTGTAACTAAGGTTATTACGAAAGGGTATTCTTTGATTTTCATTGATCCTCCGTATAACTTTGATTCTTATCAAGAATTAATAAATCTTTATGAACAAAAAGAACTTTTTAGTAAGGATGTTATAATAATAATTGAAAGTGAAAAATCGCTAATGAGCCTCTTTAGTAACTATCACTTGAAAGAATCTCGCTATGGCAGAACCTATGTCACAAAATTATGGAGAAAAATATGAAAATAGCAGTCTATCCCGGAAGCTTTGATCCCATTACTAATGGCCATCTTGATATTATCAGAAGAAGTGTTAAGCTTTTTGATAAGGTTTATATCCTTGTAGCGGCTAATTCTTCAAAGAAATCATTTTTTTCTTTAGAAGACCGTGTTACCATGATTAAAGAAGCGACAAAAGACTTTGTCAAAATCAATGTTGATTCTTTTGAAGGCTTAACGGTTAACTTCGCTAAAAGCGTCGGAGCCACACATATTATCCGTGGCCTAAGAGCGGTCTCTGATTATGAATACGAGTTCCGTCTTTTTGCCACAAACTCTTTTGTTGATCATAGTGTTGATACCATCTTTTTTATGAGCGACGAGAAAAACACCAATATTTCTAGTTCATATATTCTCGAATTACACCGTAATAAGGTTGATGTTTCTTCGCTGGTTCCGGCAGTCGTCAGTAAAAAACTTAAAGAAATTAAATAGTCTATTTATTAATAATTAAGGAAATCATTCGACCGGTTATTGCCCCATTTTTAACCGAGAAAAAGAGCTTCGGATTCTCAAACGTACAAAATGGCGAAACCGTAATCCGTTCTGGCAAGACGCCACTATCAACTAAATCAAGGTAATTAAGAAAGTATGTATCAAGGAAAATCCGTCCAGTAGTTTCTTTAAGACACTTTGAAAAGCCTTGTTTTAAAAGCTGATCACGAGCCTCAGTGCCAATTTCATTATGCGAAAACGAAAGATATGGTCCAATATAAACCAGTAATTCCTCAGTATTAACGTTTTCGTTTTGTTTTAAATATTCAAGGCACCGCTTCGTAAAGTGCTGCACCGAATTTTGATTTGAAGCATGAATTACTCCTAATAAACCTCGCTTCGAGTCACAAAACATGATCGGGACACAATCAGCGTGAAACACCCCAATGGCAACACCTTTCTCATAAGTGTATAAGGCATCCGCAGGAATTCCGGTATTAAACGAATTCATCCCGCCTCCTAAATCATCTCGTGTTACTTTCTTAACGACTGTTGAATGGGTCTGATAAGTCAAAATTAGATGATCTTCTTTGATACCTAGTTCATTAAGAAGTAAGGAGCGATTCTTTTTTACTAATTCGTCATTATCACCAACATGATAGGCAAGATTAAATGACATGAAAGGCGCTGATGAGAAACCGCCCTCTCTTGTCGTTGTTAAGCCCTTAATGCTTTGAGTAAAATCATGATAAACAAACTGTTTCATTTAAATCCTTTCTTCTAATATTATTCTACCAAACATTACTATCAATTAAGTAAAAAAGGAGAGGATTTAACTCCTCTCCTTTAGTTAAATAAATTA
>JAISVG010000057.1 GCA_031271635.1 Erysipelotrichaceae bacterium
TGCGTCATGGACGGTCACGATGTGTTCATCATAAACACCACTACCATCAATCGCGGTCGCACGAATGGTAGTTTGCCCTTCAGCGACACCAGTTACGACACCAGTTGTACTAACAGTAGCAACACTGGTATTACTAGAAACCCAAACAACCCCATGCTCATCTGCGTTTTCTGGAGTAATCGTTGCATTTAATTGAATGGTTTCAGCAACATCAACCGTCGTTGGACCAGTAATCTCAATTCCGGTTACCAATTCTTTTACCGCAGGAATGGTTCTTTCATCAAGCCATAACGATATGGCTTGTTGACCAGCGTTATAACAAGAGAAAATCGGTGAACCACTATTCGGATTATAACGCATTATATTACGAGTGTATGAAGAACGCGAAGCAACAATGGTTGCAGTTCCATCGCTACTAATATCAATAGTCCATGATGAATCCGTTGTGAGAGTGTCTTCATATCTTAAAAAGTTAGATGAGGAAGACCCAGGTCGCAAGAACTTCCCAGTACTCGTTCCGTTAACAGCTTCTAAGGCATATTCAGAGCTTTGTTCTCCGGCTCCAAATCTTAAAACTTGATAGTTAGCATTCTCGATAATCTGTCCGTTAGTCATTTCTGTAACTGCAACACCAGGGATATTATTAGAAGTAGGAGTAGTACTAAATGTATTAGTATTTGAAGTACTAGGAGTTGCATTAAAATTTGTAATTAAATATTCAGCACCAACATGTAATTGATCAGCACCAGTAACTCTAGTATATTTCTTAACTGGATCTAATTCCAATATTTTAGCTTCTAAAGCTTCTAGTTTTTGAACATATACTATATCAACAAAGGCTTTCTGACTTGCCGTTAGACTATCATAAGCACTGCGAGCTGCTTCAACAGCGCTGCGGTCATCAAGTGTTAATTCATCAACTGATGGTAAAGCATTAATTGTATTCTCAACTACTGTCGCGGCAACATCATCATGTAATGCTTGGAACGCTGCTTCAATCTCATCAATGACACTTAAGTAATAGCCACTATCATACTCATCAAAATATGTTTTTTGAATTGATGATAAACTATCATAATCACCCATTATTGTTTGGAAATCAGCCTCATCTAATAAAGTCAGGGTTTCATTAACGACTTTCTCATATAGCGCATCAAGTGCTTCCATGACTGCTTCAGCAGCATTATAATTGACGGTTGTTACAGTAATTGCATGAGCAGGAGAAACAACGTTACTTCCATCAGTAGCGGTCGCATAGATGTTAGCGGTACCTTGTGAAACTCCAGTAACAACACCAGTTGCCGCATCAACTGTGGCGACACTAGCATTAGATGTACTCCAAGTCACATTCTTATTAGTAGCATCTTCCGGTAAAACTGTCGCCGAAAGGCCAATTGTAGCTCCGATTTCAACCGAATCTGAACCAGTAATACCAATTGACGCTACTGGTACTTGGGCAACCGGAATAATCAAATATGTGACACGAATTGAAGAAAGATAAGATGCTGAGCTAACAGATCTAAAATTGAAATAACGATAATCAGCAGCAGAACTAACTTCTAAAGAGCCAGTAGGAGTGATGGTCCCAACATTCGTGCCAGCAGTTGTATAGTTTGCATTAGTAATTTCGGTGTCGGTAGAAACATAAATTGTATGTGTTCTTGGTGTGCCTTGTGCAAGATTCAATTCAACTCTAACTAAGGGACCAGGAAGCGGAGTTGAATTTCTAAATGGTTCGCGAGTACCGCTCTGATTTGTTTGAATTTGAGTAGCATTAGTAGTAACTGATGCGTAACCCTCTAAAGGGGTTCCATCATTACCAGTGGCAGTCCATTTCGATGGAGTTGTATACGCAAGGTTTCCAGAAGGGAAATTATCTCTAGTAATATCGACATAATACTCCTGTGGTCCTTCACCACGCGGAAGGACACTAACGACATGAGTCGCATAAACATTAGTATCATAAATTGAGGTTGCTGTAATCGTGGCATCACCTTCTGCAATACCAGCAACAACACCTTCTTGATTAATAGTTGCAATATTGTCATTGCTTGATTCCCATGAAACAGCATCCATTGAGCCTTCTGGTGCTGCGGTGACGCTTAGAGTAATTGTCTGACCTGCAGTAACACTAGAATCACCATTAATCGTAAGGCCAGTGGGGTTTACTGGGCCACCACCGCCAACTTCATATGTAATGGTGATGCCGGTATTAAGAACAGTTCCAGATGATTCAAAATTATAAAGATGAAAAAAAGTACCGTCAGTTCCGGTTGGAACAATCCAAGTATAGTTAGTATATGTTTGGGTAGTAATTGGAATCTGCGCTGATCCACTAGTAATGACGGCATTCCCGACAGATAAAGCGTTTCTCCCTGTGCCGGAAGTATCCTTATTAGTACTATTAAAGGTCATTTCAATGCTCACTAATCTCCCCGGAAGCGCGGTGGTATTATACATTAAGAAATTAGTTGTAACGTTTCCGCTACCTCTTACCTGTCCAGTATTCGGGTTAAAATTATTCGCAACAAAGCCAGTCCCAGAAATAGTAAAAGCTGGGCTATTGGTAACATAAGTTGTTCCTGATACTCCGGTTCCTTTATTCAAACTAAAAGTGATGGCTTCTGTTGCCGCAGTGACTTTTGCTGGTTGATTCACATTCAAACTCAGCCCCATTAGTAGTGTTAGACCCGCCGTCATCAGCGCACCTTTGATTGTTTTTCTCATTTCAGAATTCCTCCTTCGATTGGGTAAAGCATCAAATCCAATAGATTATCAACACTAAAATACTTATTTTAGTATAACAATAAAATGATGGTTTCGCAACTGATAACAGAATTAATTAAATTCGTATATTAAAAAGTCCTCATCAGTAAGATCAAATATTACTATCGTTTCAAGACAAGATGGTGCCGTCTACCGGAATCGAACCAGTAACCTATTGATTACAAATCAATTGCTCTGCCAATTGAGCTAAGACGGCAGTGGTGGATGCTAAGGGGCTCGAACCCCCGACCTCTTCCGTGTGAAGGAAACGCTCTCCCAGCTGAGCTAAGCATCCATTTTTTTAAACAGGCCCTCACTGGAAGGGCCTGAAGCATAGTTTTCTTGGTGGGCCTTAATAGACTCGAACTATCGACCTCGTCCTTATCAGGGACGCGCTCTAACCAACTGAGCTAAAAGCCCGTATTTACTACGCCTAATTAATATACATTAAAAATCATTTTAATACAATCAAAATCGACATTTTATCCTTGAGAAACCATGGTGATTATTTTTTCTAGTCTTCTAATAACAAGAAATTACCAGACATTGTTTTAAGAAAAACGTCTTTTCTTGATAAAATATTAAAAAGGTCCCGCAATAAACTCCCTAGAATGAAAATCCTCTATGTCTTCAATCATCCAGCCTTCTACAAGATTAGTTTTTTAAACGAACTTGGTAAGCACTGTGATCTTACCGTCATGATTGAACGAAAGAAAGCTCGTGATCGAAATGTCATGTTTTATCAAACGAACACCAAATATAGTTTCTCGCTTCAGTACCTTTCTGGTATTAACATCGGCACCGAAAATCATCTCTCTTTAGGAATTATCAATCATCTTAAACGGCATCAATATGATTTTATTATCATGAATGGGTATGCCACTTTTACCGAGATGCTTACCATTAACTATCTAAAACGACATCAAATTCCCTTTATTCTCATGATAAATGGAGGAATTATCAATCATCAGGAAAGCAAATTCAAAAGACGACTGAAGACAAAATACATTAGTTCTGCCACCTATTATCTCTCTCCGACCGTGACATCAAACGAATACTTAGTATATTATGGTGCGAAAAAAGATCATATTATTCAGTATCCTTATTCTTCTTTAAGTGAATCACAATATTTCACTAGTACTGCTAGTGCTTTAGAAAAAGAAACCATCAAACAAGAATTCATGCTAGATAAGGATCGAAAAGTAATCGTCTCGGTCGCACAATTCATTGAAAGAAAAAATAATCTGCTTTTTATTAATCTTGCCGAGCAATTTCCTCATGTCACTTTTGTTCTCGTGGGTGAAGGTCCAGAAAAAAGAAAATATTTAAGGATTATTGCCAAAAAGAGGCTCACAAACCTTATTATTAAAGACTTTATGCCTCATTCAAGTCTACTAAGACTTCTAAGAGGCTCTGATCTCCTCTTTGCTCCCTCTAGTAAAGACATTTATGGTCACACCATTCTTGAAGGTCTATATAATAACATCTGGGTCCTTGCCTCTTCGCATATTAATGCGGCACGAGAATTCAAGAATAATCCTAACCTTCATATCTTTAATGAAAATAGTGAAATTGCGGGTAAAATTGCAAAACTACTAGGTTCAACACCTCTAAATAATGATGTCTCTCTTCTTGATTATTCATTTGAGAAGGCTGCTAGAACAGTTTTTAAACGTTTAGAGGAGCTTAAACGATGAGGATTCTTTATTTAACGACCGCTATTTCGGAGAGCGAATATGATGCTGTCGCAACAAAGCATCAAGCTAGCAATCCTAGTAATCAGATTTTCCATCATAACATAATTTTGGGTCTTTCTCATCATCACGAAATATTAGTCCTATCTAAAACTACTCTTACCAAAAAAAGATATGAAACCATCTCAAAAATAAGATACATTTATCCGAGGCACGCAGGGATACTCACCAGTAAAAGACGTTTCTTTACTGATGAAATAACCCGAAGCGGGTTTAAACCAGAACTGATTATTTTTGATGCTCAAAACATTCAGCTTGGCCTTCTCGCGGCCGTATTTGCAAAAAAATACCACGTCAAAAAGGTTGCCATTATTAGTGATCATCATCAATATCTTAGCCAACTGAAGTTTGGCTATTCGTTCTTTTTTAAAAGAAACATTAAACATGTTGACGCCATTATTGGGACCGTTCCTGATTTAATCGCTGCCTATAACCAAGCCCAAAAACCCAGTCTCGCGCTTTATGGTGTCACTAAGGAAACACTTGATGTTAGCCAAAAGACAATCGGGAAAAAGTATCTTTATTATGGAGGAACCTTACTACCACAGTACGGCATTAATAATCTTATTTCAGCTTTTAAAATGTTAAAAGATGAGAAACCTGACCTCTGGCTTTATCTTTCTGGACACGCTAAGACAGAGTCTTTTACTTTTGATAATGATGACAATATTAAATTCTTAGGTTTTATTTCCCCTAAAATGCACGCTCATTATGCAAGAAATGCCCTCATTAATCTTTCGCCTCGCCCAAATACTCCACTTCTTGATCAATATTCAATCCCTAGTAAAGTAATTGAATACACCCTTTATCAAAAACCGATTATTACCACGGAAAATAAGTATTTGAGAATTTTTTACCATGACTATCTTGCTTTTACTACTAGTGAGGTTGATGCTTTAAAAACTACCATTCTCAAAGTTTTGTCCCTTAATCCCCAAACACTTAAAAGCATGACCGCGGCCTGCTATAAGATTACTAAAGATAATTTTGATTACTTAAAAATTGGTCAATTAATTACCGTTTTTTTGAATTCACTAAAGTAGTTAGCGAAACTTCAAATTCTCGGCTTACTCTTTCAATAGAAATGTTTTGTTGATAGTATTCAAAATTATTTTGTCCCATTTTATCCTTCGCTTCATTTGATAATAAAAGAAAGTCAGCAAACGTTTTCTTTAGTGACTCAAGACTGAAATCACTAATTAAAGCACCGTTTGCTTTTTCTAATAATTCTTTTCCGTTCCCACTAATCATCGCAATGATTGGTTTTTTAAAGGCCATATAGGTTGTTAACTTACTAGGAATTGTTTTCCCCACAGTTCCTTGATTAGTAAGCGATAAGTAAAGGGCATCAGCGTTAATGAAATATCGCGTTGCAAACTCAATTGGCACTGGCCCATGATAAATAATCACTTCTTCAAGTTGTCTTTCCGCTATTTCTTGTTTCATAGTTTTAGTGTAACTTCCCATTCCAACTAAATGAAGACGAATCTGATTCTCTTTAAAGAAATCACCTAATCGAAGAAGATATGAGATCTTCTGTACTTCGCTAATATTTCCAACATAGACAATGTTAATTCCGGATTTAAAGATAAAAGGACTAACTTTACTATTTTCAATAATTGAGGGCTGATAAATATGTTTTACATTACTAACATCAAGTTTCAGTTCATCTTTAAGATAAGTAATAAAGGCTGGAGAAGAAACGTAAATGTCATCGCACTGAGCGTAAATGCTACGTGACCATTTAGCGAACAAACGGTAAATGAAACCTTTTTTGCTGATGTTTCTGGCAATAGTAATTGATTCGGGCCATAAATCTAAAAGTTGTAATGCCAAGGGGACATGGTGTTTCTTCTTAAAGGCAATTGCTGGCGAAATCGAAATGACTGGTGATAACGACGATGATAGCACAACATCAGGTTCAAAATTAAGTCTTCTGGCTGCTTTTTTGCCACGAAAGAAAAAGGATAAGTAATTATAATAAATTGAGGTTCGACTTTGTTTACGAGGATATATCTTAATGCGATGCACTTTCACCCCATTAATCTCTTCATAACGAATTTTTTTATACTCTTCTAAAATTTTATCAAAGCCATAATTCGGCTTTGCCGTCAAAACCACCACTTCATGACCAAAAGAAGCGAGCCGTTCCATAATCTTTGAAATAACAACGTTCTCGGGATAATAATACTGCGAGATGAGCAAGATCTTCATATTCGACATTTTAGCAAAAAAAGGGCAAATAATCATATAATAATATAGTGAAAACATCGATTCATACCGAGGTCATCTTCAACATTATTCGAACTGCCGCTATTTCGATTTTATCATTTTTGACCTTCCCTTATGTTACAAGGGTTCTTCTTACCATTAACGGCTTTCCTGGTTTAAACGGAATTAATGGCCTCGGCTTATTTTCTTGGGGGACCGCTTTTATTTATTACTTTATGATTCTGGCTCGTATCGGCATTCCCAATATTGCCATCCGTGAATGTTCAAAAGTTAAAGATGACCGTGAGAAACTTTCTAAAGTTGCAAAAGAATTCTTCATCATTCAAAGTATTCCGACCATTATTTCGTTTGTGATCTTGGCCTTAGTTATTTGCCTAGTTCCTGGCACCATTAGCAGTAACGGCGGACTCCTTTTTATTCTAAGTCTCAATTTTATTACTAGTGTGTTGTCTTTTGAATGGGTTTTTATCGCGCTAAGGCAACATTTTTATATCGCCATTAGATCAATTATTACTTTATCAATTACTTCCATCATGATTTTCGTAATGGTTAGAAAGCCAGAAGATGTTCTTATCTATGCTTTAATCACCATTTTTGCGGGAGTTCTTAATGTAATTAGTAATCTATGGTTTCTAAAAAAACACATCAACTTTAAGCAAAAGGAACCATATGAATTTAAAAAGCATCTAAAGCATCTTCCGACTCTGATTGGAATTTCACTTCTATTAACTATTTATAATGTTACCGATGAGATTATTCTTGGCTTTCTTGACCATTCGATGTATGACGTAGCGGCCTATGCGATTGCTTTGAAGGGGATCAATATTATTATTACCATCATCGCCTCGATGAGCATGGTTTTCGCTCCAAGAGCCAGCGAATACTTTAAGAAGGATCCTGAAAAATTTAGAAAGTTAGTTAGTTATGCGATTAATCTTTGTCTATTAATCGCGCTTCCAACCACAATTCTCTTCATCATCGAGATGAACCCACTTATTAATCTCATTGCCGGAGGTGGTGCATATCAAGAAGCAATCCTTGTTGGTATGATTCTTGCGACGATCATCATTACTTATTCACTTCATGAAATTATTTATACGACAATCATGTTACCGCAAGGAAAAGAAAAATCATATCTTGTTATGCTTATGGTAATGGTTATTTGTAACCTTGGTTTATCCTTTTTATTCGCCTTTGTCTTCTTTAAAGATAATGCCATCGTTGGGATCGCTCTCGCAGTCTTAATCAGCGATATTTTAGTATTGACCTATCTTTATATTATCAACCGCCATGATCTAAAACCGGCTCTCTTTAATCATAATGCCGTTAGCATCGTTATTGCAACAACAGTCTTCAGCGTGATTGCTACTGGTCTTCATTTGCTGTTTGAATTCGTAATTGCCGCCCATATTGAGGTTACAGCACGCTATATCACTGAGATTATTACTGTCTTTTTTGTTTCACTTTTAGGCTATGTTTTAAGTGCAATTGTGCTTAAAGAAAAAATCATCACTTCAATTCTTCGTCGTGAAGACCTTCTTAAAGACTAACGATGATTAATTGTAATTGAGCCATCATGCCAAGCCGGGGTACCATTGCTTTGCTTCTTCCATAAATTTGGATATGCAGTTTCTGGAATAGCCGGCCAAGGCTGAGAAGAATAAATATTTATGGTAATCTTGGAACAATTAACAAAAGCATTCTCTTGAATTTCATTGATACGCGGGTATCGCAGTTGACCGTTATCATCGATAATATCATCAATTGCAATATCAAGGGTTAAAGTGCCGTTAATGTCCGCGAAAGCTCGACTCTTAATCGCAGTAACTCCTATTGGAATTACAAAATCATTAAGTGAAGTTGCTCCATCAAAAAGACCAGGCTCTAAAGATGGTGTTTGTTTAGGAAATCTTACTTTTGTTAAAGAGGAACAATTCTGAAACGCTCGGTATTCAGGAATAAATCTAGCCGAAGTTGTAGTTTCAAAGACAAATTCCTTAAGGCTTCTTGCCCCGTTAAAGGCTTCATGACCGATTGAAGTAAGACGGCTACCACTTTCGATATTAACTTGTTCAAGATGAACATTATTCATGAAGGAATTGCCACTAATCGCAAGAACATTCCACGGAATATCGATAGTGGTAAAAGTTGGTGGATTATTACCATCGTCTAATCCGAAAACCTCTCCTACTGAAGCACCAAAAACCCCTAGAGTAAGTGGTAAGGTCACTTTTCCAGTTGCTGAAGTCGGGTAAATACTGCCATCTTCATTAAGGAGAATAAAACTATTGAGTGGTGTATTATAAAAGGCCCGCTCTTGAATAACGGTAATACCACGCGCCGCAGCATAAATGGTTGTTAAATGCTGGCAATTACTAAAAACATCTGTTCTTAAAGTTGCTACTTTTGAGGGGATTGTAAACTGAGTTAGCCCCACATTTTGGAAAGTAGCAATCCCAATTTGAGTGATTTCATTTGAGAACTCCACCTCAGTAAGTGCTGTAGCATTCAAAAAGGCCTGATCCGGAAGTTCCTTAAGACCAAGCGCGGTAATCTTTGTAATGAAGGCACAATCTTTAAAAGCTCCAACTCCAATTCTCGTTAGCGTTTCTAAAAAATTTATTTCACCTTGAAGTGATGAACCCATAAAGGCCTCATTACCAATAGAAGTAACATTACTAGGAAGGTTAATATCTGTTAAAGCGGTACAATTAGCGAAAGATCTATTGCCAATTGAAATTGCTTGTTGCGCATCAGAAGTAATAAAATCAACCCCTATTAAAGAAGTACAATTCTCGAAAAGACTGTCAGAAATAACGCTTAAATAGGCTGGAATTTCTACAAAAACTAAACCGGTTTGATTCTTAAATAACGAATCACCAAAATGAGCATATGACTCATCAAGCGTAATAATATTTGGATTTGGTATTTCCGGATGACTAAAGCCTTCACTAAAAGCAATCACGGTATTAGCTGGTAAAGTGCCACGATGCGCGATGATAACCCGTCCTAAAGTAACCCACTCTTCATGATTATCATCTAAAAAAGGCGTATTAAGGAAAGCGCTGGTCCCGATTTCAGTAATCGAATCACCATGATTGGTGACAGTTCTTAAATTAGAACAGTCTTGGAAGGCATAGGAGCCAATTGTCGTGACAGTATCTGGAATAATAACCTCGGTTAAACGCTCTGAAGCAATAAAAGCTGAACTATTGATTTTTGTTACTTTCATTCCTTCAATGTAAGCTGGGATTTCAAAGACAGCCGGATAATCGCCAACACCTTTTACAATATGAACTTCATGAACGCCATTAACCGTAACATATTCATAACTCAAAAAGGGAATATTAGCGATTTGCTTTAATCGATAATTAATTGCTAAAGCATAGGTAGTAATAATAACTGCAATAAAAGTCGGAATAACAATAAGATGCGCGATAAGAGATTTCTTATTTTTTTGCATCCAAGTGCGGCGATCTGGTTCTTGCTTAAACTCTCGTTCGGTTAGATTTTGAATAATAGCCATTATTTCTTCCCTCCTAATACTTTTTGATACTCAGCAAGTTCTTTCTTATTCGCACGAACAAAATGACCTGGTCTAATCTCAACTAGTTCTGGAAGATCATCCTTAGTATATTGATGCATCTGAGGATTATATACCTGAATCTTCTTTTTACTTTCAATCTTGGGATCAGGAATCGGAATTGCCGACAAAAGCGCGATGGTATACGGATGTAAAGGATAATCAAACATTTCTTGAGCTGGAGCTAATTCGACAATTTTACCAGCAAAAATAACTGCAATTCGATCAGATATATACTTGACCACCGATAAATCATGAGCAATAAAAAGCACCGTCATATTATGTCGCTCTTTAAAGTCTTTGATCAGGTTTAATACTTGAGCGCGAATACTAACATCTAAGGCAGAAATTGGTTCATCAGCAATAACGAATTCTGGATTCATAATCATACATCTAGCAATTCCAATTCTTTGTCTTTGTCCGCCGGAGAATTCATGAGGAAATCTTTTTAAGTGTTCGGGGCGTAGGCCAACCTGTTCAATCATGGCCATTACTTTATTAAGACGATCTTGCTCATCATGATATAGGTGGAACGCTCTTAGACCCTCAGAAATAATATAGTCAACATTAGCTCGTTCATTTAATGAGGCACTGGGGTCTTGAAAAACCATTTGCACTTTAGTTTTAATTTCTCGTTCAATTGCATGTTCAATTTTCCCTGAAATCGGAACATTATTATACGCAATTACACCTTTAGTTACATCATTAATGCGGTTAATCGCCCGTCCAATGGTAGTTTTTCCACTCCCAGATTCACCAACAAGACCAAGAATCTCGCCTCGTTTAATATCAAGGTTTAAATGGTCAACCACAATTCTTTCCACCGGTCCCATTTTAAATGAAATCCGCACATCACGGAATTTAACAATGGCATCGTCAGGATTCTTAAGTTGTCCTTGGACTTTTGATTTGACATACTGAGGATCTTTTTTTAAATCTTTCTCATACTCGGCATCAAGTATCTTATTAATTAAAGATTCGTCTTTAACAGTGCCATAATTTAAACGATTGTAGTGGTTAATTACTTTGCTCATTCTTCCACCTCCCGCTTTAATTCTTTTGCGGCAGCTGCCATTCGTTTGGTTAATTCTTGAATCACCACTGGTTTTTCAATCTTGGGAGCCCGCGGATCTAGTAACCAAGTTTTTGCAAAGTGAGTTTCACTAATTTGAAACATTGGAGATTCCTTTAAAAAATCAATTTTTAAAGCATATTTATTTCGTGGAGCATAAGCATCACCAATAATCTCGCTCGAGAATGTTGGTGGATTGCCGGGAATATATGAAAGTGGTTCCCCTTTAACACCTAATTGCGGCAAACTAGACAGTAGGGCCCACGTATAAGGATGCGCCGGACGATAAAAAATATCTTCACTAGTCCCATACTCAACTATTTGACCGCCATACATAACTGCGATTCTTGAAGCCACATTCGCGACTACTCCTAAATCATGAGTAATGAAAATAGTTGTCCATTTATATTCTTGCTGTAATTCCTTAATAAGATCAAGAATTTGGTTTTGTACCGTTACATCAAGCGCGGTTGTGGGTTCATCGCAAATCAGGATTTCCGGACGACAAGCAAGGGCAATTGCAATAACTACCCGCTGTCTCATCCCTCCAGAATATTGGAAAGGGAAATCACGATACCGTCTTGCAGCATCAGGAATCTTAACTTTTTCAAGAAGTTTAATTGCTTCTTCTTTGGCCTGCTTTCGCGTCATATGATGATGTTTAATTAATACTTCTGAGATTTGAAAGCCAATTGAAAACAAGGGATTTAAACTCGTCATCGGATCTTGGAAAATCGTCGCAATTCTCTTACCGCGAATCTTAAGCCAATCCTTCTTACTCATCGGTTTAGGACCATTAGAATCTTTATTTTCAAGAACAATTTTTTCTTTGCCTTTTAAAGAACGGCTCTTTTTCGCGACTTTTGCTAAGTCCATATCATCAAACAGGATTTCGCCCTGCTTAATATATCCATTAGCATCGAGCATTCCGGTAAAAGTCTTCGTAAAAACCGACTTTCCACTTCCGGATTCCCCAACAATCGCTAGCGTTTCTCCCCGATACACATTTAAGGAAACACCACGAATGACATCGACTTTCTTACCATGAGTATAAAAGCCCACAATTAAATCTTTAACACTAATAATTGGTTTTTCCATTATCGATGCGTCCTCGGGTCTGTCGCGTCCGCTAGAGCGAAACCAATATAATAAAATGAAATCGTAAGCGGTACTAGCACCACTAGAGGCGCAAGTAACAAATACCAGTTTGTAAGCCATGGAGCCCACGCCCCACTTGCAGTTCCTGTCGCGCCTTGAGTCGAGGCCGTTAGTACTTGTCCTAGGGTAACATCACCATTTTTGATGTCAAACGATAAACCAAAGAAGGCTAAGCTAACTTCAGCCGAGATTACTCCTGGAATTTCCCCACTAACTACGGTGACAATAATTGATACTAAATAAGGTAACAAATTATGGAGGATCATGTTAGAAGAAGAGGTGCCTAGTGTTTTACTGGCAATATTATATTCACGATTTCTAATAATAATGATTTGGTTTCTCATAATGGTGGCAAGCCCCATCCAAGAGAACATAGTTAATAAGAAAACAATAATAAAGAAGCCGTAATCTTCCATATAGTCAATGAAAACATTCATTAAAAGGATATAAAGAAGTAGAGTCGGAACATTAGAAATAAAGTTTCTGATTTCAAGCATAATGGGGTCTAGCCACTTAAAATAACCCCATAGAGCCCCGATTGTAAGTCCGACAATGACATTAATGAGCGATACAACAATTGCCAGTAATAAGGATAATCTAGCTCCCTCCCAAACGCAGGTCCAAAGGTCTAAACCCTCAAACGAAGCTCCCATGTTCTTGCCACAAATACCAAACCAGTGATCAGCAGTTGGGAACTGATAATAACCAATTTGAGGATCACCAAAACGTTCAGCGGTTGTTGTCGAAGAATCATAAATTTCATATGATAACATCATTGGTCCAAAGATGGTAAAGAAAACCACTAAAAATAGCATAATAAAACAAACAATGACAAAAGGCTTTTTAAATAGCTGACGGAAAGATGCTCGCCAGAAAGAATATGGGGCACTATCGATTCTTTCGATTTCTTCTTCGCTGGTACCGATAACCGTGAAGAGTTCTGCCTCATTAGCGACGATTAGATCATTAATTCTCTTTGCTTCTTCCATACTATTCCTTTGATAAACTGATTCTAGGATCGGCAACGGCAGTCACAATATCGCCTAATAAATACGCAATAACCGCAATAAAGGCTTCAATTATCACGACACCTTGAATCGCGAAGAATTCTTTTGAGGCATTCGCATTAATCAAAAGATTTCCAATTCCTTGGATGTTGTAAATCTTCTCGACAAAGAAAGAACCAAGTAAGGCAAAAAGCACTGACGCTGGAATCGAACGAATCAGCGGTACAATGGCATTTCTCATCACATGTACTCCCATGATGCGATTTTCACTTAAACCTTTCGCTCGCGCAAACTTCACATAATCAGAGTTAAATTCATCAACCATATATCTTCTAACCCATAAGGCAGTTCCAGTAAGTCCGGCAAGTCCTAAAGTGAGTACTGGGGCAATATATGAAAGAGGGTCACTCGCATTATAAACGGAAGGGAGACTAAAGATTCCCACAAAAACTGCCAGTAAAATATAATAATATGCGACGCCAGGAATGGAACCGACGGTAATAATATAGGCATTACCCAGTTTATCAGGAATACCATCCTTATGTTTAGCCATCCATAAACCAAGTGGATATCCGAGGCCCAAGTCAACCAAGACCGCGAGAATACCAACTGGGAAAGAAATTGCCATTTTCTGGAACACAAAATCAATAACATAGACTTCTTTTTGATCTCCAGAAACCGAAGTATTAAATATTTTACCAAGATCCATGATGAAGAAACGGCAATCTTGAACGTGCATTAAGTATTCTCCAGTAGCGCTGTCAAGCGTAAAACTAGTAGTGCAGAGAGTTTTTGGAAAAGGAAGAATCGAATAAAGGAAAAAACCAAGTTGTTCAAAAGGTGAACCGGCAAAGCCCATATCCTTTTCAAATCGTACACAAACATCCTCAACCAACTGCGGGGGTAATTTACTAATCGGAACTCCCCCAAACTGAGTTTGATGACATAGGGTATCCATCTCGCTTGCATAACCAGCGCGAATTAAAAAGAAAGTGGCGATTACTGCTAAAAGAATCGTAATTAATGAAGAACCAACTCTTCGCAGTGAATATCTTAGCAAGGGATGTCCAAAAATCCGTTGCATTACTGCGTTGTCTTTGTAGATAATTCGGTGGGCTACTAGCTCAATAAAAATAACTAAAGCGATTATGAAGAAGATAATAGAATAACCGATTAGATAAAATGCCATTTAGCCTCCTCTTAAAAAAGCATGGTTTAATTATACATAATTAAAAGGAAAAACGAAAGGGAAATTATAATCCATCGGCCGTTTTCAAAGCTATCTTCTTGCTTTATCGCGTTTAATGTAGACAAATAAATCAAAGAAAAACAAAACCGTAAATGCTACTAGAAGCGAAAAATAGACAATTTTCTTGTAGTTAATAATACCAGAAACAGTCGGTGGAACAACTGAAGCAATCACAAATAAGACGAGAATTGCCACTAAATGTTTAATAAAAAAGAGGATATCTGCTTTCGGATATATCATCTCTAAAAACACGGGAATTGCTGCAATTACTATTCCCATGTAGACTGGGATTAGTCTTTGGATAACATCACTAACATTTGAAGCAAGAGCAAAAACAACAAAGCCTAAAAATAGTACTGCGTAAACAGCAATAATAATCTTTCTTTTAATATCTAACATATATACCCCCTTACATTATAGATGAGAAGAATGAAAAAATCCACCTAACCATTTAATTTTAACTAATTTGCAAAAATGATGTTACGAAAGAAAAGAGCCTCAACTAATCGGAAAATATCCTTATTGATGCTTCGTTTCTTGTTCTATCTATTAAAAACAGACACTAATCATTGTCAATAAAACAGTGTCTATATTCTTTGAAATAATGCTCCAAACTCCATTAAATATATAAATCCATTATTAAGCTCATAAGCTGATTCACAAAAGATATATTCAGTTTCATCATTAGAAAGTTGTTCTAGCTCTCTTATATCCAGGACTTCGGTTACTTCTGCTGTTAAATTACCATCCTCATCATCACGAAAAACGAAAAAGTAAATAAGAGGAAGCGTGGGGTATAAATATAAATCTGCAGTAATAGTCGTATAATCCATCCTTGAACTGCCGAGAAGCCGCTGATGAACATACACATGCCACATAGGAACAAGTTCATTTATTCCATTGCATGCTAAGTAAGCATAATTTGGGTCTCTTCCTCCAAGTCTCATAAGGGCAACGGTAATAGGCTGATTATTAACCATTGGAAGTGAATGTGGGGAACTATTAACATTATGAACAAACGGATAAACTTCCCCAAGTTGCCATTCCGGTATCGGTTCGCTTGCAAAAGAGAATCCCCCTCCAAAGACCATATTTCTAGTATGAGCAATGAGAATTAAATCTGAAGATGCCTCAAAGATAACAGTTGCGGTATCCGCAAATCTGACTCCGGGGTTTTCAGTACTCCAATAAAGGAAATTTACTTCATCATCGGCAATAATTGTGACTTGATCTCCTCTATTGTAAGTATTAGTTCCGGTACCACCAGTGACGGAAATATCATGTGTTGGCCCATTAAAAAGCCATCTTGCGTGAATAGTAATATCCTCATTAAGAGTGATCGGCCATGATACTAACTTTGTATACCGATCATCAAAGTACCAGTCATTAAACATATGATCATCCTTTGTAGAATCGCTAGGTCTTTCGACTAGTTCACCAATGTTTTTAGTGATACTCTTAATTTCAAAACCACCATATGTATTAAAAGTAATCGTTGCTTGGGGTGAGACAGAATCATCATCGGTGCAACTTGATAACAGGATAGTCAAAAGAAGCGGGATAATTAAAACTCTTCTCATAAAGATAGTTTAACACATATAGTTCAAAAGAGATGGTTTTAATCGATATCATCGGCGTCATCAAACATCAAATAGATAACTCAATCAGTTCAAGATTCCATGAGTTTAATAACACACTATAGTCTTGTAAGAAAATGATTAGAATTAGGATTCTGAAGCTCAATTGTGTTTGGCAACATTTCTAATACATACAATTTAAGCCAATTCTACCAATAATTAAACAATTTCACCTCGTTGAATTTCGTTTCTTCCTTCTGTTTCTAACAAAAAAGAGTCACCTTATGGCAACTCTCTTTGTTAAACTAATTAATTATAGATTCCGTTAATTGGTCCGGTAGCTTCAAGTGCTGCTTCTTTATTAGCAGTAAATATTGTATACATGGCATTTCGCTCTTCGCGAGTCAAGACTTGTTCAAGAACAAATAAACCAACCAAACGATCAGCGGCAAGACCATAGGCGGCGGTTGGTGAATCATAAGCAACCGTTTTAGCAATTGATGCTCTCCATCCAATGCCAAGGCTATATAATGGCTTAATGAGGTGGAGATTGTTTAGCAATTCATATTCAGCTTTTGCAAATAAAGAATATCTTTGGGTGTAAGAATAAGATTCTGCCGCACCTTGACTAACTAATTCATCATAAACGCCAAACATGTTTTCAACTCTGGTAATAGTAGATCCATTCACTGTATAGCCAGCATATGGTTCTTGGTTATTGGCAACAAAACTCATATCACCACCAGTACGATAACAGTTAAGGTATGATAAAGGATCACCGTAGTCAGGAGTCCAGCCCCAAACCACGAGATTCGGATAACCGGCTTGGACATAAGAACTAAACTTATCGGTATTTGATAGTTTTTCATTCATTACGACTTCAAAGTAAGGATACCGTTTAGTAGCTAGTACTTCATCAGAACACATCGGAATTTCATTAAATTCAGCATGAACTGTGTCTTTAATGGTACAACCATTTAAGGTTGAATTTAATTTATCAATCCATAAACGATCGAAACTAACTTGTTCTTGTGATTGATATAAAGTCGCATTTTCAATGACAACTGGCCAAGTAATTCGATTTGAATCATTTTGATCTGGATAAAACGTTGTATTATAAGCATCGACTGCACTTCGGGCCTCATTTCCTAAGGCAAGAGCCTGAAGAGTCGTGAGGTTTACATTTGCATACTGTCCAGGACTTAATTTCGCCTTTGCTTCTGCAGCAGTAATCCCATTGTTTCTTCCGTATTCTTCATAATAGAAATCAATATAATCACGTCCTTCTTCATCGAGTACGAAATTGGGACTTACAAAAGTGTTCAATTGATGTTGTGTTTGTTCTAACTCTGAAACACCATGTGATCGATTGTATTTTCCAAGGTCAATACCATCAAGAATGGCAGCTCGCACTTTATCAATTTTAAGAGCTTTATTAGCATTTGAAACCAAGGCATCAGTTAAATCTTTCGTAGCTCCTTGATTCGCTACTGATGTTCCGCCGTCAATTGAATTAGGACGATTAGGATTAATGGCCATATGCCAAGTGGCATCGACACTATTTAGTTCTCTTGAATAAACAACTGGGTCCGCGGGGTTTTGAATTGTGCCGGTTCCATCTGGTCCATAAATATGAGTGGCCCAACCATCAACATCTTCACTTGATAATGAATAACCATCAATCTCCCCGTTTTCATACATAAGACGAATCGTTTCACTGGTAGCATCGCTTTGAAGAATCGTGTATATGACTTTTTCAAGGTGGACAACACTGGGGTTCCAGTATTCTCTGTTATTGACATATTCCATTGTATTACTGGCCGGATCACGAGCCACATGAATAAACGGACCATTATAAAGAATATTTTGATATCCAACTCCGAATTTTTTAGGAGTAACGTCTTTTAAGAAGGCAGCGTTGGTCGGAAGGAAAGGCGAATATGTAAGCATTGTTGGGAAGAATGGTGCCGGCATTTCGGTACGATATTCAATTGTCTTTGCATCTAGTGCCTTAATGCCAACACGGCTAAAGGAAGCAATCTGGTCTAAATCATCTGGATAAATTTCAACATCAACCAAAAAGTTCTTTTTAATAAACTCTTGCATTTTGGCAGCTAACCAAGGTTTATCGTCCCTATGAGCGCCCCATGATGGTGTCGTTGCGACCATATATCGCACATAACTATATGCATAATACTCTTTCGCGCCTTGTATCACTAAGGTAATTAAGAACGATAGATTTGAAGCATTTGTAAAATCCAAAACACTTTTGGCAGTAGTCACAAAATCATCAGCAGTTAAAAACTGCGGTGTTGCTACTCCATTAATCATGGCTACATACTGCTTTTGTTCATATGTCATCCATTTCACATTTTGTCTTACTGTAAAAGTAAAAACAG
The DNA here is from genome assembly GCA_031271635.1 of Erysipelotrichaceae bacterium. Classification (GTDB taxonomy): domain Bacteria; phylum Bacillota_I; class Bacilli_A; order RFN20; family CAG-826; genus JAISVG01. Next base: position 18,798 of record JAISVG010000057.1, read on the forward strand.
TATTATCATCGTTTCTTTTGGCTGTTTCCGCAAGATTTCTCACTAATCTTCCATATGAATCATGAGTTAAAAGGCCATCAACAAAGTTGGCCACATGTCTTGCAGTATCAGCTTCACTTACAACGTGATAATTAAAGGTTGAAGGAATCGCAGCAATTGCTGTATGGTATGTGTTCGATGCCATTACGCTTGTTCCAAGTGTGGGTAGATACTCGTTATCGGGATCAGCAAGGTAATCATCACCCAAAGCATCAAAAATGCGTTTTGCATTAGGGTCAACAGGTCCACAACTACATCCGCCTGTTAATAGCAAAGCGCCTGTTGTAAGGCATAAAGTGAGAATTTTAGTAAAACTAGTTTTCATTTTTCTCCTCCTTTTAAAAAAGATTTAAATATTTTATACCGAATTCAAAAAAAAAGCAAACCATATGTTCATATGATTTTAAAAATCAAATAGTCAGTACATTCTAAGTTCTATCAATCATTATGAAGCGTAAAAAATAAGGTAAATCAAAAACCCTGCTACAAGAGTCAAAGCACCACCAATTAAAAACGGCCAACGATAAACCCATTTTTTATCAATAATCTCTGGTGGCAGTAAACTTTCGTAGTTTTTTGACTGTTTGCGGTATCGATTCACAACTGCATTGCTCACAACATAACCAATTAGAATATAAATGACAGCGATTCCTAAAACCAAAAAATTACCATCAAAAGGAGCCTTTTGCTCTGGAAAATAACGATCAATAATAATCATTGGAAGGTACGAAATCAAACAAGCAATAAGTGCCATAATAAGTGCAAACACATAACTCTTCCAATTCTTAATTGCTTTTAACATACAAAAATTATACTCTTTATTAAAGAAAAGATAAAATAAGGATATGGCAAATCAGAATCTCCATGAACCCGCTTTAAAAAGATTTATCGGTTTAGCAACAAGAAAACTTATTAAATGTTTCAGCAAAACTCTTTATGTCAAGCTCCAATATCGTTATATTACCCACCATAAACTAAATCTAAAAAATCCGACAAGATACACTGAAAAACTACAATACTTACGGCTTTATCTTTATCCTAAGGATCCTCGCGTCAGTAAATGTGCTTCCCGTGATGGTCTAAGGCAGTATGCTAAAGAATTAGGTCTATCAGAATACTTGATTCCTAGTTATGGCATTTTTAATCACTTTGAAGACCTTGATTTAAATATGATTCCTCTCCCATTTGTTTTAAAATGTACGCATGCCTCTTCATATAACTATTTTTGCTTTGAAAAAGACGATATTAAATATGACATAATGAAACGTCAGTTCATAAAATGGTTAAAAACTAATTACGGCAAAAAAACAGTCGAAATGCACTATAGCAAAATCCCGCCACGAATTATTGCCGAAAAAATTCTCCTTGAGAATGAACAACTCCCAATTGAATATAAAATCCATGTCTTTAATGGTAAAGCTAAATACCTATATGTGGTAACCGGTCGTGGACAAAATATTCGTTACACAAACTTACTAACTAACTGGCAACGTTTTGATGGCGCACAATTTAATGGCTGGAAAAGCGCTGACATAACTCCCTTAAAACCTCATAACTTTGATGAAATGATTGCCATAGCGGAGAAATTAGCCGCTCCATTTCCTTTTGTACGCGTTGATTTTTTTAACATTAATGGCAGAATTTTCCTAAATGAAATGACTTTCACCCCTGCGAAAGGTACTTTAATCTTTGATGATGATAAATGTGATTTTGAGATTGGAAAATGGCTCGATATTAATACCAAGTCTTAGTTGGTAAAAAGATTTCATATAAGAATAAAGCATAGGCATTTTCTTCTAAATTATCAAGAGAATAACCTTCAATACTATTGTAATGATATGTTATTCCTAGCCCGACCATCCGATTCGTAAATGGTAGCGTAGAGGCTATTGTTTCTTGGTTAAAATAGCAACCTAAGAAGCTATAACCAGCTTCATTATCGCCAGCATTTAAAGAAATATCAACACTTTTAAAGGTAATCTTTAGTTCGTCATACTGCTGATATTCATCATTGGACTTAAAGAATAGCGATAAATTAAAATCAATGTTTGCCTGTCTTGGACTAGTGGTTCTAGTCTCATTATGATTTGAGGCACCTTTAAAAGAAACCGCAAAGTATTCACTGTCAAAAAGTGGATTAGGCGTCAGTATTCCCTCATCATCTAGAATCATTAGACGGCTATCTGCTCCGGAGGAAACTTCTAACTCTGCTCCAAAGCGATGTGAAAAACCCGCTTCATCAATCTGAACTCGTACTTTTTGGAATTCGCCATGACAAAAAAGCTTCCCATCATATAGTTTTGAAACATAATAACGTTCAAAAGACCGTTCATACTTAGTCATTTTTCTTTCATCGCCAAGAAGTTTGCTATTTTCGCTCGCGCTTTTAAAGAAATAATCATAACTACTATCGTCATTAGTAACATCACGGTCATAGTGGCGGTCAACTTCAGCAAAATTAGGATCATTATGATATTTTTCAAAACGTTTTGTTTCATCAAGCACTACCGCTTCTCGTTTTGATAGATTATCCACGAAACTAGCCTCATGAGCGGTGTAGTAATTCTCAATGAAATTTGGAGAATTAAACTGATTCTTCGAAAACGCTTCTGTCACATCTTCTTTGCAAGAAACTAGGGCTATCGTCCCTAATAAGAATAAACCCGCAATCTTACGATACTTCATGTGCTTTTACCTCGTTTTTCGGTTGAAAGATTCTTCCAATCAGGAAGAGAGCGATATAAAATAATGGACTTTTTGCGAAAGAAAAATAATCATCTTGATGAATCATCAAATGACTATGAGCATTGACCATCGGATAAAAAAGAATAATAACCACGATTGAGACAACAAGGAGTTTATGATGTTTTGCTTCATTAGTTTTAAAATATGCGAAACCTTTCTTCATGAAAATAAAAGCAAAGATGAGAAAACAAAAGGCTCCAATAAGACCTGATTCATACACCATATCAAAAAAGCTCGAACCAGAATTAAAGACTGAATCAAAATGAGGCCCACTCGCATCATTTACAAAGACTAAATCACTCGTTCGGCCAAAAAGAATGTCAAAGAATGTGACGCCTTCTTGACCATTATAACCACTTGGCTGTGCCACAACAGTATTTTTTAAAGGAAGAACATAGTTATTAAGATTAAAGAAACGATTAAGAGGTGGGATACTAGAAACGATATTCTTAACAAAATTATCGCCCTCTTGAGCGTTAATGATAAATAAAACTAAGAGCAACACAAAAACTCCAAATGCCGAATAAACAACAATTTTCGATATTTTAAAGATCTTCTCACGTTTTTTAAGAAAACGATAAAGTAAAGCTCCTAAATAAAGCGGAACTAAAAATAACAAGTCAAGTAACATCGGGAGAAGAATTGCTAAAACTAGACCTAAAACACCAATTATCGCATATGTCCAAAAACGAATCTTATGACGTTTTGGCGACACAAAAAGTGCCCCCATTCCTGCAAGACACATCAGCAGCACATGGAGTTTCATATAACTAGTGCTAGTTTCGAAGAAAGAATAGCCGAATAGCCATTTTGATTCGTTAGTAATTAAAAACTCAGTCCCATTAAAATAAAGATATTTATCTTTAAAAATATAAAGATAGAAAGCTCCATATTGATGAATAGTATAAAACACACTGATGGTTGTTAGGAGGGCAATCCCAACTAAAATCACTAATAAAGCATGCTCTAATTTAAACGCTTTATTATAGTGTGAAAATACTCCTAAAAAGACAAATGCTAGGGATCCAACAAGATAAAGAATATTATCAAAGACACTGTAAAACGTTTGACCAAAAGGCGAAGAAATCGAAAGAATTAAAAAGAAAATTAAGGGGATTATCAAAAAGAATAAGGTCATTAGATTTTCCAGTTTAAAACTCTTAATTGCAAAAGGAATTAAAAGTACCGCGGCGATAATTCCAAGAACTAAGAAAATGGTATTAATAGATCCGAGGGCAAACGCCACAATTCCTAAGATTTCGATGATGACAAAGCCAATTATCGAATCAAATTTCTTTAAGTAATTACTGATGAAATTTGCCATATTGTTATTTTACAACTTTTATCATGATTTTTTGGGAATATTCTTCTGACCTGGCTTTTCCTATATAATTTATAGTAGAGGAGAAATCTCATGAACAACAACAAAAAACAACTAAAAGCCATCGGTATTGTCGAAAGTATTTTATTCTTTATCCTCGGAGGTTTGGTCATTTCCCTGCCCTTTATTGCAATCACCAATATTAATGGTGAAACAATCACCAATCTTCTCAAACTATCGGGTTATATTTTTGGAGGTTTCATTGCTTTAAATGGTCTGGTGATGCTTCTAATTGAATACATCAAGAATAATAAGATTAACGCGCTTTTCCTTGTGGGTTGTTCTTTGCTCTCGCTAGGTCTTATCTTCCTAGTTCTTACTTCAAAAGAAATCAATATCATTGTGGATTTATTTCCT
>JAISVG010000104.1 GCA_031271635.1 Erysipelotrichaceae bacterium
AAATTGGCATCGAAGATTTTGGTCGTGACTATCACCCAAGCTACGACTTAAAAACCAACGAAACGAAATCGCAACATGAAGATTTGACGAATTTTATTGCGACTATTAATACTAATGAAACTGCGGCATCGGTTTTTAAAAAACAACTTGAAGCCATTCTTGATGTTGATTCATTCTTAAGATACGAAGCCATTAATACTTTAACTTCAAATCCAGATTCATTTCGGAATTGGTATAACAATTACTACTTATACTTTGATTCAAAAAACCATCGTTGCCATTTTATTCCCTACGATTATGATCATGTCTTTGGGACTGGCTGGTTTGTTCAAGAATTATTATCGCGATCGCCATTTTCTACCAAGACGAGAATCGGTGGCACGGAAAGATGGCAGGACAACCCGCTTTTTTGGCGGCTCATTTGTGAGTCAACCGAAACCGATCTCGGGCGAAGATATCCGTTAATTCGAACTTACCAAGAGCAATTTAGAACTTATCTCATCGAATTCCGAACGACGGTACTTAACTATTCATCCTGGGCCGCTTTTGCTAGTGCATACCAGTATCATGGTAACATCCATGGTGCGGGTGCTGAAAATTGGACAATGTCTAATTATATGGATGCGAAGAATAACGGCTTGAACCAGTTTCTTTAACCACTAACCTTTTACGATAATAAAAAAGCCACAAAGAGTTACCTTAGTGTGGCTTTTTTATTTCTAAGGCGCGGCTTCAAGAAGATTTAAAAGAATTAAGAATTGTCTTTAAGAAAAACCTACAAATCATGAGTAGTTTCTTCACTCGTCATTTCTTCACACTCGACCTTATCAATTTTAATTCCAAGATTTTTATTGATGCCGCGTTGCTCCTCACTTAATAGAACCACTAGGTAAGACACGATTTGGATTGCCTTATCAATTAGTGTTTTACTAGTAGTCAAAATGAATGTTTAGTAAATACATATTATCCCTTTTCTTTAGTAATTATTTATAGTTTTTAATGCTCTTTCCGCCAAGGAATTCTGCGGTAGTTCCAAGTTCTTCTTCAATTCTAATTAATTGATTGTACTTTGCGATGCGGTCAGTTCGTGATAGTGAACCAGTTTTGATCTGTCCGACATTTGTCGCGACAGCAATATCCGCGATGGTAGTATCTTCGGTTTCACCGCTGCGATGAGACATTACACTAGTGTAGCCGTGAGTTTTCGCTAGTTCAATTGCATTCAAGGTTTCAGTTAAGGTTCCAATTTGATTTACTTTAATGAGAATTGAGTTTCCAACTTCCTTTTCGATCCCCATTTCTAGTCTTTTAACATTAGTGACAAAAAGATCATCACCAACTAATTGGATTTTTTTACCTAAGGCCTTGGTTAATAAAGACCAACCTTCCCAGTCATTTTCATCAAGTCCATCTTCGATTGAGACGATGGGATATTTACTTACAAGGTTTTCATAGAATTTCACTAATTCAGCAGCAGTAAACTCTTTTCCACCTTCACCTTCTAAACGATAAACCTTTTTGGTTTTATCATAGAATTCGCTCGCTGCAACGTCCATTGCAAGCGCAATATCAGTTCCGGGTTCATATCCGGCGAGTTTAATGGCTTCGATAACAAGTTCACAGGCTTCAGTATTGGATTTAACTTCAGGAGCATAACCACCTTCATCACCAACACCAGTATTATATTTATGTTTCTTTAAAACAGTTTTTAAATTATGGAAGACTTCGGCACCCATTCGAATTGCTTCTCTTACTGAAGGAGCACTGACGGGCATAATCATGAATTCTTGGAAATCAAGATTATTATCTGCATGGGCTCCACCATTTAAGATATTCATCATTGGGGTTGGGAGTCTTTTGGCGTTCGTGCCGCCAATATAGCGATATAATGGTACTCCAAGATATTCGGATGCTGCTCTTGCAACTGCTAAAGAGACGGCTAGGATTGCATTTGCTCCTAACTTAGCTTTATTTGGGGTTCCATCAAGTTCAATTAATAATTCATCAATCGCAACTTGTTCTAAACACGAAAGTCCTTCAAGTTTTGGTGCGATGATTTCATTAACATTATCGACAGCTTTTAAAACTCCCTTTCCTAAATATCTTTTTTTATCACCATCACGGAGTTCATAGGCTTCATGTTCGCCGGTGGAGGCACCACTTGGCACAATCGCGCGACCCTTGGTCCCTGATTCTAATAAGACTTCAACTTCGACAGTTGGATTACCACGCGAGTCTAAGACTTCACGGGCATATACATCAATAATAAACGGCATTTCTTTTCCTCCTCATATACCACTAAATTATAGACCAAAATCTTGAGTTTTTTCTTTTAAAAAGAAAGTGTTTATAATTTGCTAGTTTTTGGTTATTGGTATTTTTTATGAAGACCATTAAGATGAGGATCTAGTAAAGAATGATAAGGGCTCTTTTTAAAAAAAGATTAGTGGTTTAAGGCTTCATTATTAGATATCTTTCACACTTCATGCTTTATCTTAAAGCAGTAGCGGCCCTCCCTTAATAAAAAAAGCGCGGTTTTGCTACTCTATTTCGTGTTTTAGAATAAAGACTTCGTCCCTTTCAAACCACCGATCAATATAAATATACTCATCATAAAGAGCGATGATTTCTGGAGATGGAGATTCATATTCTTGGCGGAGTTTTTCCATGGCAAAAAGCGGTACTTGTTTTTCGTTTCTTCTTGACATATTCGACATCAAACACATTTCCCAAGGCTTTTCAAAAACTACTAACACATGCTTATCAAACATTCTGGTTTCTTCGTAATAGTATTTACGGTAGGCGTTTGTAAGATTAGTTGAATCAGCAATCACATAAAGATCTTCGTCGCCATGATGATCGCCATAAGCTCTAATTCGTTCAAGATATGTTTTCCAAATCAAAGGCTCGTTTGTGAAGTTTTGGTAGGATCCGAAGATTTCTTTTCGTAGTTCATCACTAGAAACAATAAAAACATTTTTATGAGTTCGACAAAATCGTTTTGCGAAGTATGACTTACCACTACCGGGTAGTGCCGAGAGGATGATGAGAGTTTTCACTAATATATTTTATAGAAATGAAAGCAAAAGATAAAGAGAAATAAGCGAGAATTTTTAAAGAAAAATTAGTTTTTAAATTTCGACATTATGATAGACAGCTTGAACATCTTCAACTTCATCAAGTTCTCCCAAAATAGCGGTGAATAAATCAAGATTTTCACCACTTAGTGTAATGGTTTCTTGCGGAATCATTTGGATTTCAAAAGTGGTGAATTCTTTTATTCCGCTCTCTTTTTCAAGAACTTCTTTGGCTTTCGCGAGCATTGATGGTTCAACGAGAACCTGAATAGCGGTGTCACTAGCATTCACTTCACGGACATCAACATCATTAAGAATTAGGACTTCTTCAATGTTACTGGCATCAAGGGAAGCCTTATCAAATACCAACACTCCGTTTTCAGTAAAATTAAAAGCGACTGCTCCAAACTTTCCGCCCTTTTTAATAATGGGAGTTTTGATGTTTACTGCCGCACGATTGGGATTATCAGTTAAGGAATCAACGATTAAAAGTGAACCTCCAGGACCCATGAATTCATAACGACCACTAGTAAGAGCTTCAACTTCCCCGCCTTGAGCTTTCTTTATCGCCCGATCAAAAACTTCTTTTGGGATTCCGCGACCACGATACTTTTCTAAGGCTGATCTTAAGGCGAGATTCGAGTTTGGATCAGTCGACGAGCCACTTTTAGCCGCCATGTAGATTTCCTTACTCGCCCGCATATAAAGCGCGGACTTTGCCTTTCCGGTCGCCGCCATGGACGCCGCTCTTACTTCAAAATGTCTTCCCATATTTAATACCTCATCTAAAATTATACTCTGTTTTTGTGAAAATTTGATGAAGAAACCAGGAACCTCTTTGTTAGATGAATTCTTATTCTTGTCACAGTTTTTAGGATTGATCCGGAGTTTGCTTTATTAATGAGATATAATTTAAACAATATGAATAAAAAACAGAACGAGGAACAAAAGATTAGAGCGCTTTACGGCTTTTGGAAATACTATTCAGGATTTAGTCTTATTGGGACGATACTTTTTGCTCTAATCGGAGTGATTTTTTTAAGATTTATCATTGTTCTATCCGGCTTCTTTTTTGCGGTGGCGTTAGTTTGTTTGATCGTTTTTATTGCGACACAAGTCGTCCTTCAAATCGTAGAAACGAAAGGCTGGTTTGATAAATTAGATAAGGAAGACTGGGAAAAGAAAAGAGCGAGGCAAAACCAGAAACGCCAAGAAAAGATATCACTTAATAGTCGAAAAATCGCTCAGTACCAAATTGAGTTAAACGATTTAACGCTTGAAAATAGACTAAAAGAGATTCTCGTGGATTTTGAGATTATTACCCTTGATAGTGGAATCTTGTTTTTAAACTATTTCCCCAGATAACCTTTATTTCTGGACATTTAGAAACTTTTTTTCTTCCTTTCAAGAACGATCTCGTTTATGATTTTGTAGTCGAGAACACCAGATTACAAGAGTTTGATAACTATCTTAGTGAATACTTAGAAAAGAAACTATCTTTGGATATCTCATCAATATCTTGCGTCATTATCCTTCCATATCAAATAATGGATCAGAGGGAGAAAAACTTCTTCTATAGTTTTATCGGATTAAATAATACTAAAACGGAGGAACATACATTAGTATATATGCGCGAATACAACTACTGTGCGATCGATTTATTATCGCATAATGCTTACTTTTATTATCCAAACAGCACTGATGACGGGCTAGAAGCAAATCTAAGTCAGATGATGATTAGGACCCTTTTCTTAAAAAAAGTTCAGACAAAGATCGACAAAACGAAGAAGAAACAATAGGAACAATATCATTGATATTTGGAACGCTAGATGCAATAAGAGAATACCCTTTTTAAAAGGATAACAGGAACTATTTCGCGATTTGTTTTAAAATGAATTTCACATAAAGGTCAGCCACATTAACCTCTGAGAATTTTTCAATGGGGCCAAGATAGGCATTGGAATTAACTTCTAAAAGCACGGGACCTCCTTTAGCGTCGAATAAAAAATCCATCCCACAGTAATCAAGTTTTAAAATTCGTGCGGCTTTTTCCGCCATTTTAATAAATGCTAAAGGCACCTTGATTTGGGAACCAATGCCTCCAATTTCGATATTAGACCGAAATTCTCCGGCGGTGGTGGCTGTACGATACATATGAGCCACCACTTTTTTATTAATTAGGTGGAGACGTAAGTCACGACCAAAACTACTAGCAATGAACTCTTGATAAAGGTGCGGCTTATTCATTAGTTTAGTGCTTGCAACTTGATATTCATCAAGAGTCTTGATCAGCGAAACTTCAAGCGACAAGGAGCCAAAGCATTCTTTAATAATTAAAGGAAACTTTAGTTCTTCTTGAACCCGTTTATGAAAAAAACTATCGTCCCCAACGTTATAGCGTAGCGGGTATGAAATTGTTTTCGGCATCTTAATACCGTGGTTGGCAAGAGTAACATGAGTGAGCATTTTATCATCACAAATCCTAATGCTGTCGGCGTTATTAAAAAGGCGATAACCGTGAAGCTCTAGTAATCTTCCAATATTGTAGTCCTTATCAAGGTACACAATAAAGTCTAAGTCTTGATCAAGGTGACAAACGGTTTTTCCTTGATTATCAAGATAAATAAATACCTGGTCATTAGTAATAATCGAGGTCGTAACTTGATACTTACTAAAAGTCGCTTGAAGACGCCTTGCCGTATGTAGTTGCTCGGGATATTGCGTAAAAGCATTGAGAATAATTAGTCCTTTAGTCATAAGAAACCTCCCATAAGTATAGACCGTTTGGATCAGCATTGTATCGCGTTACTTCTTTGTTATCGCTCATTAAAAGTTGATCAAGATAAGCCGCTGAGGCTTTACCACTTGCAATTGCTAAAATAGTTCCTACCATCATCCTGATCTGGTAACGCATAAAGCCATCACCGATAAAACGAAAACAAAAGCCAGTAGCCCCGAAGTATTCACCCTCAGAAAATTCAACTAGATTGATGGTGCGTTTAAAATGAAACAAATCAGTTTTTTTGCTGGTAAAACCCTTGAAATTATGGAATCCTTGAAGTTTATGGAGTATCTCATTAATGATTTTTATATCGAAAGGATAAGCGTACAAGGTGACAATATTTTTGATAAAAGGATCTTTCGCTCTTGGTACTAAGAAGTAGCGATACTCCTTTTTGGTCACAGATTTTCGGGCGTCAAACGAGGCTGGAACAGCTTTGATACTTACAATTTTAATATCTGAGGGAAGAAGGAGGTTTAACGAATAAGTAAAGCGGGATAAATCAGCGATTTCTTTACTATCAAAGTGAAAGGTCTGACCAATCGCGTGAACGCCTGCATCGGTTCTTCCGGAGGCATAAATACCGGTTCTTTGGTTTATGATTCCCGACAAAACATCCTCAATTACCATTTGGACTGATAGACCTTGGGGTTGTTTTTGCCAACCACAATAGTTGGTACCATTATATGAAACTGTCGCAAGATACCTCATGTTATTATTATAAAAGAAAAGCTTTTCAAAAAGCGGTGTGATTATTCTTGAATCGTTTTTGGAGTTTCATTTTGAATGTCGCCTAGTGACTTTTTAATCAAACTATAACCAACAATATCAAAAACCACCGCCAGTGCAAAGATTGTGAGGCCGATAAGACCAACGGTGAATAGTTGTTCAATTTGTTCGGTAGTCATTTCATCGTTTCCTGATCGTCCCACAAAGAAGATAATAATGAAAATAATTAAGAAAATAAAATCGAAAACAATTAAAGGAATCATGCCGTGAAGTTTTTTCGTCGGATGTTTTCCAAAAGTTATTTTTGCCTTATAGACACCAGCGGAGATTTGAATAATTGCTAAAACAAGCAGAATGATGCCAGCAACAAAGATTCCAATCGGAATTACAATAAAGAGGGTTAAAAAGAACCCAGCAAGAAAATCAGCGCCGTCATTTACCGTATCGGGTCTTGCATCCGCCATCCCTTGATATACCACGACCGCAAAATAGAAGAGAACCGCTGCCATTGCTAAAAACGCGAGAGCAATCACGAAAGAGATAATTGCCGAGAATAAATAAAAGCCTTTCCCTTTTTTCATTTTGACTCCTTATAACTCTTGATCACAATTCTTGCACCTAGTGGCTAATTGGCGATTCCTAACTCCACAGTTAGGGCAAGTGTTTTCCACAGTTTTCCTTAGATTAAAAAGTAATTTAAGAACGTAAATCACAAATAAAATGATATGAACAATGAAGAAAGGATGGATAATAGCAATTAAGGCTCCCAGACTCTCAACACTTCCTGATTCTCCTACTGGAGCATTAATATAGAGGAATAAGGTTCCTAAAAGCACCATTCCTCCCCCAATAATACTGATGATATTGGCGGAACGTTTCTTTGAGAGAATTATCCCAAAAACGATGTTAAAAATGATTTCAAGAAAGAAAATAAAGCACATAAACATTGCAAGCCAACCAAAGCCGGCAACTTCAGGACTGAGGGAAATTGCCCCAATAAGTAAGATGGTAAAGCCAACCACCACTAGTAAAGCTCCTTCAATCGCATTAATAATGATATGGACAATATTGGCAAGGATGTTGATAACCGACATTAAGCCTTTTAAAAATCTCATTTTGTCTCCTTAGTACTAAATATAGCAAATCTTTTAGGAAATGTAACAATATTCCGTCTAAAGGACTATTATTTTACATAGTAAAAAAGGCACCAACTGGGAGCATCCAGTAAATACGGTAGAGAATAAACAGGGTTAAAAAGCCAAGAATCAAAAGCAGCATTACTAAATCACGCCATGTAAACTTCATGATTTGGTATCTGGTTCGCTTGGCATAAGGGTCATAACCACGAGCTTCCATTGCCAGCGCTAGTTCTTCACTTCGTTCGAAAGCCGAAATGAAAAGAGGGACAATTAAAGAAATAATGGCCCGAGATCTTTTTAAAAGACCACCACGATTAAAGTCAACGCCTCTTGAAGTTTGAGCTTTCATGATTCTCGTAATTTCATCACCAATAGTGGGAATGAAACGGAGGGCAATAGACATTGTCATCGCGACGACACTCACGGGAAATTTAATGAGTTTTAAGGGAGTTAAATACCACTCGAAGGCATGAGTTAAATCAATCGAGCTCGTTGATTCAGTAAGAATAAGGGTAAAGGATAACATAATGACAAGACGGAGGAGAACTTTCAAAGTTTGAAAAATGGAATCAAGGTAAATCGGAAGGTCACCAATCGTGAACCACAGCATTGTGGTTCCACTAGTAGGAAAGAAAACATTGATTAAAAGCAAGAAAATGAGTAAAAATGAAAGAGGAAGAATCATTTTTAAAAGTGCTAAGAAGCTGGTGCGATTGATAAGAATTGCGATTAAAGAGATGCCACCGAAAATACCTAATCCAATAAAAGTTTCTTGCCAGGTCGGATAGTTAAAAAAAAGCAAAACAATGAGAGTAATCATCGTAAAAAGCTTGAGACGAGGATCAAGACGGTGAAAAAAAGTATCACGTTTTTGAAAACGTCCAAAAACAAAATCATTCATGCTTGGCCTTCCTCATTACGGTAATAATTTCATTACTTGAAAGTTCTTGATAAGGAAGATTAATCTCCTTTTTTGTGAGCAATCGTTTTAGCTTATAGTAGTCTGGTAATTCTTGTTCATCAAGGAGGGTAAAGAATTTGTCTTTGCGACATTGAAAAGCCAGTTTTCCGTGTTGTAGTTTAATTACCTCATCACATGATGCGAGAACTAATTTATAGTCATGAGTAACAACAATCACGGTTTTGCCAAGATTTTTAAAAGTACTAAGGAGTTCGCGAATCATTTTTTGTCCCTCTAAATCAAGGGAACTAGTTGGCTCATCAAGAATAATGATTTCCGGCTCAATAGCTAAAACTCCGGCAAGAGCGACTCTTCTTTTTTCACCTCCTGACAAGGTAAAAGGGGAACGATCATAGTATGATTCATCAAGTCCCACGATTTTTAAAGCGTCCTCGGCCATCTTTCGAGCGACATCCTTTTTATACTTAAAGTTTAAAGGACCAAACATGACATCTTTAATGATACTATCTTCAAAGAGCTGGTTTTCCGAAAACTGGAATAAGAGACCGACCTTTCTTCTTAAAAGACTAAGTTTTTTATATTTAGCTTTTTTAGTAAAGATATAATCGAGGACCTCCACGGTTCCAGAACTCGGTTTAAAAAGTCCATTAAGCAATTGAATCAGGGTAGTTTTACCACTTCCAGTCGCACCAATTAAAGCAGTAGTAACCCCTATTGGAATGGTGAGTGATAAATCATCAAGAGCTAAAAAAGCCTGTTTTCTTTTTCCATATGTAAAAAAAACATGGTCTAAAGCGATTCCCATAGTTCCTCAATTAGACCTTCTGCTTCTTGATGTTGCAGATGATGACTTAGTCTTATTTCATCAAGCAACGGAATCCGAACCTTCTTTGGTTCAAGCAATAACAGTTGCTGATACACTTCATCTTTAGTGCCATCAAACTTGATAGTCTTATTATCTAAGTAGATAACTCTAGTTATTTCGCTAGTTAATTCTTCAAGATTATGAGTGATGAAGATGATCGATAGTTCAGGACGATGCTGACGAATTCTTTTAATCGCCGCATGAATCTCATTTTTACTTTTTTCATCAAGCATCGAAGTTGCTTCATCAAAAATAATGAGATTAGGTTTCATGACAAGAATGGAGGCAATTGCCACTTTCTGTTTTTGTCCTCCGGATAAGTGCTGAGGTTCCTTGTCTTTAAGGCTGCTCATGCCGAGTTCGGTAAGAATATCATTAATGGTCTTAATCATTTGGTCACGGGGTGTATTTTTGTTTTCTAGTCCAAAAGCAATATCATTTTCAACCGTAACCCCAACGAACTGATTATCAGGATTTTGAAAGACAATCCCGACTTGATTCCTGATTAAATTAGCATTATGTTTAGTAATTAATCCATCGTTAATGAAAATCTCACCTTGATAGGCTTCAAGATCAGAAATGGCTTTGGCAAGAGTTGATTTCCCGCTTCCATTCGCGCCGATCAAAGCAATATACTCGCCTGAATTAATGACAAAAGAAATGTTTTCAATAATGGTTTCGCCATTAAAAGCGACCGCGAGATTCTTAACTTCAATTAAACTCATATTAGAATGATATTTGAGGAATCCTTAAGCTGTAAGCACGATATTTTACCCCCGCAAGATCAAAGAGTCTTTTCGCGGCCTTGGTCTCAACCATGCTTTCATATTTATCTTCATAATAAATAATTTCATTAATCCCAGCCTGAATGATGGCCTTCGCACATTCATTACAAGGGAAAAGGGTGACATAAATGCGGCAACCACGAAGGTCTGTTCCCGCCCGTGAATTTAAAATGGCGTTTAATTCGGCATGAACGACATAAAGGTACTTATTATCTAAGTCTTTACCCTTATTCCAAGTGAGCTTGGCTTCATTTAATAGTCGCGGCATCCCGTTATAACCATTAGAAACTACCTTATTATCAGCATCAACGATGCAGGCACCAACTTGCGTTGAAGGGTCTTTACTTCTTAAAGCGGAAAGAAAGGCCATCCCCATAAAGTATTCGTCCCAGCTAATTATTGTTCTTGCGGTAATTTCCATAGTTTATAGTATAGCAAAAAAAGTGATTTCTGCATCTTTTAGGGATGCTACGACAGGTTTTTTCTTGATTTTTCCTGATTTCTACCTGATGCAAAATATATCGATCACTTCCAGTGTATAATGAATTTATGAAACATCTTGATGATCTTGAAAAAAAGATTGGCAATACTGCGGTTGTTGAATTAAAAGCATTTTATGATGAACGAACCAATAATCGTTTTTATGCAAAACTAGAGATGCAAAATTTAACAGGATCAGTTAAAGATCGTCCGGCCTACTTTATGCTTAAAAATGCGATTGAAAAAGGTCTTATTAATGATCAAACCATCATTGTTGAACCAACTAGTGGCAATACTGGGATTGCACTTGCTCGTTTGGCTAAGGAACTAGGACTACCAATTATTATCACAATGCCAGAGTCAATGAGTCAAGAACGCCGCGATCTCATTACGAAAGAAGGCGGCTTTTTAGATTTGACTCCTGCTAATGAAGGCATGTCTGGTGCCATCAAAAGAGCCTACGAACTACAGGGAATAAAGCCTAATGTTTTTATTCCAATGCAGTTTGAAAATCCTCAAAACGCTCTTGCACATTATCATACCACCGCTCCAGAAATTGAGGCCCAACTTCCTAATGTGGATATTGTTGTCGCGGGTATTGGAACTGGAGGAACGATTACTGGGATTGGAAAATATTTTAAAGGAAAGGAAAAGAATATTTTGTTAGTTGGTGTTGAACCATATAATTCACGCGTCCTTGAAGGTCTTCCTCCTGGGCCACATCGGATTCAGGGAATTGGGGCTGGTTTTGTGCCGAAAATCTTAGATTTAAGTGTTGTTGATGAAGTTGTTTCAGTCACCGATGATGCGGCGATTATGACCGCAAAAGATCTTTTAAAGCGTGAGAAAATCTCTGCTGGTGTTTCTAGTGGTGCCGCCCTAGCGGGAGCCATGAAATATCTTGAAGCACATCAACTAACGAATAAAAATATTTTAGTGATTTTTCCTGATGATGCGAGTAAATATCAAACCATGGGTTTAGGAGAGTAATATGAAAAAAGATCCCGTTTCAATCAAAATGTGTCGTGAGATTATTGCCTTATATAAGAAGATTCTTTTTCCCAACATTTATGGTGAAGAAATTGTCTCCTTAGATGTGCCACAACGTGATTTTAAAGAAAAAATGGCTTTTTTGCTGTTTCAAGAAGCATCAAAAGCCTATCAAATGATTGATCAGGCCTATAGTAAGAATACACTTAAAGAAAAAATTAAACGTCTCATGGCAAAATTACCGCGCCTGCTTCGAATTCTTGAAGAAGACATCGTGGCAATTGAAGCTGGTGATCCTGCTAGCAACGGACGAATCGAAATTATTTTAGCTTATCCAGGATTCTACGCGGTTTTAGTTTACCGTCTTACACATGAACTATATTTAGAAAATATTCCTATTTTACCACGGATAATGGCGGAACACGCTCATTCGGTCACGGGGATTGACATCCATCCTGGGGCGGATATTGGGAAGAGTTTCTTTATTGATCATGGAACGGGAGTGGTAATTGGTGAAACTGCCGAAATTGGTAATTTTGTGAAGATTTACCAAGGAGTTACTTTAGGCGCTATTGGTCTTCGCGATGGTAAAAAACTTAAAGGAAAAAAACGCCATCCCACAATTAAGAATAATGTTACTATTTATTCAGGAGCCTCGATTCTTGGTGGTGATACCATCATCGGAAACTATGTTACTATTGCTTCAAATAGTATTATTACCGCCTCAATTGAGGATCATAAACTAGCGCGCAATAAGACGCCTGAACTACTGGTTAAAGATAATAATCCACAAAACAAGACTTAGAAACAACTCCAGATAATAACGACTGTGCCAAGTAAGAATAAATAAGGACTAAAATACCATAAGCGTCCTTTTCGAATGATTTTAAGCAAGAAATATAAAGCGAAGAAAGTAACAACGCCTGCAACAAGAATGCTGACAAGATATGGAGCGATTAGCGAATTATCAAAGGCAACAGTTCCTGATCCGAGTTTAATGAGTTCTAACACAAAAGATCCAAGACTCACCGGAATGAACAAGAGAAAGGCAAAATGCGCGGCTTCAGCATTATTAAATTTATTAACTTTAAGTCCTGAAAGAGTGATGCCGCTACGGGAGATTCCAGGAACAATTCCCACTCCTTGAAACGCTCCAATTATTAAAGCATGATACCATTTCATTTCTTTAAGACTCTTTGATCCATTAAGTCGCGAAATAATGATGAGCATTGTACCGGTTACTAATAAGGCAATCCCGATTGGCAATAGACCAAGGAGGGTTGTTTCAATGAAATCATTAAGAAAATATCCTAGAAGCGCGGCGGGAATGGTGGCAATGATTAAATAGATATCGAGCATAAAGTAATGACGAGCTTCTTCGTCACGATTTCTGTTGAAGAGGAAGAGGAAAAAGTATTTAATCATTTTCCAGAGTTCTTTATGGAAATAGATAATGACCGCAACTAAGGAGCCAAAATGGAGCATAATCGAAAACAAGAGCGACTCATTCATGTCAAGGAGTTTTTCAAGAATAAAAATATGTGCTGAGGAAGAAATCGGGAGAATTTCAGTGATTCCCTGAACAATCGCAATGAGAATGTGTTTGAAGAATTCAATCATGAGGTTACCTACCTCTTTTATTATATCTTGATTGAAACTTAAAACCTTAAAAATGATTTTTTTCTCTTTATAAAAAAGTTGAAAGATGAGGATTTTTTGGACATTTTTATTAGTTTTTCGGGCGATAATTGAGGAAAAAGTCTTCTTTTTCTCCTATTTCATGAAGCGATAAAATGTCGGAAATCCGAATAACAAAAGCGGAAATTCTTGCAATACCTCATGTATTCTGCTAAAATACAAAGTATATTTTTTGTTTTAAAGGAGAAAAACATGAAAAGAAGATTAATGATTGGAATTCCTCTAGTGGCATTAATTCTCACTGGTTGTAGATCAGATGAAATTGAGCCGACAAGTATCGCGATTACAAATCACGAGACGAGCCTAATAGTTGAAGAAACACTACAACTTACGACGACTGTTCTTCCTCTAAACCACAAGAATGTTACCGTACTTTTTGATAGTTCGAATGATGAAGTGGCAACAGTTAGCACAAGCGGTCTTGTGACTGCGGTGGCAGTTGGTGAAGTTGAAATTACAGCCTCAGTATCAGGATATACTAATCTAAGTGCTGATATTTCTCTTGAAATTAAACCTAAACAAGGTGAACAACCTCCAGAAATTGATTTAGTCGAATTATGGGAAAATGCTTTAGAAACCGACTTTTCAAATGTGACGATGGATGTAGTCTCAATCTATGATTACATGGCTGGTGAAGAATACTATGTTCTTAAAAACATTGATGGATATACCGTAGCCTCACATCCTGAATCAGGATTAGACCCGCTTTATTACCATGATTATGAAGGTGAAAGCCATTTGTATTTTGAAGACGAATATGGCTATGGTGATGCTTGGCTTAAAGAAGGCTATAAGAACTCTCCGTTAGGTCTTGAAAACACTTATTTTAGTGTCGATGTTGCTATTGATGAATTATCAGCAGTCGCACTGGACGCTATTGAGGTTGATGATTCTGGAAGCATTATTGAATATTTTATTCGTGATGAAGCAACCCTTACAACTCTCAACGCGGGGATGCTTTCTTCTTTTTGGAATAACGGACTTTTCTGGGGTGTTTTAATCTCTGTCGATCCAGTAACCAGTAATATCGTAAGAATAATGGCCTTTGATGAAACCTCCGCTGATGATGGCATGTTCGTTGTATTTTCAATGTTCGGAACATCGACTCACAATCTTCCCTTCCCCCCCAAACCAAACGCTGATAATGTCATGACATATGCAGAATGGTCTGGTACTGATCCGTGGATTAATGTTGATGTTGAAGGCGTTTCAATTGCCCTTCCCGAAGATGAAGATGGAATTCTTGATCGTGAAGAAAGAGTTAGAATGGTTGTCACCTATGACCCAGTCGATGCTAATAACTCGCTTCAGATGATGCTTGATTGGTATTCAAGCGATGAAGCAGTAGTCACAGTAAGTGTAATTGGTGAAGTGACAGCAGTAAATGAAGGAACCGCAACAGTTTGGTGTGAAACCTATAATGGCCATAAATCAAACGAAGTGACAATTACAGTTCGTGCTATTCCAACTCCAGTTTTAGAAGGAATAGTTCATGATTTAACTTTTAATGGAGTCACAAATGATGTTGTTAGTTATGATGATGCTGTTACGGATGCTCATCCACTTACAATTACTACTGCAAGAGTTACCAGTAATGATGCTGCAAATGGTGGTACTGATAAATTCCCACACGGAAAGCAAGCTCTATTAATGGATCCTCAGGGCGCTTCCTATATTGATATTAACGCTGATGATGAGTTATTAACTGGCATTAGCTTTAATTTCAGTTTATTCTGGCCGGCTGATATTAGCAATCTTTCAAAACTATCACAATTTGAAATTCAAACTTCAGAAGATGGTACGACCTGGACGATGGCAGCAGATTTAATGACTTTAGTTCAAGAAAACATTTCTCGTAATTCGATTACTCTTGTTGAAGTTGAGTTTGAGGCAACTAGTCATGTAAGAGTTTATGCCTATATGAATTTCATAGGCAGTCCCTTTAGACTTGCAACTGATAATATTAAGTTATATTACACGGCTCCAGCCGAAGTTCCAGTTACTTCCGTTACTTTATCCGCTGTTGGAGCAACAGAACTAGAAATTGGTGCGACTGGTAGTGTAACCGCAAGTGTACTTCCAGAA
>JAISVG010000101.1 GCA_031271635.1 Erysipelotrichaceae bacterium
CTTTATTAAAATGGGAGTTGATGCTTTTAGAATTGATACCATGAAACATATTTCCCGACTGACTTTCAATAAATACTATTTCCCGGGAATCTTAGAATATGCCCATCGTCTTGGTAATGATAATTTCTTTACCTTCGGTGAAGTTGCAAGTCGCGATGAAAATGTTTGGAATCATGATGTCGAGCCAGTTTCAGTCCCATTTTATACTTGGAAAGAATCAAAAACTTATAATTGGGGTGATAAAGATACCAACTTTAGTTCCACAGAAAAGCATTTTGGTGACCACCGTGGCTCAAGACCAACTACTAATAACGCCTGGCTTAATGGCCTTAATTATCATACCCCAGACCATTCAATGTGGAACGGCAATGGCATGATTGATTTCCAAATGCACCATGCTTTCCGTGATGTCGGAAATGCCTTCCGAGCCGGAAGAGATAATTCTAAATACTTTAATGATGCCACTTATAATGTCATGTATGTTGATTCACATGATTATGGACCAAACACGATGGAAGGAGTTCGTTTCAATCTTGGCTCCGCGGAGTGGGCAAAACGCATGAATTTGATGTGGACCTTTAGAGGAATTCCTTGTATTTATTATGGTTCAGAAATCGAGTTCCAACGCGGAAAACCAATTGATCAGTGGGATGCTCCGTTATCGACAACTGGTCGAGCGTATTTTGGTGATCACCTTTCAGGAAGCGTTACCACAACAGGCTTTGGAACCTATTCAGCCTCAAGTGGAAATATGCAAACTACTCTCAATCACACTTTAGCAAAGCACCTTCAAAAATTAAACCAAATTCGTCTTGCGGTGCCTGCTTTAAGAAGAGGGCAAATGAATTTAGATAATGCCAGTGGTAATGAAACGGCCTTTATTAGAAGATATACAAGCGGTGGCATTGACTCGCTTGCTTGTGTCTCAGTAGGTGGTGGTGCTTCCTTCCGTGGCCTACCTAACGGTCGGTATATTGATTTAGTTTCAGGTAATGTTATTAATGTTACTGGAGGAAGCTTATCAACTGGTAATATTAGTGATACTAATCTTCGCGTTTATGTTTATGATCCAAGTAACTCCTTTACCACAGCGATTGGTGGATCAACTACTTATTTATCCTAATTAGAAGAATCTAATAATTATATCAAGGAGTTTTCCAGCCTCTTTACTCTAAAAGAACATCAAAACATCAGTTCGCTTTTGCGTTAAAATAATTTGATAATTAGCGTTTGATTTCTATTTATCAAAAAATAGAATCAATAAAAAAATCTAGTTTTTCTTTAGTTTTTTCTTAATTTTATCAGTAATTTGTTGTGCTTTTTTATAAATATGGTTAACATTTTCACCCACATTGAACCTGTTCTTATAATAAAGAATTTTACCATCAATCATAGTCATGAGGATGTTATCTTTTGATGCCGCATAGACAATTTGATATGGGATATTATTTAATGGGAGCATATTAGGAGCATGGAGATCAATCATGATGATATCAGCGATTTTTCCAACTGATAAATCACTAAGATCATTCATATTAAGTGTTCTTGCTCCATTAATAGTAGCAATACGAAGAATCTCTTCATGAGACAAAGTGTTTGGAGTTTTAGCCCTTAGATTTTGGACCACGCTTAAAAGACGCATTTCATAAAAGAAATCAAGCGCATCGTTACTAGCAGGACCATCAGTCCCTAAAGAAACATTGATACCAAGATCGAGAGCCTTTCTTAAATTCGGTGTACCACTTGCAAGCTTACTATTTGAGCCAGGACAAGTAATCATCGAAAGTTGATGTTTTTTAAATAAGGCCATGTCTTCATCATTAAAGGTGACACAGTGGAAGCCCCCACCACCATAATTAAATAAACCAAGATCAATTAGATGCTTCGGAGGACGCTTTCCTTCTCTTTTTAAGCAGTCGTTTGTTTCGTGTTCGGTTTCTGATAAATGGGTGAACACTGGTGTTTTTAGTTCATTTACGACCTTGCTTAAGGGAACTAAAATATCAGGGCCACAAGTATATTCAGCATGAAAACCTAGTTTATAACTAACTAATGAATCATAGTTGTTAAACTCATCAAAGTCGGCTTTCACTTCTTCAGGACTCTGTCGTTCTCCCTGGATTGTTCCAAGAATCACACTTCTAAAACCTAATTCTTTAGCAGCTTTTGCAATGTATTTAGGAGCATAGTACATGTCAAAAGCCAGCGTAATTCCAGATTTTAAGTATTCAAGAATTCCCAGTTTTGTGAGGATCTCAATATCTTCGGATTGCTCAATTAAAATGTCTTCTGCCGGGAATACTGTCTCAAAGAGCCATTCTTGAAGTTGGCCACTAGTGGCATAACCACGTAAGAATGTCATCGGGGTATGGGCGTGAGTATTTTTAAAGCCGGGCATCAAAAGATTCTGCTTACAGTTAATGATCTTGTCAAATCTAAACTTGGGAATCGCTTTTCCAAGATGTGTAATGCGATTGTTTTCAATAACAATTGAGCCATTAATAACGGAAATGTTCTTATCAATAACCAGGATTTTAGCGTTTTTAAGTAAAGTTTTCATAACAAAATTATAACATAAGGACTACTAAGCAAAAAGTTTAA
>JAISVG010000074.1 GCA_031271635.1 Erysipelotrichaceae bacterium
GCTACTGAATCAACCACAATAATATCAATCGCCCCAGTCGACGCTAGTTGTTCAACAATTTCAAGAGCCTGTTCTCCCGAATCTGGCTGGGAAAGAATTAATTCATAGGTATCAACTCCAAGAGCCTCAGCATAAACTGGATCAACCGCATGTTCAGCATCAATAAAAGCGGCCCGTCCGCCTTTCTTCTGACACTCTGCAATCGCATGAAGGGCTAAAGTAGTTTTTCCACTTGATTCAGGACCATAGATTTCAACGATTCTTCCCTTGGGATATCCACCAACTCCTAAGGCCTCATTAATTAACATTGAGCCACTTGAAATGACATCAATATCAACCCTCGGGCGATCCCCAAGTTTCATAATCGATCCCTTACCATATTGTTTTTCAATACTTTTAATTACTTCTAGTAAAACTTCATCTTTGTTTTCTTTCATTCTTTTCTCCTATATATTAATAGATGCTTTCGTCGCATCAAGACAGATTAAATTCAAAAGGTAAGAAATGGCTTCCTTAATTGCAACTTTTCTAATCTCTTCTCTTGTTCCTTGAAGTTTAAGAGTTAGACATTCAGTATCCGCGTGAGAAATCGCAACAGCGATATAAACAAGACCTACCGGTTTTTCTTCCATTGCCTCTGGTCCCGCATTCCCAGTAAAGGAGATTCCAATATCGCTACGAAAGACTTCGCGCACATGTTCTGCCATTGCGCAGGCCGTTTCCTCTGAAACTGCTCCGAAACGATTTAAAGTTTCAACTTTTAGAATTCTTTCTTTAATCTCGTTTTGATAAGCAACAATGCTGCCTTTAAAAACTTGAGAAACACCACTTACTGCGGTTAGTTCACTTGAAAACATGCCGCCCGTAAATGATTCTGCCGCGGCGATAGTCCAATGTTCTTCGATTAACCTTGTCACCAATTCCTTAATCATTACCCTTAAATACCTGACGATTTTGATAGATATAAATAGCAGCAGAAACAATACTTGCAATTGTGGCTAAATACATGACAATATACCCAATTTGAAACGCTCCAAGAGAGGCGTAATTTGGAATTAGTCTCAAAGGATAATCATTTAATAAAATGAAGATGATGGCAATCATTTGAAGAACTGTCTTCACTTTACCAAACATATTCGCTGCGACGACAATATTCTTTTTCGCAGCCATTAATCTCATACCGTCAATCACTAAATCGCGAGCCACGAGAATAATGACGCAAAAAACATTAAGGACCATTTGACGTTCGGGGCTTGCAATAACTCCAGGAACAATTAAAAGAAGGATTAACATTGAATTAACAAGAATCTTATCCGCGATTGGATCAAGAAATTTACCTAAGTTTGTGACTTGATTGTATTTTCTTGCTAAATGACCATCAAGAAAATCAGTAATACTAGCCACCACAAAGAAAATTGCAAGAATTAAATAGAGCCAATTGATGTCGGTATTACCAACGCTAGTAATGAGAAACGAAGGAACAAAATAATGAACTAGTTCAATGATCCCTATCGTCAGTAACATCACAAAAATAATCACTATTCTGGTGATGGTAATTTTATTTGGCAAATTCATGTTTTCTCCTAAGTCGTTCCTATAAGCCATATTCTGTAATCGATAACTATTTATCTAGGCAATTAGCCTGCTAGTCAAGATTCATTTCTCTTAACTAACTTCCCCTACCAAAATTTGAGTTTCTCGCTTGTGGGGTTTACCGCGTTTCACTTTGCTATTTCTAACAAACTCGTCTCTGTGGCACCTTAGTCTTCCTAACCATGATCGCTTTTAGGTTATTTAGAGCCGTCATATTGCTATGCCAAGAGTTATTTTTTCCTCTTGCACAAACACTATTAACATCTCAGTTAATGCGAGTATGGACTTTCCTCTGACTTATATCAGCAGTTATCCGGAACGACACTATTATTATAGCTAAAATAACGGAAATTCACACATAAAAAACACTATTTCGCGGAATTGCTTAATCAAATAAAGGCTTTAACGTTTTTCGTTTCTTAACTCTTGTTTTAAGCGATTATTCTCTTCTTGGAGACGATTGATTTCCTGAATCAATTCTAAATTATTTTTACTAGTGTTCGCGTTTTTTATTTTTCTTAATGAAATGACTTCTTCAAGGAGTTTTGTATTCTCAAGCTCCATTCTGATAATGCGGTGTTTTAAAACCGCAATGTCGCGTTTTTTGTTTTCGACAATGTCAAAAAAAGCCTCATAATCAGAATTAATGATATCTAAAAAACTATCAACTTCTCTTGCATCATAGGCTCCATGGATCTTGACCTTGAATTCTTTATGAAGAATTAGAGTTGGCGTTAGTTTAATCTCATCACTGCTCATATAATAATATTATAAGTTTTCTTTTCTCGATTGTAAAACTATCAGGTTTTTAGTCTATTATTTATATATGGTTAAACTAAAAGCAATGCTAAAACAAGTTCAATATCTTGCCTTTATCGACTTTGAAGCAACGCAGTACACCCATGAAATAATTGCGATGGGAATTATCATCTATGAAATCAGAAATAATTATGACCTCGTGAAAACTGGAAAAGAGTATCGTTTTTATGTTAAAGCGAAAGGCCAAGTGGGGAAAATTGTGACCGAACTAACCAAAATTACTGAAGATATCATTGACGCAAAAGGAATCACGATTCAAGAATTAGACCATCAAATCGCAACCATCTTTGCTCCGATATATTTCCAAACGAGGTTTGTTGCTTTTTCACAAAGCGATGCCGCAATCATTAAAGATACCATTAAGAGCAATAAAGACTTTGAACTCCCTAACTTAATGGGAATCCTAAAAAGAATCTTTGATTTCCAGGCCGTTCTTAAAAGATACATTCGCAATAAAAATGGTCCCTATTCCCTAAAAAAATATCTTGAAATATTTAATATTGTTGAAAGTGATCCACTTCATGATCCTTTAACCGATGCTAAGGCATTAGGAGAGCTATTCA
This sequence comes from Erysipelotrichaceae bacterium, assembly GCA_031271635.1. Taxonomy (GTDB): domain Bacteria; phylum Bacillota_I; class Bacilli_A; order RFN20; family CAG-826; genus JAISVG01. The sequence goes on from JAISVG010000074.1 coordinate 2,976, forward strand.
TTCAGTTTCTAAAAAATAAGACTATTGTCAAAAATGAATATATCAAACTTCTCCAAAAACACAGTAACCCTGTTGTCAGCAAAATAATTACTACCCTATATCAAAATGGCTCAATTAGCAAAAAGGAATTTGAGGCAATTGTTTTAAAGGATCTCGATGATTAAATATCCCTCCGGCGCTAAACAAAAGACTCATCATGAAGTAAATAGTCAAATTTCCTCTGCAAATCGGGGGGTATATTTTGAAAACTTGATTTCGATATCCCTAAAGTATTATGAAGAAAAGGGCATCGCCTACATTATTAAACGTCCCACTCCAATTAAAATTGTTAAAGTTGACTATTCTCATGGGCAACGAATTGTCGAGGCCTATTTTGAAAAACAATCAACCGTTGATTATAGTGGCATTTATAAAAAACGCTTTGTTTGTTTTGAAGCAAAGAGTCACATTTTTAAAACGTCTTTCCCACTTTCAAATGTTTCAATTCATCAAATGGACTATCTTAAAAAAATGGAAGAGCAACAAGCGTTATCTTTTTTCTTGATTGAACTAAAAGCCCTAAATAAAATATTTCTCATTCCTTCAAGCTATATTATTACTTATGAAACAAACTACAATCGTAAATCAATCCCGCTTTCTGAAATTGCTGAAAACGGGATTCTGGTCGAACAAGGCATCAATCCGCGGATTAAAATCATTGAAGCAATCGATAAAATCTTGTAAACTTATTCCTCATACCATTTTGAATTATATATTTCTTTAATGTCTTCTAAATCATCCTCAATAGCTTCTTTTTTTTCATTTCGATCTTTTTTCAAAAGAATCTTATCAATAGCGGCGATACTAACGCGACTATTCTTAGAAATGACCTCATTTGTAGCTTCAAGAATTTGATTTTTTAAATAACCATTTCTAAGCCAGTCAATAATTCTGGTGTGTTCTAGTGGCGATAATTCTCTTTTAAAAAGAATGGCCATTTCTTGTAGAATAGTACGATCTTGGTTTTCGATCTTATCAAATGAAGAGGAGCTATTTAAGAAATCATAGGCCTTTTGCTCCAGTAGTTTATATAGTTTCCGTAGTGAAGCACGAAGTTTTCCTTCCACAAAAACATATTCTAAGTATTCTTTTTCTACTAATTTCGAAAGCACATTATCAATTACCTTATTTGATAAAGTCATTTTAATTGAGAGAGTTTCCGCATCAATCAACGTTTCTCCATTTGTAAGTAATGATTCACACACTAAAATCACCGCTAGATCATTTTCGTTTAAATCTAGTTCTTTATAAAAGTTCAGAAGAATATTTTTATAGTCGAAGAAATTATGTTTCACCATATGTAAATTGTATCGTAATAATGCCTATAAAGATGAATATTTAGTAATTTCTATCCATAAAACATGATCACTTGGCGGCATTTTTCGAAACTTTTTAAATTCTTCCTTAATTTTTTCTTGCCTTAAATAAGAAATTAAGAAGGCGTTTTTTAAAGCGGCATCGAAACTATTAGTTTCAATACTTAAACTTTCATCAATCGAAAACCGCAACAATCTAATAATTCTTAAAGGATCTTCTTTGCATCTTGTTTCAGGGTCACCAATAAATCTTAAAAGACGCTTCTTTAAATCCTTCATCCCATGATGAAAATCATAAATCCTTTCATCTTGATCCATATATAAAGCATTAATCGTGAAATCTCTTCTAAAAGAGTCTTCTTCCATGCTTTTTGTGAAAATAATCTCTTTTGGATGCCGAAAATCTTGATAGTCGCTTTCTTTACGAAAAGTTGTAATTTGAAACTTTATCCCTTCATATTCAAAAGTCGCACTGCCATATTTCTTGAAACTAAGATTCAACTTACTAACCTTACCTTGTAACTCACTAACATCATTAGGAGTTGCTAAATCATAGTCAGTAATCGTTTCAAAAAGAAGCTGCTTTCTAATCGCACCTCCAACTAAGTAGACTTCAAAACGAAAATCAGCAAGATAACTTGCTAATTTTCTAAAAATCGAAAGCGACATTTACTTAATTTTTTCTTTTAAGTTCTTTGAAGCTTTAAACTTAACCGCTTTCTTGGCAGGAATCTTAATCTCTTTGCCAGATGATGGAATTCGAGCAATTCGGGCTTTCTTTTTGATAATCGAAAGGGTTCCAAAACCACTCAAGACGACATCTTCACTTCTTAGTAAAGACGCGGTAATCGTTTCGATAATAGCCTCAACATACATAGCCGTTTCTTTCTGTGTGGTAGAAAGATTAGAAGAAACTTTCTCAACTAGATCTTTTTTGTGCATACAATCTCCTTGATTGCATTATATCGCAAAAATTATTTTCTCGTCCGAAAAATCAATTCTAGAGGAGTTTTATCAAAATTTTGTACTCTTCTAATACAATTTATGAGATAACGCTTGTAAGAAAAGTGAATAAAGTTGCTATTATTGCAAAAAAAGACAAAAGTTGGTGGTTTAATGTCAACTTGATTGGCGAAATATATTTTTAATTCACCTCCGTTAAAAAGACTGGGGGGGTTTCTTAAAACGGCATCTTGAACTAATTCATTAAGTAAAGAAGTTGAAAGACGATCTTCATAAGCTTTAAGACCTAAATCAATCGCCGTAAAAATTGTTTTAATCCGGTCCTTTTTAAGTGCTGAAACAAAGACTACTTGTGCGAATTCCATAAAAGGCATTTGAAGATATAGGTTTTTCTTAAAATCAGACATCGCATTTTCGGTCTTAGAAATCAGATCCCATTTGTTAACAACAATGACCATTGCTTTTTTTTCATCAAGCGCATATTGTGCCACATGTTTATCTTGCTCCCGAAGCCCCATCGCCGCATCAAGCACTAAAAGCACAAGATCACTTTTCGCAATTGCAGTCTCTGCTCTTAGAAGCGCGTACTTATCAATGGACTCATATATTTTGCCTCTTTTTCGAATCCCGGCCGTATCAATAATGGTCTATTGTTTCCCATCAT
>JAISVG010000029.1 GCA_031271635.1 Erysipelotrichaceae bacterium
ATCAGAAAACTAATTAAGTAGAGCAAAACTCCGATGCTTTCACTCTGATACTCACTAATTGCCGTCCATAAATAGAAATCTTCTTTATGGCCAAAAATGAGATAAGTAATTAAAAGAAGGAGGGCGGTAATCCCATATTCAATTCATATAATTAGTGGCAGAAGCATTCTATAATAAATACTTATTCCAGAAAATAATCTATTGTACATTGATTGTTTTCGATTCGAGTAATCTTTCCGTTCTGTTTTATCACGGTCCAATCAGTGGATGTGCCCACTAATTCATTCTTAGTATCGTCATAATACTTAAATGTCGCAGTATTACCATCAAATTTCACTTGAGCAAAATAATCAGTTGTGCTTTGAACTTTCGCTCTGTAATATGTCGTCTCTCGTTCGCCGTTATAATCATTAGAAATGTATGTGCCATATTTTATCGTTGCTCCTTTAGGCACATTATGTGCAACTGTTTTATCAGCACGATAGTACTGTTGTTCCAAAAACAAAGTAGCAATATTATAATGATAGATACCATATTCATATACATCTAGCTCTGCATATTCTGTTGCAGTTATTTGCACATTATCCGTGATGGTAGTGATGCGATATGATGGATAGTTTCCACCCAAACCTACATTAAAAGAAACTCTCCATACATCAATAAAATCAACATCGCTACTATTATCACAGGATGTCGCGCTAAACGCACAAGCCGAGAGCAACGCTGGCAAAATTAGAAATCTCACCAATCTTTTCATATAAAATCTCTTTTTTTCATAAACACATTATAGCAAAAAAATCTCTAATCAATAGTCTTAAAACAATTCCTTAGTCATCGAAACGGTGCAAATCAATGATGTTTCTTTCTTAAAGAAAGTGGCTTTAATCACCGCCTTAACCTTGTAGAATAAAAGTGGTAATCTTCAAATTACTGTATTCCACTGCTAGTCTTTCAACTAAAAGTACAATACCACTATCGACACTATCTGATTTGTGAACAATGATCATAAAACTTATTGCAATACCTTAAACAATCATGTTAACAAACACTTATTGATGTTTGACCTATTGAAACGAAAAGGCTAGGTCTTGATCGCAATCCTTCTTGCTCTCTTTTAAGCGTTTCAAAAAGTCTTCAGTTTTTTTCATATTTTATACTCCAATAAATGGGCCCTAGAAAAGTATAACAGATAGAATAAAAAAATCATAGTGCTTTAAATGAAAAAAAGAACCACCAGTTGGTGGTTCTCATCATGTCTCACTAGGCAATTATCTTTTACTAAATTGTGGGGCTCGTCGTGCGGCTTTAAGACCATATTTTTTACGTTCTTTAACTCGCGCGTTTCTCGTTAGCATTCCGGCAACTTTTAAAGCTGGGCGATTAGTATCACCGGCTTCAAGTAAGGCTCGTGCAATCCCAAGACGAATCGCGCCGGCTTGACCAGTAAAACCACCGCCAACCACAAAGGCTTCAACATCAAAGTTATCCTGATTATTAGTCAAAGTTAAAGGTTGCATTAAATCCATTACTAGAGTCTTATAAGGCATGTAACTAGTAACATTCTTTCCATTAACAATAATCGCACCTTTTCCTGGGGTTAAGTAGACTCTTGCAACCGAACTCTTTCTTCTTCCGGTACCGTAGTATTTAACTTCTTTTGCCATCTTATTCTCCTAAATATCTGAGTTTTAACTCAGTGGGTTTTTGTGCTTCATGTTTATGGGCTTCGCCTTCATAAACAAAGAGTTTTTTAATCATCTGTCGTCCTAATCTGCCTTTAGGGATCATTCCCCATACTGATTTCGTCACTAATTCAACTGGATATTTAGCCACCATCTCTCCTGCAGTCCTCGTTCTTAAACCTCCAGTAATCTGGGCCCGGTTGGAATAATACTTCTTCCCGTGAACCTTATCACCAGTAAGTTTAACTTTAGGAGCATTTAAAACAATGACATAATCACCACAATCCACATTCGGGGTATATGATGGTTTATTTTTTCCCATTAAGACCATCGCCACTTCCGAGGCAAGACGTCCTAAAGGTTTATCCGTCGCATCAATTACATACCACTGACGTTTGACTTCAAGCGGTTTCGCAAGCGTTGTTTGTCGATACATATTTTCTCCTTTAAGTCTCGTTATTACTTTAAAATAACTATATCTATCTTAATACAAGAGACATCTCCTGTCAATAGAAATCTCATCAAACAAAAATATTAAGACTTTGTCTAAAAATAGTTGTTCTCAATCTGCATTTTCCGCCTTTAAATGCTCAATCATATTAAAATTAAGCATTCTAAAATAATTAAGACTTTGTCTAAATATGTCTTAGTTTACTATTAAAAAAAAAACTATTAAATCTCTAATTACGACTTAAAATCAAGTCTTCATGCAATTAAACCAAGAATGAGGGTCTTTTTATAGTAAAATCTAATATATGAGTTACATTGCTTTGTACCGTAAGTACCGCCCTCAAACATTCGATGATGTGGTCGGACAACAACCAATTATTC
>JAISVG010000020.1 GCA_031271635.1 Erysipelotrichaceae bacterium
TCATTAGTAAAGATCATCTTAATTATCTTGATCCTAAAACCATTGGTGGTCTTAACCTCTATGCATATTGCGCTGGGAATCCGGTGATGTACGTTGATAGAGACGGACATGATGCTACAAAGTTCTGGGCACAATTGTTTAGTATAGTTTCTATTATTGGCGGAGCAATTGCGATGTTTATACCAGGACTTCAAGGCTTAGGCTTGGGGTTAATTGGTTTTGGAGTTGGCTCTTTAATCGGAGGCGAAATAAGCAAATTACTAGGTGGCTCATATTTACTCGGTTGGGTAATTGGCGGAATTCTAGGGGCAATAGGTGGAAACTATCTTGCTGCAAGTCTCGGAGGATTTTTATCGAGTTCATTAACACTAGGAGGAGGCACATTAGCATTTGCTGGAGTTGGAACTGTTGGTGCTGGAACCGTAGTAATAGCCACTGGAGCTCAATTAATTGGAGTTGGAGCATTAGTAGCTGGACTAGGGATAATGTTCTCTAAAAGCGATCCTTGGAAGAATACTTCTCCAAGAAGTTGGCTTAATAAAGAAGACGCTATTGAAGCATTACGCAATGCAGCAGGTGATTCAGCAAAAGCAACAAAAGATATTCTTGATCGTATTTTCGGTCCAGGTAACTGGCAAAAGGGATCCCGTGACTATAATGCCGTTAAAAAATGGATAGATAGAGTTATTAGAGCAATTTTGGGATTATAAATTCGGAAAGGGAGGAAACGTGCCTATGATTAAATACTTATATTTTCTAAAATATGTTATTTTTTATAGGTATGATCATGAGGATAATGAAAATGTTGAGGAAATATTTCCTGTAGGCTTTTTTTCTTCAAAAAAGAAGACGCTAGGCGCAATAGATGAATGCTTAGAATTCAAAGGAACCAACAAAGAATATTTCCAAATAGAAAAATTTAGAATTGAGTTTAATGAATCCCTAAAAAAAATTTATTTTGTTCAGCATGAATTTGCTATTTATCGAGAGAATGGCGATATAATTGATTACCACTATTATTTTACTCCTAAGGCTACTGAAAATGAGGCAATCGCATTGTGTGAAAAAATGAAAAAGAAACGAAAGTATAAATATAATGAAAACCGAGATTATTCTACATATCCCCCTGACGGTTTTATTATTGACGATTGGACAATAGACAAAAACTATTTCCACGGGTTCTAACACAAGTGATGATACTTGGGTTGCTGAAAACATATAAAAAAGTATTTTGCCGTCTGAATATGTGGATGATAATTATTAAACGTCGATCGAATTTTTAAACATTAGAACACAGAAATTTGATAACCAGGGCAAAGAATTCTACCGAGAACGGAAATAAACCACCGCTCTTTTTAGATGGTATTTATTCAATAAACTTTGTTTGATGACGAATATCAAAAAATTATAAAACCTTTTTTGCACAGAGGGTCTGGAATAAGATACAATTAAAAAGGAATGAAAGGACCAACGAATTATATTTAAGCAAGCAACAGTGATTTGTGATTTGCGATTACCATATTGTTGTTTACTTAAAAAAATATTAATCGTCAGCATGAAAAAGAAAATAAAGTATGTATCGCGGAGAAAAAGTCTGTGGAATGATCTTTTTGTCACTCATTAGAAAAGTTTATAAGTGAGTATTTTGAAATGTACTATTATCAACGGCATCCAGCAATAATAGAAATGGGCGAAGAGAGTTTTTTGAATAGTGAAATAGCTACAATACAAGTAACAGATTTCTCAGTATAATAATAGTGAATACTTCTACCAAAGAAATATTCAAGGTGACGTAGTAGCAATCTATGACACCACTGGTTCTTTGAAAGCTAAATATACCTATGATGCCTATGGTAATCACACTATTACTAACTATGATGTCAGTCAATTAGGAGATCTTAATCCTTTTAGATATCGGGGTTATTATTATGATGTTGAAACTAGTCTTTATTATCTTCAAAGTAGATACTATGATCCTAAGATAGGAAGATTTATTAGTAAAGATCATCTTAATTATCTTGATCCTAAAACCATTGGTGGTCTTAACCTCTATGCATATTGTGGGGGGAATCCGGTGATGTATACGGATAGTAGTGGATGCTCGCCTGAGTTTTGGATGCATATACTCTCTGGTTTAATGATAATGGGTGGAATCGCTCTAATGTTCGTTCCTGGCGGTCAAATACTGGGATTAGGATTAATTGGAGTCGGCGCAGGATCATTTATTGGTGGAAATATTAGTGAAATGAATGGCGAAAGTTTTGCTTCAGGCTGGCTGATAGGCGGGTTAATAGGATTCGCTCTTGGTGTTGGATTAGGATATGCTTTGCCTTATATTGGAGCCTTCTTAGGTAGCACAGCGTTTACTATTGGAGTTCCTAGTTTGACTATGACAGCCGCAGGAACATTAGCTTTTGCTACAACAACTGTTGCTGTATCCTGGGGAACAATTTCTGCTGCGTTAGCAGGCGTGGCCATAATGGCGATGTCATATGGTGCAAATAGATTCCAAAGAACCAATGGTAATAATCGCGAGGCAAACAAGTTTATTGATTATCTTCAAAAGAAATATGGTTTTGATGATTGGTTGAGAGAACGATTACATAGAGAAATATCAAAAAGAGGGTTTTCAAAGAAAATCATTATGGAGATTTTAAAAGAACTATTGGGTCTTTAGGAGGGAAATAATTATGAAAAGAAAGAAATTCAAAGAAATTGCATTAGAATTAGTTGGAAAAGAATTTAATGATATTTTTTATCAACCGACGAAAGATATTGTTTTCGATACTAATATGTGTGTGATAAACTTTGGTAATGAAAATGAATATTCATTGCATGTGTTTTGTTTTTTAAGAATAACGAAGAATAGTTCGATTTTATTAACTGCAAGTGATGAATATTTTGCTCCAGATTATACTAGACTAAGCTTAGAAGCAGCGGAGAATAGACAAGCCTTCGAAAATAGTTTATTAGAAAAGAATCTAGTTAATATAAAAAAACTATTAAAAAATGCTGTTGTGAAAAAAATCTTAATAAACAGAGCAAAAGATACAACAATTGTATTTGATTCCGGAATTAAAATCGAGATAACAATCGACTGCATGTTTGAGAATTATGAATACTATAGAATTATGAAAAGAATTGATAAGAACGAAGAACATTATGTAGTTAAGTTTAAGAAAGGGAAAGTAGTTGGATAATTAGCAATTAACCCGATCCAGAAAATTGTGATGTATAGATGTCTGAGAAATACTTCTTCGGAATGGTAATGCTCTAAAAGCTGGATGATGGTGCGAAATTAGACACAATCGTCGTAAGAGTATATTGGCTTATAGTTCGAAAATAAGTGAAACGGAGGAATATAGGATGTTTAAATCAAATGGGACAAAAGAGATTTTAAAGAATAACAGATTGTTTGGTAAGTATAGAAAAACATACCAACAAGACAAGTGGTCCGAGACAACTACTTATAAAAACGATGAGATTGAGATTGTTTTTAGCGAAGAACTAAGAGAACACGTACTAAATATGATTGTTTCAATGAACAAGATAAGAATAGCAGAAATATATTTCAAAAATGTTATTATATTTAGTAATAATTTATGCGGTAATGATTTTTAGATTTTATTATAATGACCATCGCTTCGAGAATGTGCTTTATTTATATAAAGATGAGTCTATTATTCCGAACCGCTCAGGTGATTTTGTTCTTTATTTTGGAGGTGGTTGGTTCGCATTGTCAATAGACAAAAAACTGGCATAGTTTTGAATTTTAAAGGATATTCTAGCGCTTTCGCACTAAATAGTGGTTTAAGAATTCCTGTTTCAAAAAAAGGAACCGTGCGGATGGCCGCTACTCTTGAGGGAGATGGAATTTATTATCTAGAAGAATATGGGTTTAAATCCGAAGGAGTTTATGACAAAAAGATAAATGTTAACAAGTATTCATAGAGTTTTTCTCCTTATTCTCAATTATTATCTACGAGCATTTTAGAAAATCACGAACCTTTGGCGATATAATAATAATATGAAGAATTTTTATGTAACAACTCCAATATATTTCCCGAATGCTAATCCTCATCTTGGAACCGCTTATTGTACCATTATGGCTGATATTCTAGCGCGCTATCACCGTTTAAAAAAAGACGATACTTATTTTTTAACAGGAACTGATGAGCACGGACTAAAGATCTTCGAAAAAGCCAAACAAGCTCATAAGACGCCGCAGGAATTTGTTGATGAAATCGCAGTTAATTTTAAAAAACTATGGAAAACCCTCAGTATTTCTAATGATGACTTCATTCGTACGACCGAAACAAGACATATGAAAGTAGCCCAATCAATCTTCTCAAAATTATTAAAGAATGATGATATCTATTTAGGTCATTACGAAGGATGGTACTGCGTTCCGTGCGAATCATTTTGGACGAATACCCAAGTTGGTGAGGCAAGAATTTGCCCTGAATGTGGCAGACCAGTAATTACCGCTAAGGAAGAAACATATTTCTTTCGTACTAATAAATATCTCGAGCAACTTAAAGCTCATTTTGAAAAACACCCTGACTTCTTATTACCAATTAACCGCAAAAACGAAATGTTTAATACTTTTATTAACCAAGGATTAAATGACTTAAGCGTAAGTCGCACTTCCTTTACTTGGGGAGTACCAATTCTTGAAAATCCGCAGCATGTGATGTATGTGTGGATTGACGCACTAGCAAACTATATCAGTGCGCTTGGTTATGATTCAATTGATGATCAAAAGTTTATCAAGTTCTGGGAACAAGGTGAAGTCGTGCACCTTTTAGGAGCTGACATTACAAGATTTCATGCGATATATTGGCCGATGATTTTAATGGCTTTAGGACTAAAAGTACCAAATCGTCTTTTTGTTCATGGTTTAATCATGACCAAAGATGGGAAAATGTCGAAGTCTAAAGGAAACACTATTGATCCCTTTGGTTTAATCAACCTCTATGGAGCCGATGTTTTAAGATACTACTGCGCAAGAGAAATTAAGTTTGGCGAAGATGGTGTTTTTACCCCCGAACAATTCATTGAAAGAACTAATGCTGATTTAGTTAATAATTATGGAAATTTAGTAAACCGCACTCTTTCAATGATTAATAAATACTATGATGGCATCATTCCAGATTTTGTTTCTGGTGTTAATAAAGAAGACGCTTCACTTGAAAAAAGGTGCCTTGATGTGATTAAGGAAGTTGATTCTTTAATGGAAGAATTAAAAATTACCGAAGCTTTAGGAGTGATTCTTGAATTAGTAGATATGGCAAATAAGTATATTGAACTTACTACTCCCTGGATTCTTGCTAAAGAGCAACGTCACGAAGCTTTAAAAAGTGTCATGGCCCATTTAGCACATGTAATTTATGTCGCTACAATGCTTTTATCCCCAGTTCTAGTAACAACACACGCTGCGGCACTAGATCAACTTGGAGTGGATGCTACTATTAGAGATTACGCAAAGCTTTCACAGTTTGGAGTTCTTAATCAAGGTAAAATTGTTGGACCAACTCCGCTACTGCCGCGTCTTGATGTTACAAAAGAAGTAGAAAGAATCAAAGAAATTATTAAATAGCAACTATGAATTACATCTTCATCTCGCCAAACTTTCCTGAAAGATACTATAAAATTACGGAAGCTTTAAAGCGAAGAGGAGTTAAGATTTTAGTCATTTCGGATGCTCCCTATGAATCCTTTTGTGCAAGACTCATTAATTCAATTAATCACTATTATTATGCAGATTTAAATGATTATCAGGCGGTATGTCAAGGAGTCGAGTTTTATAAGACTAATTATGGCCCGATTGATTATATTGAATCACATAACGAACACTGGTTGCAACTAGAAGCTGCTTTAAGAAGTGAGTTTCAAATTGGTACCGGATTTCAAGGCGAAGAGAACGATAAAGTGAAATCAAAGATTTTGATGAAACACTATTTTAAGCAGGCTGGAATCAAAACGCCACGATATATTATCCCCAGCAATAAGCTGATGATTCTTAATTTTGTTAATGAAGTTGGTTATCCGGTTTTTGTAAAGCCTATTATTGGTGTTGGTGCTTCTGACTCTTTTGCCATTAAAGACGAAATTGAAGTTGATAGTTTTTTAGAACATCATTTAAAGCCGCTTGATGAGTATTTAATGGAAGAATATATTGATGGTCAGATTGTTTCCTTTGATGGGGTCGCGGATGTTGATTCTCGTGTTGTTCTCGCGGTCCAAGATGTTTTTTTAGTCAGTAATGCCGACTTAGTTTTAAAGCAGTTAGATGATGCTTACTATGCTAACCCATTTATGGATGAAACGTTCCATAACATAGGACGTCTTGCGGTTAAGAGTTTTGGAATTAAGAATCGTTTCTTCCATATTGAGTTTTTTGTTTTAAATCAAGATCATCCTGGGTTAGGAAAGAAGGGTGAGTATGTCGCAATTGAAGTCAATATGCGTCTACCAGGTGGCAACACCCCAGACTTAATGAACTATGCGGCCTCGGTTTCATTTTATGAAATCTATGCCGACCTTTTGGTTTACGGCGAAAATCGTGAAGTATTAGATCATCCAAAGTTCTACGCTGCCTCAGCGTGTCGTCGCGACCTTCATCATTATGTACATAATCTTGAAGCAATAAACACCCAATATCCACTTTTAATGCACGGACGATATCACAAGACTGTTTCTGATGATTTGGGTGATGAATTCTTCTTTTATAAGGACGTTTCATTAAGCAAAGTTTTGGAATTCATTGATTTTACTTTAAAGCAACAAGATAAATAAAAATAGTCGCACGAAGCGACTATTCATATTTTAAATATAGATTAGACAGCCTTCTTACGCTTGCGTATTGTGAATAAGGTTACTAAGACTGCCCCAACAACGATGACAGCACCAACGATTGAAAGAATGATAATTAAAGTATTATTTACATAAGATAGATTCATGAAGGGAGTGATTGTTGCCTCATTTACGAGTGTCTGATAAGCAGCCATATCTTCTTTATATTTGCCATCTTGATTATCAGAAATATGCTTCTTGGCATCTTCAGGCAGATTGCTATATTCTGCCATCACCATGGTATAGTTTTCGGTAATCGTTAAGTCGTTAGCGGCGAGTAGTTTTACAAAAGCATCAGAGATTTGTTCTGTGGTAAAGTTATTAGGGTCGGCCTGATATGTCGTGACAAAGACTTGATAACTACCAAGAACCTCTTCGTCTCCATACATATAACTAAAAAAGACTGCTTGATAACCAAGAGAAAAAGTGCTTGCTGGTTTAATTATTACCAAAGGGTTAACGTTCGCGGCGAGGATACTCTCGTTCTTATCGACGACAGAAGCCACTAGACCATTGCTATTAAAAGTAGTTCCAAAGGCAAAGGATAAAGCGGGGAAACTATCAACTTTTAAATGAGTCTTATCAGTGGGAACAACTGGGGTACCAACTTTAATAGAGATTGTGGCAGAGACATTAGTGGCAACAGTAGAAGTCGCCGTAATGGTAACTTGACCTTCGGTAACACCAGTTACTACGCCAGTTGTACTAACAGTAGCAACACTGTTATTGCTTGAGGTCCAAGTAACGGATTTATTGGCGTTGGCCGGGGTGGAAGTAACACTGAGTTTGGTTGTTCCATTAACGGAAACGAGATCACTTCCAGAGATTGTAAGGGCGGTTGGATTTGGAACAGTGGTATTACTACCGAAAATATCAGCCGCAATTTCAGGATGATCAATAAAGGGATTACGGTTATTTTGACGGCTAGAGAATTTAGTATAGATGATGTCGTTTTTTCTTAGTTCCCATTCACTAACAGGGTCAATTTCATTCCATTCAAGTGCAAGGGCGGTCGGAATAACATTACCAAGAGTCATGTTATAACGGAATGCCATATACATACAAGTTCTTGCGACTTCGCCGCGCCATTCATCGCCAGGAAAAAAATTATTGGAGCCAACAGTAGTATAATCGCCTGATCCTTGAATGTAAGATCTATTGCTACGTGACGAGTTGATTGAGGGATTACATGGGAAAAGATTATGGAGATCTCCACCAATGGTATCATTCATTTTTGATTGGGGCCAGACATGTTCCTTGTTCCAAAGGGAATGATTAGTTTTTGACACACTAACGCTGTTGTAGATGAGAATGACATTGGAGGGATTATTTGGATCTTCAGCGCTTTCTTCGCATGAAGTCCAAAAACCACTACTATACGAGTTTGGATCGTCTAGCGAAATAAGGGCAAGAAGCGCGCTTTTTTCGCTCGCGTCAAGACCATCACTAAAATTAATGTCCCCGTAATAAGTACCAGTATAAGCATAGGATACCGGACTAGTTTCCGCAACGGTTTCAAGCGGCTGAGGGTTTCCTTTAACGGCAATGAGGGATAGCAACGCGAAAGTCGCTATTAATAAGTTTACTTTCTTCATATCTCTATAATTATAATCTTATTTTTGACTTGTGATAAAATTAATTGATATGAGACTAGTAGGAAAGTGTCTTGGATATTCCTCTGAAGGAAAAGGAATCATTAAGGAGCAAGGTTTAATTGTTTTTGTTAAAGGCCTCTTTCTTAATGAGGTGGCAGAAATTGAAATTACTTATCAAGGTAAAGATGTTTGTTATGGAAAGATCATTAAACTATTAACTTTATCGCCGCAAAGAATTGTCCCACATTGTAAGGTTGGTACCGCCTGTGGTGGCTGCGTGTTTCAAGCCTTAGCATATGAGAGCGAACTAAAATTTAAGCAGGACAAGGTTCAAGAAGATTTAATCCGGATTGGAAACATAAAAAAAGATGTTGCTGCTATTGTCCCTTGTCAGAATCTACTACACTACCGCAATAAAATCCAAGTACCGCTACAGAATATTAAAGGAAAAGTTACATATGGTTTTTACCGTGAGTTTTCACATTCCTTAGTGACTTTTGAAGAATGTTTTATTGAGAATAAGGCCGCTAATGAGGTGATTAAAAAGACTGTTAGTATTATTAATGAATTTCGGTACCCTGCCTATGATGAAGATCAAAAAACCGGAATCTTTCGCCATTTATTGGTTCGCACCTCTGAGAATTTTAAAGAAATCATGCTGGTCCTTGTCACGGCAATTGACGAATTTCCAGGGCGTAACACCTTTATTAAAGCTCTAATGAAACAACTCCCAGAGGTGACTACGATCATTCAAAACATTAATGTTCGTACTACTAATGTCATTTTGGGAACTAAAGAACGAATTCTTTTCGGAAGTGGTTTTATTAAGGAAAAGCTCTCTGGCCTCGTTTTTAAGATTTACCCCGCTTCTTTCTTTCAGATTAATCTTGCCCAAACGGAACTTTTATACATGAAGATTAAGGAACTCTTAAAACTTCAGGGCGATGAAATAGTTCTTGATGCATATTCGGGGCTTGGGACTATTGGAATGGCTCTTTCACCATATGCCCGCCAAGTTATCTCAGTCGAGAATAATGAAGCAGCAGTTCAAGGCGCGAAGGAATCGTTAAGAATAAACAATCTTAAAAATGTTACGATTATTCAAGATGATGCGACAAGATATCTTGAACAATTAGCAAATACACCCGCAAAACTCGATGTAATTGTTCTTGATCCGCCACGTAAAGGGACCACACAAGCTTTTATTAAAGCTGCTTTAAAACTAAAACCGAAAAGAATCGTTTATGTATCTTGTGACCCCGCTACTTTGGCGCGTGATTTAAAGGATTTTGTAGCACAATATGAAATTAAGCAGATTATCCCAGTAGATTTATTTCCTCGGACATATCATGTTGAAAACTGTGTGTTATTAACATTAAAACAGTAACTTAAACTTTATTTCTTCGCTTTTTTAAGGGCACGTTCCATAAGGACATTAGAATAATTTTCGTAATTGATCTGTGCACTTCTTGCAATTGCCATATCGTTTTCTTTCACATTAGTGGTGATGGTGGAACCGGCCGCAATAAAGCCATTAGTTTCAATGGTTACAGGAGCAATAATCACACTATTAGAACCAATGAAAGCGCGATCTCCAATGGTGGTACGCCACTTGTTCACCCGGTCATAATTAGCGGTGACCACGCCACAACCAATATTAACGTCTTTTCCAACATCCGCATCTCCTAGATATGTAAGATGAGCACACTTTGATTCAGAACGGAAGACGACATTTTTGAATTCCACAAATTTACCAATACGGCAGTTTTCATGAATCTTTGTTTTTCCGCGGAGCCTTGCAAAAGGACCAATCTGGTTTTTATCACCAATGGTGGTGTCATTAATATTTGAGGATTCAATTTTATTGTCATTACCAACACTGGCGTTCTTAAGATAGCTAGCACCAGTAATCGCATTATTCATGCCGATTCTTGAGGTTCCAAGAATTTTGACGCCTCCAGTTAGTTTCGTATCTGGAAGAAGAACAACATGTGGTCCGATGATGACATCTTCGGGGTTTTCGATTGTCACCCCTTTTAGCATCCATTCTTCGTTAATCCGACGCGAAATGATTTGTCTTACGACTTCAAGTTCAATCCGGTCATTAAAAGCCATGACATATTCTGGAGCTACTTCATGAGTGCGAACGACTTTTTTATCATTAATAGCTAGCAAAATAATATCTGTTAAATAGTATTCTTTTTGTAAATTATCATTACTAATCAGTGGAATGTATTTAAAAAGTAACTCGTTATTGATTAAATAAACTCCAGAGTTTCCAATATCAATGCGCTTTTCTTTTGCAGTGGCATCCTTTTTTTCAACGATTTTTGCCACTCTTCCATCTTTATCAAGTACGATTTTTCCATACTTAGAATCAGGATTAATCTTCATGGTTAAGAAGGTAATATCGCTTCCGTATTTATCGTGCTCTTGGATGAGATTAGTAATCACTTGACTGGTGATAGTTGGACAGTCTCCAGGAAGAATGAGAGTTTTCCCGCTTTTTTCTAGTACAGCAAGACATTGCTGGACGGCATGACCAGTTCCTAAGGCTTCTTTTTGAATTACAAAATTTTCATTTTCAAAAGTCTTTTTAATTGGCGAGTCTTCGGATACAACAATAAATCTTTTTTCAACTTTAGCATTAAACAATGCTGTAACTAAATAGCTAAGTGCTGGTTCATCAAGAATTGGCACGAGACATTTATTGAATAAAGGATCTTGACTTTTAAAGCGGCTCCCCTTCCCAGCCGCTAAAACAATAGCGTTCATCATCTTATTTTTTAACCTCCACAATTTTCACAAAACAACCCATTTTTCGAATTTTATTCATTAAAGAGAATAACCATTTCTTTTCGTTTCGAAATAACGCAAAGACGGTTGATCCTGAACCCGACATCATCACAGTCCGAAAACCCTCTTGCTTTAGTAAATCAATAATCGACTGGATTTCGGGACTTAATTTGATAGCCGCTTCTTGTAAAGAATTAAAAATGCTGGTGCGAACTAACTCTTTATCACCAGTTTCAAGAGCCTTGATTAAAAGATCATTATTGGCAAGTTGTTTTAAACCAAGATTATCAGCTTCTTGATATACTTCCGCGGTGGATAAGCCTTGTTGTGGTTTTACCAGTAGGACATGGTAGTCATCGATGAGCTTAATTGGTTGTGAAACTTTTTCTCCAAAACCAGTGACTCTAGCTGGCTTATTATCTAAGAAAAAGGTAACATCACTACCAACTTGCTTGGCAATTTCAATTAACTCTTCTTTAGTGGCTCTAAGATTTAAGAGTTTATTAAGATAAAGAATGACGGCCGCCGCATTAGATGAACCGCCTCCTAAACCACCACGAACCGGGATCGCTTTATGAATTTCAACATGAAAATGCTCTTTAAAACCATATCTATCTCGCATTAGTTTAATAGCGCGAGAAATGGTATTATTCTCGATAATTTCCATATCTGGATCATCGCAGGTAACGAAAGTATAGTTTCGCATTGCAATATCAATATCAATGACATCAAATAAATCAATTGGAAGAAAGATGGAGTCAATTTGATGAAGGTTAGTATTTGGTTCTTTAGGAAAAACATTGAGCGAGAGATTAATCTTGGCGTAGGCTTTAATCAACATATTTATTGCGCTCCTTTTCCGCGAAACGCGACGACAAAGGTTTTAAAGAAGATTTTGATGTCAAGACCTAAGGATGCATGGGATACATAAAATAGTTCCATTTTGATGCGACCTAAGGGATCAACATCGCTTCTCCCGTGAGTAGCCCAAAAGCCGGTTAACCCCGGACGAACCTTTAAAAGTAAGTCACGATGTTCTGGATGTTGTTCTAACTCATCCATGATGAAGGGTCTTGGACCCACAAAAGACATTTGACCAAATAAGACATTAAAGATTTGTGGTAGTTCATCAATCGAGAATTTGCGGTAGAATTTTCCGAGTCTTGTCACTCGTGGATCGTTTTTAAGTTTTTGATTTTTAAGATACTCAGCATATTCATCTTTGCTTAGTGATTCTTTAGGAGAAAGATGAGAATTCTTCATGGTGCGGAACTTAATAACTTTAAAAACAACTCCGTTTTTTCCATACCTTTCTTGACAATAAAAAACTCGTGGTCCTTGAAGCAATAAGGAAAGAATGATGAAGATTAGAAATAACCAGCAAAAACAAATAATAAACAAGAAAGAAAAAACGATATCACAGAGGCGTTTTACAAATAGGTAACCACGTCTTTTTTGATATGTATAGGTACTACAAGTTTGCCAGGTCTCTTTGTTTCGCTTCATTACCACTAGTAATTATAATATAAATATTATTATTATGTTATGATTAACTTATGAGAAAATTATTTATTATTTTATCAACAATCTTGGCCATTCTCGGGGTTATTCTAGTGATTGTTGCAGGTAAAATAAATATTCCTTCAAGCGAAGGAGATATTACCCTTTCGTTCCTTGATTCCTTATTTGGAACCGTCAGCGAAGGAGTAGTTGCTTTAAAAGGAGATCCAAAGCTTTCGGTCACCTTTATTGCTTCAATCGCGGCGATTCCTTTTATGTTAATTACCGGTTT
>JAISVG010000006.1 GCA_031271635.1 Erysipelotrichaceae bacterium
AGCGTAACAAGCATAGGCGATGAGGCATTCAACGGTTGCAGTAGTTTAGAAAGTATAATCATCCCCGACACTGTTGAAATTATGAGTAGTTATGCATTCGAAGGTTGCGATAATTTAACGATATACGCCGAAGCCGAATCCAAGCCGTCCGAATGGAGTTCGGATTGGAATTTTTCATCCCGTCCCGTTATATGGGGATACGAGCCGTAAAGGAAGTGTTCGTTTTTTACATAGGTTTTAGTACGGATTTCAACATTCTCACCTCGGGAAAAAGTTTCGGCGCATTGCTTTAAAACGGTTGCCCGAAGTGTAGAAGGTGTGTTATACTCGCTAAGGTCACAATAATCAAATATTTTTTATACAAGGAGAAAACAGTAACAAAATGGCAAAGAAGTACGTTTATATGTTTGAAGAGGGCAACGAGTCCCAAAGAGAACTGCTTGGCGGTAAGGGCGCGAACCTTGCGGGCATGACAAGGTTGGGGATGCCCGTTCCTCCCGGATTTACGGTTTCTACCGAGGCTTGCACTCAGTATTATAATGACGGCGAAAAGATTAACGCCGAAATCGAAAAGCAAATTTTTGAAAATTTGGCTAAATTAGAGGCTAAAATGGGCAAAAAACTCGGTGACGAGGCGGATCCCCTTTTGGTTTCGGTTCGCTCCGGCTCCCGCGCGTCGATGCCCGGCATGATGGACACCATTTTAAACTTGGGTTTAAACGACAAGTCCGTCGAAGGCCTTGCTAAAAAGACGGACAACGCCCGTTTTGCTTACGATTCATACCGCCGCTTTATTCAAATGTTCAGCGACGTCGTTATGGAACAAAAGAAGGAAGTTTATGAAAAGATTTTGCATGACTTTAAAGAAAAGTGCAACGCCAAATCCGATCAGGACTTAACCGCCGACCAATTGAAAGAATTGGTTAAAATGTTTAAAGAAAATTACAAAAAGAACCAAGGCGTGGATTTCCCCCAGGACGCAAAGGTTCAAATGATAGAGGCGACAAAGGCCGTTTTCCGTTCTTGGGACAACCCCCGCGCTATTTATTACCGCAAAATGAACGACATTCCCGGCGATTGGGGAACAGCCGTTAATATTCAGTCGATGGTTTTCGGCAACAAGGGCGACACGTCCGGTACGGGCGTTGCGTTTACCCGCAACCCCGCGACGGGCGAAAAGATTCTTTACGGCGAGTACCTTATGAACGCGCAAGGCGAGGACGTTGTTGCGGGTATCCGTACCCCCAACAAGATTGCGCAATTAGAGCAACAAAATCCCGCCGTTTACAAGCAATTTGTTGAGATTACTCAAAAGTTAGAAAGCCACTACCGCGATATGCAGGACATGGAATTTACCATCGAAGAGGGTAAACTCTATATGTTGCAAACTAGAAACGGCAAAAGAACTGCTGCTGCTGCTGTTAAAATTGCGGCTGATTTATATAAAGAAGGCCGTTTAACAAAGAAAGAAGCAATTCTTAAAGTTGAACCCTCCCAAGTCGATCAGTTATTACACCCTGCTTTCGATCCTAAGGCCCTTAAGGCGGCCACACCACTAGCGTCAGGTCTTAATGCCTCTCCAGGAGCTGCGACCGGACATATCGTCTTTACCGCAGAACGCGCTAAGGTTTTAAAGAATAAAAACTATAACGTAATCTTAGTTCGTGAAGAAACCTCACCAGAAGACATTGAAGGCATGATTGTTGCCTCAGGAATCTTAACCTCTACTGGAGGACGAACTTCACATGCTGCAGTCGTAGCAAGACAACTTGGTACTTGCTGTGTCTGTGGTGCGAAAGATTGCCATGTTAGTGAAGAAAAAGGAATTGTTAAGATTGGTGACCGCATCTTTAAGGAAGGCGATTTCTTATCACTTGATGGAACAACTGGTTTAATCTATGGTGAAGAAATCAAAACTGTACCTGCTAAAATCGGTGGCGATTTTAAGAAAATCATGACCTGGGCCGACAAGTATCGCGTGTTAAAAGTTCGCGCGAATGCTGATACCCCAAGAGATGCAAAACGAGCTTATGAATTTGGAGCTGAAGGTATTGGTCTTGTAAGAACAGAGCATATGTTCTTTGAAGGCGATCGTATTAAAGCGATTCGCAAGATGATTGTCTCAAAAACTAAGGTTGAAAGAGAGGCCGCTCTTGCGGAACTCCTTCCAATGCAAAGAGGTGATTTCGAAGCCTTATATAAAGAGATGAAGGGTAACCCCGTAACAATCCGTTATCTTGACCCCCCACTCCATGAATTTGTTCCTCACGATGTTGAGAGTATTAAAACATTAGCCCGTGAAATGGGTTTAACCTATGAAGATTTAAAAGCAACAATTGATGGATTACATGAATTAAATCCGATGATGGGACACCGTGGTGTAAGATTATCAGTTACTTATCCTGAAATTGCCGCGATGCAAACTCGTGCTGTTATTGAAGCAGCAATAAATGTGAATAAGACTGCTACCCAAAAAGTAGTTCCAGAAATCATGATTCCGTTAGTCGGTGAAGTTAAGGAACTTAAGTATGTGAAGGATGTTGTAGTTAATACTATCAAAACTATCCTTAAGGAACAAAACGCTACTTTAGATTATCAAATTGGAACGATGATTGAAATTCCTCGAGCCGCCTTATTGGCTGACGAAATTGCGAAAGAAGCAGAGTTCTTCAGCTTTGGAACTAATGACCTAACACAAATGACCTTTGGCTTCAGTCGTGATGATGCTGGTAAATTCCTTGATGCTTACTATGAAAGCAAAATCTTTGAGTATGACCCCTTCAAGACTGTTGATCAAAATGGAGTTGGGAAATTAATGGATATGGCAGTGAAACTAGGTCGCAAGGAAAGACCTAACTTAAAATGTGGTATCTGTGGTGAACATGGAGGCGATCCTGCTTCAGTTAAATTCTGTCACCGTATTGGATTAAACTATGTTTCATGCTCCCCGTATCGGGTCCCAGTTGCAAGACTAGCGGCAGCACATGCAGCCTTAAAATATAAGTATCCTAAGATTAAGAAATAAGTTTGATTAAAAAGAAAAACCACAGGCAATTCCTGTGGTTTTTTGTTTGATGTGGGATTTTTACTTATGCCGCACGACCAATGTAAAGCGTCCAATTCGTATGGTTATAATAGAAGTCATAGTTTCCTGCAGTACTAATGAGGAAGTTGCTACTGCCACCGCCAGAAACACCAGTAGCTGAAGCACCATTTAAACTAACATTATAGAAGGAAGTGCCGTTATGGATTTTAAATTCTGTGGCAGCAGCCATTGGAACACCAGTAGCCATGTATTCATTTGGGTTATCAGGATTCTTAATGAGTCCAATTGCATTAGCGTTCACACCCCAGTCCGAGAAAGATCCGACTAAGTAGTAATCATAAGTAGTTACTTCAGTTATTCCTTCAAAATAAACAGAGAAACCACCATCGAGCCAAGTTTTAAGATAAACATTATAGGTATCAGTAAGGGTGATGACAAAATTGCTTTCATTACCGCCACTGACTTTAGTAAGGTCACCTTCGTTTCCAACAGTTAAGAAGGCATTCGCGGTTTTGCTCCAAATTTTCATTTCAGCACCAACCTCAAAGTCAATTCCAAGGGCCATATATTCACCAGTTTGGGTATCTAGTAACGTGGCATCAGGGTTTTCTTCAAGTGAGATTGCGTCTGGATGAGCGACACTCCAATTGGAGAACGATCCGATAAGATAGTATTCGGCATCAAGTACTGGAGCCTCACTTGGAGCAATAAAGACGGTAACCGCATTATCGGCCCATAGTTTCACATAGATGTTATAGGTACCAGCGATATCAATATAGACGTTACCTTCATTCTCATCAACTTCCATCATAACATGAACCATGTTGTAATCAAAGGCAGAACCAAGTCCGGTTGATGTATCGACGATTGCATCCCAACGATCTTCAGTGGCTTCAAAGGCTTTCCACATATCGCCAACTTCAAAAGCTACTTCAAGCGCGTAATATTCTGCAACTAAATCAGGCGTTACGGCAGGATTGTCATTTAAAGTAAGGGCAATACCGGTTTCCGCAACCCATGTTTCCGTTCCAGTTAAGAAACTACCAACCCCAACGAGATACCATTCTTGGGGAACAGGATGCTTCAAGATACTAACTGAGTAGGCATCGCCGATACCATCAGCAGTATCATCCCAATGTTTTAAATAGATGTCATATGAGGCTGCGGTGTTGACATGGACATTTCCAAAATCTTCACCTTCAATGTCGACTGTATGAGTCATTCCATCATTTTCATGAACATAGTATTCAATCCAGGTGTCACCAGTATAATCGCGGATTTTAAATTGATCAGCGACACTAAGTGGTAATTCAGTAATGTACCATTCAGCAACAAGATTAGGGAAAGAAGTAGTATCTGGGTTCGGATTAACAACTAGCGGGTGACCACCATCAGGATGCCACTCACTTTTAAAAGTAGTTGATTCCGCCCCATTTTTACCAACTACATAGAAGCCGCAGGATTCCTCCGCGGCAATTTCAGCGATGGTGTTACTATTCTTAAAACCTTGACGATTAAAAACAGCAACCCCAGAAATCGAAGCAACCATTAATAAAGCGAGGCTACTTAAAGTTAAAATAATTGATTTCCTTTTCATTCAATCTCCTTATAACTTATTATAACAACGATAAGACGATACTACAAGAGTTTTTCTGCAATATTTTTGTATAAAAAAAGCATGTTTCTTTTATAGACAAAAAAAGATGAGATTTTAGGGAGTTTACCTAGCGATTATACTGATTGTTGGTCGTTTTTCTTTAAAAGTAAGGGATAAAGAATAATTAGAATAACGGCAATGGTGAGAATGATTCCGCTAGCAAGTAGTCCTCCATTTAGTGCAAAGTACTCGGTAATAATCCCAGTTCTTAAATAAATCACTTGTTTTAGAAAGAAAAAAGAGATTACTTGGATTTCAGTAACTACTACAAAAAAAGTGCTTAAAGGTCTACTTTTAACGGTTAAAAGCGCAAAGAGGGGGAGATAAATCAAAAGTAAAAAGTAGCCAATCAAGATAACATCATATACTAAGACTCGCTTAATGCTGGTAATTTCTCCGCCAAAGATAATCGTCATTAATGGATAGGTATTGTTATTCTCTTGATAAGAAGAAAAAATGAAACATAAAACTCCAATTACGATTAGAGTAAAAATCAAAAATCTTATTAGAGTTTCTTTTAGTTTTTGAGGATTTTTATGACGATTTTGAGGTTGCATCCTTTGTATTATACACTTATTAAGGATATTTTTTGAGGCCTGACTTTAAATATCAATGGGGATTTATTTATGGAGTGATTGAATAATTAGCGATTTCTCTATATACTATATAGAGTTACAAAAGGAAATATTGTCATGAAAGATAAAAAAAGACCACTTCAAACGATTCTTCAAGTGCTTGGATCGTTATTTAAAAATAATAGCGCTTTAAATGGGGCTACTGGAAACCCTTGGTGGGTGTCTTTAGTCATTTTGATTCTCACTTTAGGCTGTGCAATTACTCCAGTTGCACTTTTTTACGATGGTCAAAGAGGTGAACAGTACATTCCAGCTTATAACAATGGCCTTGAAGTCGCACTAGCGGACTTTCAAATCGCACTAAGTGAGAATGACCTAGATTATGAAATCCAACAAAAAGGCGAAGGCGAAAACGCAGTCTATGAGTTAAATGAAATCGGTAGCAATACTTGGGATAATGTTTTTGGACTAAACGAGACTCCTTATAAACATTATCATGTTGGCACCATTGATGCTGATGGAGATGGTAGTATCGACTTAATTCCTGATTATGAAATATATTTTACAAAACGCGGCGGCGCTGAACTTTCAAGCTTTAAGGATCAAGTTCTTGAAAAAGCTAATTCTTATTTTATTTTTGGTAAAGACGCTTTCTTTTTTGGTTTTTTAACTAATGGCGATCTTGTGAGCGCTAGCTCAGGTGATTATCTGCGTCTAGTTGGAACTAAACTTAGTGATTTAGGTAAAGTGTATAACGGTGATGCTTTAGTCGATGGAAAAACGCATGTGACAGAATATCAAAATGGAGTGTTAAATAACTATAAACAGTTTATTAATAAAGGATATCTAACATATCATGACCGTCAAGTTTTAGTATGGACTCTAGCAGCACTTGGCTTTTTCTTCATTATTGTTATCTTAGGTGGTCTTGTTATCTTTATTGGAACCAGATCAAAAACTTCTGAATTCCGTGTTTTATCCTACTGGAAATGTACCAAAATTGCTATTTGGGCATCGCTTTCTCCAGCTTTAATTACGCTAATTCTTGGCTGTCTCTTCCTCCAACAATATGCTATGTGGATGTTTATTCTTTTAGTATCGTTACGATATATGTGGTTTTCGATGCGTACTTTGCGTCCGATGCCAACTGCTTAATCACCATAGTCAGAACCACGAGATTTATCATCAATAATAATCCCAAGCGGATTTATTAAATCTTCAATTTCAAGATAAACAGCGTGTTCCACTTTTAAATAAGGGTTTTCAAAATCATAAACAAAGATGACATGATGATTCTTTTTGGTGACATGATGGATTCTTGCAATAACTTCAGCCTTACGGCGAGGAAAGAGTAGGAATACTTGTTGAAGTTGCGAATAAAAGAGTTCTTCCATTAAAAACCAGTCCGTTTCACTAACAAAGTATTTATCAGTATTTGGGAGATAAACTTCAGTTCTAACGGCCTCAAATTCTTCTTTATGCATAAAACTATTTTACCATAGTGTCGGAATAAAGTATAATATCAATAAGAATTATGAAGAAACAAGAAATTAAGTTAGTCATCACTGATATTGATGGCACGCTATTTTCTCATACGAAGAAAGTAGTGCCGGCTTCTGCAGTTGCCGCGGTCAAAAAACTTCAAGAAAAAGGGATAAAAGTGTTTTTGTGCTCTGGAAGAAACTTTTATCTGATTAAAAAATCCGGAGTCTTGGACTATATTACTCCTGATGGATACATCACAATGAATGGCGCTAATGCGATTGTTGATGGGCAAGTAATTTATAAGTATCCGATTCCAGAAGATGTTGTTGATTCTTTGATTAAGTTTTCCAAAAGGCTAAAGTTTGGTTTAACCTTGATTGAGGAAAAAGAAGGACATATTAATTACATCGATGAAAGAGTGATTTCCGCTCACGAGAAATTTGGAACAAGATTTCCACAACCGCGAACCTTTCCCGATCACTATGATCGTGTCGTCTATCAGGCTATTGCTTTTTGTGATGATTTAGATGAATCATTATTTCTCCCTCATATTAGAGATGCTAAATCGGCAAGATGGGATAAATATGCGGTTGATATTATGCCTAAGGGTTCTGATAAAGCTAAAGGAATCTTGGCATTACTTGAGTACTATGATCTTGAGCCTGAGAATGTATTATCACTTGGAGATGGTTTAAATGACATTGAGATGCTTGAATTCTCTGGTATTAGTATTGCGATGGGAAACGCGGTCCCAGAATTAAAAAAAGTTGCGGATTATGTGAGTGATGATATCGATGATGATGGTTGGGCCAAGGCTATTAAACATTACGGACTGATTTAATTATAAAGCTATCTTAAGAAATATTAAAAGAATATAGAAGTTCTTCCGGATCCTTATATCCTCTTACATTGTTTAAAATGTCAATTCTTACAGCTTTTTTTTGCTGGTCAGGAATGACAATTAAAAAGAAGTCTCCTCCAGGCGATTCTAAATCTTCCTCTCCCCAAAACGCATATAATGAACAATTTGAAACATCATTATAGGTTGTAGGATGGTCATGACTTCTTTCGATTATCATCACATCAAAGATTGTATTAATAAAGGTAATTCTTAGTCCGCTTTCATATTTAAGAATGCCCTTCAAAGGATTTACT
This sequence comes from Erysipelotrichaceae bacterium, assembly GCA_031271635.1. Taxonomy (GTDB): domain Bacteria; phylum Bacillota_I; class Bacilli_A; order RFN20; family CAG-826; genus JAISVG01. Next base: position 7,919 of record JAISVG010000006.1, read on the forward strand.
CTAGTGGGAGTATGCTCAGGACGATAAACTTCAATTCGTTCAGTGCTGTTATTAGGGTTAATAAAAGTACTTCGGCCTTCTTTAAAATAATTAACTGTACCGGTCGGTCCACAACCAGTGATGCCACAAGAAGAAAGAATAAAAGCATCGGTCATAACAGTAAGGATGGTTTTCATTATTTGCTTCATTTAT
>JAISVG010000017.1 GCA_031271635.1 Erysipelotrichaceae bacterium
GATTCAGTAGCAGCTTTAGTTCCCAAAGCAGAAATTGAAGGACTAATGGGTGATAATAATTCAATGGGACTTCAAGCAAGACTAATGTCTAAAGCAATGCGGAAATTGGCTGGAATCTTAAATAAATCGAACTGCTTAATAATTTTTATTAATCAGCTTCGCGAAAAAATCTCAAGCGGCCCAATGTATGGCAACCCCGAAACCACAACCGGAGGTCGAGCCTTAAAGTTCTACGCTTCAGTTAGAATTGACATTAGAAGAAAAGAAGCCCTCAAAGTAAGAGAGAATAACGAAGAAAAAATCGTGGGGAACTTAGTTCAAGTTAAAGTGGTGAAAAACAAAGTGGCACCACCGTTTAAGAGTTGCGAAATTACTATTATTTTTGGAAGAGGCATTAGTAAGGAAGATGAGATCATTGATCTTGCTGTTGAAAGGGGTTTGATTCTAAAATCGGGGTCATGGTATCAATATAAAGACGAGAAGATTGGACAAGGGAAAGAAAATGTAAAAAAGTACCTTTCGCTACATGAAAATGTTCAAAATGAGATTGTCACCGCTTTAGAAAACGGCGAGGCGCGATAAAACAAAATAGCCGGCAAAATTGCGTTAAATTATTATTTAAGGATAGTTTGGCGCATTTTTTTATTTATTCTCGGTTTTTTAATTGTAAAAAGGAACATAATCCGCTATAATAAAAAAGTATATTGGATTAATATCTATATTTCATAGATTTATACAAAACGAGTCGTGTTATTCATTAATATAAATTCATATACAAAAAACTATCAAGGAGAAGATATGGAGTATTTTTGGGGTATTTTAATCGGAATCGCAATAGCTGTCTTAATTGCGGTTTCACTGCTTTTATTTGTGCCAGCGATTAAGGAAAAATTGTCATCGAAAAAAGCGGAAAAGATTTTAAAGGATGCGGAAGTTAAGAGTTCACAAATTGTGAAAAACGCTCAGATTGACGCGAAGCAAGTTGTCTATGAACTAAAACAAGAAGCAGAAAGAGATATTAAAGAAAGAAAGCAAGAAGTTCAAAGTTTAGAGAACAAGCAGTATCAACGCGAACAGGCGATTGATAAAAGAGATGCCGCTTTATTACACCGCGAGACGGCGATGGAAGAAAAACTTAACCAAATTGAAAAAAGAAAAGAAGAGTTAAATCAAAAAAATCAAATGGTACAAGCGAGAATTGATGGTCTTATTTTAGAACTTGAACGAGTTTCTCAATTGAGCATTAATGAGGCGAGAGCCGAACTTTTCAAGAATGTGGAAGCTAAGATTTCGAATGAACTTTCAACTTTTATTAAAAATAAAGAAGACGAGGCTCGAGATACAGCCGAAGTAAAAGCTCGAGATATTCTTACCTTAGCAATGTCTAAATATGCCCAAGAAGTGACTACAGAAAGAACTGTTTCGGTGGTAACACTACCTAATGACGAAATGAAAGGTCGTATCATTGGACTGCAAGGAAGAAATATTCGTTCTTTAGAACAACATCTTGGAGTTGATTTGATTATTGATGATACTCCAGAAGTAATCTCTGTTTCATGTTTTGATCCGATTAGACGTGAAATTGCAAGACGAACCTTAGAATACTTAGTAAAGGATGGTCGAATTCAACCAAAGAGAATTGAAGAATTAGCTCAAAAAGCAAAAGATGAAGTCACTGAAATTACCAGAAAAGCTGGTGAAGACGCGGCCTTCAAACTAGGCCTACCTCGTATCAATAAAGAATTACTAGAGTATGTTGGGAAACTGAAATACCGTACTTCTTATGGCCAGAATGCTTATGCCCATTCAATGGAAGTGGCATATTTAACTGGAATCATGGCAGAAGAACTAGGTCTTGATGTTCATATTGCAAGAAGAGCCGGTTTGCTTCATGATATTGGAAAAGCAGTTGATCATGAACGAGAAGGTAGCCACGTGGAGTTAGGCGTTGAATTAGCGAAGAAATATGATGAATCGAATATTATTGTCAACGCTATTGCGTCGCATCATGGGGATGTGAAGCCAAGTAATCCTTATTCGGTTTTAGTTGATGCGGCCGATACCTTATCCGCGGCACGACCTGGTGCGAGAAGCGAAACCTTAGAAACATATATTAAACGTCTTGAACAATTAGAAGAAATCGTTAAACATTTCCAAGGAATTCAACAAACCTATGCCATGCAATCAGGAAGAGAAGTGAGGGTTATGGTGATGCCAGACAAGATTGATGATTTAGGGGCTTTTAAACTTGCTCGTGAAATTAAAGAGAAAATTGAAAAAGAAATGACATATCCAGGACAAATTAAAGTCCAAGTTATTCGCGAATATCGTGCGGTTGAAACAGCAAAGTAAGTAAGCGATGAGAGTTCTTTGTCTTGGCGATGTAGTTGGTCATTCAGGTGTCAGCATTGTCAAAAAACTTTTGTCTGATTTAATTAAGAAATATGATATTGATTTTGTGATTGCGAATGGCGAAAATGCGGCTCCAAATGGTCGTGGTATCGGACCAAACGAATTTGAAAGTCTCCTAAATGCGGGTGTGGATGTCATCACTCTTGGGAATCATTATAATCGTAATAAAGAGTTTAAACAATTAATTGGAGAAACAAACCTAGTGCTGCCGCTTAATCTTCTTAATGGAGATCCGAAAGAAGGAAGCAAACTTTATTATGTTAAAGGAAATCATATTAGAGTTACTTCTATTTTAAAAGACGCTTCTGCCGAAGCATCAGTAGTTCATGAGTTCTTATTAGTAAAAGAAATCATCGAGAATAATCCTAAATGTATTCATATTATCGACTTTCATGCTGAATATACTGGAGATAAGAAATCCTTTGGATATTTATTTGATGGCCAAATTTCAGCAATGATGGGAACGCACACGCATGTTCAAACTAGAGACTATCAGATTTTGCCTCGAGGGACCGGATACATTACTGATTTAGGAATGTGTGGTGATTATGAGTCAATTCTCGGCTTTGAAAAAAATAGTGTTATTAATAAGCTATATTTCGGCGCTAGTGAGAATTTTCTTGTTGGAGATTCTTCAAAAAAGATTCTTTCGGGAGTGGTTTTAGATATTAATGAGACAACTTTTTTATGTCGTCAGATTTTTCCGGTGTATATTATTGATGAGGAAGTGAAAAAGTAATTTGAAAAAAAACATCATTAATGCCCCAGATCTAAATAAAACCAGAAAGAGAAATCTTGCTCAAGAAGTGAGAATTATTTATGATGAACTAGTAGTGCCTGACATTGTTCAAAAAAAAGCCCCAGGACTTAAGTTTTTGATACTAACATATGGCTGTCAAGCCAACGTTCGTGATCAAGAAGTGATGGAAGGCATGTTACTGCAAGCAGGGTATACCAAAACTAATAACATCAAAAATGCTGCTTTGATTATTCTTAATACCTGCGCGGTGCGTGAAAACGCAGAGCAAAAAGTCTTGGGAAAATTAGGTAGTCTAAAGAGCCTTAAGGAGAACAATAAAGATCTAATTATTGCAGTTTCAGGCTGCATGATTGGGGAGCCTGTTATTGTTGATACGCTACTCAATAAATATCATCAAGTTGATCTAATGTTTGGGACCAACGAAATTAAGAATTTACTAAATTACCTTGCAAAAGTCTATCAAAATAAAGAAGTTGTGGTTGCGGCGAATGACGATAATAATGATATTGTGGAGCTTTTACCAAGCACAAGGCTCTCATCTTTTAAGGCTTATGTTAATATCATGTATGGCTGTGATAAGTTTTGTACTTATTGCATTGTGCCTTATACTCGCGGTCAACAACGTTCTAGAAGTAGTGTAGATATCCTAAAAGAATGTCAAGATTTAAAAGCACGGGGATATCAGGAGATTACTCTTCTAGGACAAAACGTCAATGCTTATGGTAAAGATCTAAAACAAGATATTTCCTTTGGTGCCTTATTAAAGAGCGTCGCGGCCACTAGCATTCCTCGAGTTCGTTTTTTAACTTCGCATCCTTGGGATTTTAGTGATGAGATTCTTGAAGCCTTTCTTGAATATCCTAACCTGATGCCATATTTACATTTACCAATTCAAGCAGGAAGCGATCGCATTCTGACACTTATGGGACGCAGGTATCATAAAAATGATTATTTGAACTTAATTACTAAGATTAGATTGAAACTGCCTCATATTGCGATTTCTACTGACATTATTGTGGGTTTTCCCAATGAAACGGATCAAGATTTTATGGAGACGATTGATGTCGTTAAAAAAGTTCGTTTTGATTCCGCTTTTACTTTTATTTATTCACCAAGAGACGGAACTCCAGCAGCAAGAATGCCAGATGATGTTCCATATAAAACTAAGAGTCAACGTTTTATTAGTCTTGTAAATGAACTAGAACAGATTATTGAAGTAAAAAGTCAGCAGTATCTTGGGAAAACTGTCAAAGTTTTGGTTGATGGAGTTAGCAAAAATGATCCCGAAATGCTTAATGGTTATACTGAAGATAATAAGTTAACTCATTTTAAGGGACCGAAGACTTTGATTGGAAGTATTGCAAAAGTAAGAATTAATTCCGCCCATATTCATTATCTTCTTGGTGAGTTAGATGCAGCCTAAAATCAAAGCATTAATCGATAAGTTTTCTTTGTCTTTATTAGAGGAACCAGTTTTTAAAGAGTATTTTGCTTTGCAAAAACAAATTGAAAGGAGTAAGGAACTTAAAGAAATGAACGCTCAGTTAAATGATTTGAAACAGAGAATAACCAAGAATCTCCTTAATGAAACCGAGCATCAAATTGCGAAAGATGCCTATGAACTTGGTTTAAAAGATTATTTATCGCATCCGTTAGTTCATAATTTTATGATTGTTGAACAAGAAGTTGAAGAGATTCTTTACTACTTAAAAAAAGGAATTGAATCATGATCATCGTTATTATTGGTCCAACCGCATCGGGTAAAAGCCAAATAGCGCTCAAAGTCGCAAAACACTTTCATGGTGTCATTGTTTCTTTCGATGCTTTTCAACTTTATCGTGATTTTAGAATTGGAGTTAACGCTCCTAGCATAAAGGAACTTCAAGAAGTAAAACATTATTTTGTTAATGAGATTTCCCCAAATCAATCTTATTCTATTAATGATTACCAGAAGGCCGCAAGAGGCCTTATTGATCAATTACTTAAAAAAGAGATCCCGATTATTATGGTAGGTGGTTCAGGACTTTATTTAAAAGCGACGCTATTTGATTATCAGTTTCATGAAAAAACGACACCAAATTCTGATTTTTCAGGTTATTCAAACGAGCAACTCCATGATCTTTTAAAGCAAATTGACCCCGAAGATGCTGCTAAAATCCATGTTAATAATCGCCAAAGATTATTGCGAGCACTTGAGATATACGAAGAAACTAAGCAATCAAAAAGCGAATACACTAAAAATAAGAAGAATGCTCTACTATATGATGATGTTCATTTCTTTTTTGTCAAACGAAGTCGTGAAGAACTGTACCGCACCATTAATGATCGGGTTGATGAAATGACGCGTCAAGGTTTATTTTTGGAGGCAGAGACACTAAAGAATAAGTATCCTCATATGACAACGGCCAGTAAGGCTATTGGCTATAAAGAGATTTTTGATAACCCTGATTTAGAAGCAGCAAGAATCATTGATTTAATCAAAAAACATACACGGAATTATGCCAAGAGGCAAGATACTTTTTTTCGACATCAGTTTAAAACCGTGACTTTAAATGAAACACAAAATTCTTCTGAGATTGTCGATTACTTAGAAAATAAAATCAAATAGTGAATCTCCATTTTTATCTCCAATTCTTTTGTATAATTGTGATATGAGAATTATTAATGAA
>JAISVG010000023.1 GCA_031271635.1 Erysipelotrichaceae bacterium
ATAAATGAAGCAAATAATGAAAACCATCCTTACTGTTATGACCGATGCTTTTATTCTTTCTTCTTGTGGCATCACTGGTTGTGGACCGACCGGTACAGTTAATTATTTTAAAGAAGGCCAAAGTGCTTTTATTAACCCGAATAACAACGCTCAACGGATTGAAGTTTATCGTCCTAAGCATACTCCCACTAAAGTAACCCCTTTGCAGGGCATTCTCAAATATGAGGGAGGACTAAAAATTACCTTTATCAATACAATCTTTGATGTGATGACCATTGAAAGAAGCCATGACCACCCTACAACCTATAATGATGTTTCAAACTGTTCATTATATGCGTTTTGGGGAATAGAAGATTCAGAATCTCCTGGAGGAGACTTCTTTTTAATTGTCATCCCTGACCAGCAAAAAAAGCTGCAAGAATTGACATTTTAAACAATACAAAAGGATATAAAGATCCGGAAGAACTTTTATACTCTTTTAGTCTTTCTTAAAATAGTTCCGTGATTAAATCAGTTTGCATTGTTTGATAGTTTTCATCCAATCATTATTACAAATATTGCCCCTATTCTTTATTCTGTTGCTATCTTTCATAGTCTTTTATGTTCTTTGAATTTAGCTTTTGACGAACTAGGCTTACTTAGTTAACACATCTTGGTGTTTTCTCTTATCTCTATGATAAAATATTAATGTTATGTGGCCCACAATCCTTGTTCTTTTATCTATCTCGCTTGCAAATTCTCTTGATGCCTTTTCTGTTTCTCTAACTAAGGGAGTGACAGTCAAAGAGAAAACAATTAAATACGCTCTAATCTGTGGCCTTTGGTTTGGGATCTTTCAAACTCTAATGCCCTTGATTGGTTATTTTATTGGAGGCGCGATTATCCAGTATATTGCGGCCTTTGATCATTATGTGATTTTTGGAATTCTCCTTCTTCTAGGCATCAAAATGATTGTTGAATCATTTAAAAAAGATGAAGAAAAAAAGGAAGAAAAGCATCCTTTTGGCTTTGTCACCATGCTCTTATTATCACTAGCCACTAGTGTTGATGCTTTATCAACTGGTTTAGTAATTACGACTGAAGATATTAATATTTATCTTGCGATCGCCGTCATTGGTTCGGTCACTTTCTTAATGTGTATGTTAGGAGTTTTTTTAGGAAAGAAATTCGGGGATATTTTAAAGAATAAGGCCACTTTAATCGGAGGCATTATCTTGATTCTTTTAGGAACATACATTCTCTTAAATCATCTTCTTGATTGGGGGTTTTAAAGGAAATGGAATATTATCACTATTTGATCTTACTTGGTAGTATTCTCTTAGTCTTCCTATTTCTTTTACTAATTATTCTTTATATCTTAAAGCGGATGTTTCATTACCGCATTGATAAAAAACCCGATGTCCCACTTTTTGAAGCTGCTGATTTTGAAGGCTTAGTCGCCAAGCCATTTAGTGTTCCAAGAACGAAGAAGTTATTGTTACGAGGCTTTATTTATTCTTATGGCCCAATTAGTTATGAAAAGATGATTGTCCTGTCAAGTGGAATGGGACCAGGACATTTACAGTATACGAGCCTCATTTATGCCTTAGCAAAACAAGGATACCTCGTGGTCGGCTTTGATAATCGTGGCTGTAATCTAAGTGATGGAAAAGCTATTGGTCTTCCATATGAAGCAACTATTGACCTTTTGTTAGTGCTTAAATATTTAAAGAATCAACCTGAATATCAACTCACTACCTTTTATGGTTTAGGACATAGTCTTGGAGGCTATGCTGTTTTAACTTCATTAATAAATAGTCATCATTATTTTCATAAAGTAGTTGCAATTTCAGGCTTTGATAAGTTAAGTAAGGTAGCCTCAAAAAGCCCCATAATGCGAGGATTAATTGATCTCGCGGCGTTTTGTGGTTATGGTCCAAGAGCCTATCATAGTGCCAGCCATGGGATTAAAGTCAGCCAAGTACCAACTCTCTTCATTTATGGTGATAAGGATCAAAATATCCTCCCCGTTATGATGCCACTTACCCCAAGAAAGAATCTCACCATTTATCAGCGGGATGGCTTTTATCATTCTCCATATTTAACAGCCAAAGGGCAAGACGAGATTAATCGTTTCTTTCAAGGAACCGTCCCTTTTAATCCTCCCATTGACTTTCGTCTAGCCTCAGAAATCGACCCTGATATTGTCTTAATGATCGATAGTTTTTTTAACGCTTCATAAAAATTGAAAATTATTTTCACGTGTTTGTTATCGAATAATCGATACATTTTTACTCAATAATAATATTTATGAAAATTATTTTCAGTGAGTAGCAAATAATTATTATTGATGCTTGACTATTATTTTTTTCTATTGTATGATGTAAGTGCTGAATAAGACAGCAATTTACAAAGTAAAAAAAAGAGCCCCTTGGCTCAATGAGGATATAAAATGACAATTGATAGACCCACTTCTTTGGGGGATATTAAAGTAACGTTAGACACCGTGAGCGCTATCGTTGCTGAAATCGCACTAGAATGCTATGGTGTGGTTGGGTTAACTCCAAGAAATAATAACATCGGTGATCAAATCATGATCATCTTAGATAAGAATAAATATTCGAAGGCGATTGCTTTAAAGAAACTCGATAAAGGTTATGACCTTTCTCTGTTTTTGATTCTCGCGATGAATACTAAAATTAGCGAAGTGATTTCCGAAGTCCAAAAACGGGTCCGCTACGTCTTAAATAGCGTTTTTGAAAAAGACTTCTTCGCCGTGAATGTTTTTGTTCAAGGCTTAAGCGATGGTAACGAGGTGATAAAATGAAAACCGTTAATGGGGCACTTTTAAAGAAGATGTTTTTCAGTGCCGCGAATAATCTTTTTAACCACTATCCTGAAGTTGATTCCTTAAATGTCTTCCCAGTTCCTGATGGTGATACGGGAACTAACATGAATCTAACGATTACCTCCGGAGTAAATCTAATTTCTAACTTACCTGAAGAATCAGTCGGAGTAATCGCCAAAGAATTCTCTAAGGGTCTTTTAATGGGAGCCCGAGGCAATTCCGGAGTAATTACTTCCCAGATCTTTCGTGGCTTTGCCTTATCACTTGAAAATAAAAAAGAAATCTCCATTAATGATTTTAAAGATGCAATGAACTATAGTAAAGACATTGCTTATCGCGCGGTGATGCGTCCGGTCGAAGGAACCATTCTCACCATTATTCGTGAAGTGAGTGAAGCTTTACAAGAAGAAACACACAGCTTCCCTTCATTTGAAAAACTCTTTGCCTTTATCGTAAAAGAAGCCCATGAATCATTATTAAGAACCCCAAATCTCTTACCAGTTTTAAGAGAAGTGGGAGTGGTAGATTCCGGAGCAGCTGGTCTTTGTTACCTCTTTGAAGGTATGGAACAGGCCCTCCTTGGAAGACCAGTCAAAAAGAACGAAAATGAAGTTACTTATATTCCGAGTAAGGCCGATCAGCTCTTTGCTGGCGCTAGTCTTGAAAATGAAGAATTTGGTTATTGTACTGAATTCATTTTAGAATTAAATAACGATACGACTGATAACCGCCTCTTTAATGAAAAACGATTCAATAATGTTTTAAATATGCACGGAAATTCCTTGGTGATGGTTCGTGATGAAAATATTGTTAAAGTCCATCTCCATACCCTTCATCCGGGAAGTGTTTTAACATATGCCGAAAAGTTTGGAGAGTTTGTAACACTTAAGATTGAAAACATGAAACGACAGCACCAGAATCTTAAAGATGGGGCTGAACCAGAAAAAACCGAACTACTTCAAGTTGATAAGTTTGCCATTATTGCCGTTTCAACGGGCGAGGGTGTCGAGAACCTTTTTAAAGAGTATGGTGTTAAATATGTGATTAAAGGCGGCCAAACGATGAATCCTTCAACGGAAGATTTTGTTGCGATGATTAAAGCCTCACACGCTGAGAACGTCTTCTTATTTCCTAATAACTCCAATATAATTCTGGCAGCCGAACAGGCGAAGGAACTAACTAAAGATGTGGCAAATGTCTACGTGGTACCAACGAAAACGATCCCACAAGGTCTCACAGCAGCGATTAGCTTTAGTGACATGATTTCCGCTGAAGAAAACTTTGAAGAAATGTCAGAGGCCATTAAGAATGTTAAATCGGGTTCCGTAACAAAGGCCATTAGAAATACGACTTTTAATGGTTTAACCGTGAAAGAAGGGCAATTCATTGCCATTTCTGATAAGAACATTTTGGCTGCAAATGATGACTTACAGGTGGTTACTTTAGAGTTAATCGCCTCGATGATTGATGATGATGCCAGTATTTGTACCATTTTAGTTGGCGAAGAGGTGGCTGAGACTATTACTTCTAAGCTCATGAAGCTGTTAGAAAAGAAATATCCATTAATTCAATTTGACCTTAAACCTGGAGGTCAACCCTTATATCCTTTTGTCATCGGCGTTGAATAGCCATGCTTAAAGATCCCTTCTTAGCCCCTTCGTTAAAGCGTCTTGGTCTTACGAGGCCCCTTGATGTTTTGTATCATCTCCCTTTTCGTTATGAAGTGTTGACTCTAACGAAGGAAGCTCCGGTATTTTTTGGGACTGAACCTCTTAATGTGACGGGTACCCTTGATCGACTTCCAGTTTTAAATGTTTATAGTAAACATCGCGTCATTAGTTTTGAAATCAAAACTCATTTTAAAGAGACTTATCAAGTTCTTGCTTATAATCAGACTTATTTAATGAAAGCTTTAAAGCTTCATGAATCATACTTTTTTCGCCTCAAATATGATTTTAAGCGACGACTCTTTATTCTGGTGAGTTTTCGAAGTTTAGCTCAGGTATCAAAATACCCACTTTATCCAATTTACTCATTAACTAGAGGCCAAAAAAACTACGAGTTTATTCGGCTTGTAGAAGCGACTCTTAAGAAACCAGTGACTTTTCCATATCTAATTCCCGAAACATTAACTCGTAAATATCACTTATTACCCTTGCTTCAGGCCTTAAAAATGATTCATTTCCCGAAAAATGAGGCTGCGATTAATCAAGGATATCGAACTTTAAAATATTACGAGGCCTTATGCTTCTTCTTGCTGCAAAAGGATTATCAAAAGCCGGTTAGTAACGACTATTTAAAGCTTTCAAAACAAATTGATGCCTCGCGGGTTAATGTCTTTTTAAATCATATTAATTTCCCCTTAACAAATGATCAGAAACTAGCCATTAAAGCCATTTATCAAGATTTAAAATCAAAACGCTTAATGTATCGTCTTTTAGTGGGCGATGTCGGAAGCGGGAAGACAATCGTCGCCTTCAGCGCGCTTTTTATTAATCAAAGCCGTCAGATGCAGGGGGCGCTTTTGGTGCCAAGCGAGGTTCTTGCAAGACAACACTACGAAAATGCGAAAGCCTATTTTAAGGAAACTGATTTATGTCTTATAGTAGGTGGTCAAACCGCAAAAGCCAGAAACGAAATCAAGAATCGTCTTAAAAACAATCCTCAACTAATTATTATTGGGACCCACGCTCTTTTGGGAAATCAGATTGAGTATTTAAGTCTTGGTCTCATCATTATTGATGAGCAACATAAATTTGGGGTTGATCAGCGGAGTAAACTGGTCCAGAAGGTGGAAGCAGTTGACTTACTTTTGATGTCAGCGACTCCAATTCCGAGAACCCTGTCATTAACCCTATTTGGTGATATTAGCCTTTCCACCTTAAAGGAAATGCCCTTTAAAACTCGTCAAGTGACTTCACTTATCATGTCAAGTGAGTTTCCTGCATTAAAAACCTTAATTGATGCGACTTTAAAACTAAAACGTCAGGTCTATATTATTGCACCACGGATTGAGGGCGATGAGGCTTCAGTCGCGGATTTAAAAACGGATTATGATAGTAGTTATCCTGGACTTGTTAGTTATCTTCATGGTCGCATGAAGCGTGAAGAAATTGCCTCTCAGCTGCAGGCTTTTATGGACTTTAAGAAACCCATCTTAATTGCCACTTCCTTAGTTGAAGTCGGGATTGACGTTAAAAATGCTGGTCTCATGATTGTTTACCATCCAGAGTTATTTGGTCTTTCTTCGCTCCATCAGCTTCGAGGGCGAATTGGGCGCGATGGACGAGGAGCGACTTTTATCATGGTCAGTGATGAGGCAAGAGAAAACGCACGGCTTCAGGCTATTTTAACTTCAAATGACGGCTATAAAATTGCTACGCTTGATCAAGAGATTCGCGGGATTGGTGATCTTAATGGGGTTAGACAATCCGGAGATAGTAATTTTAAATACCTTAATATCATTCGTGATGAAGCCTTAATTACCTGTGCCAAGAAGGATGCTACTGACTTAAAGCAACACATTAGCCAAGATAAAGCTCTTGAAGCTTTTATGGCCACCGCTTCAAAAGATGATAAAGTGGGTTAAAAAAGGCGAAGGATGACGGCTTACTACTTACTTTTTAAGGAAGAAACGCTATAATATTTATATGTTACCAAAAAGATATGACCATTTATTAACCGGAGGAAAGTACTATCAAAAATGGCGCGAAGCCGGGTTTTTTGAACCTACCTTTGATGTTAAGAAGAAGCCATATTCTTTGGTTCTTCCACCACCTAATATTACGGGTAAACTGCACTTGGGACATGCCCTAGATACGACAGTCCAAGACGCGATTGTTCGTTATAAGCGTCTTGCTGGCTATGATGTTCTTTGGGTTCCTGGCATGGATCACGCCGGCATTGCCACTCAGGCGAAAGTCATGCAAAAACTCAAAGATGAAGGTCAAGATATTAGTAAAATCACCCGTGAAGCGTTTTTAAAAGCGGCGTGGTCATGGAAGGATGTTTATGCCGAAGAGATAAAGAAACAGTGGGAATTTCTTAATGCTTCCTTATCGCATCGTTTTTTGCGTTTTACACTTGATAGCGAGTTAAATCAAGTCGTTAACCAAGTTTTTAAAGAGTACTATGAAGCTGGTTTGATCTATCAAGGAGAAAGAATCATTAACTGGGATCCTGCTCTTAAAACGGCAATTTCGAATATGGAAGTTATCAGGAAGGATGTCGAGGCCAAGTTTTATTATCTTAAATATTATTTAGAAGATCGTTCTGCCTTTGTTGTGATTGCTACGACTAGACCCGAAACCTGTTTTGCTGATGTTGCCTTAGTGGCACATCCCAAAGATCAAAGATACTTAAAATATCAAGGGAAAAACTTTGTTAACCCGACTAATCAAGAGGTGATTCCATTAATCTTTGATGATTATGTTGATCCTAGTTTTGGAACTGGGATGATGAAATGCACCCCAGCCCACGATCAAAATGATTATAATCTTGGCATTAAGTACCATTTAGCAATGCCAAACTGTATGAATAAGGACGGCACCATTAACGCTTTAGGTCACAAGTATCAGGGTTTAGACCGTTTCATCGCAAGAGAGCAACTCATTAGCGACTTAATCGCGTTAGACTTAGTTGTCAAGGTTGAAAATATCAAACATAATCTTGGGTTTTCAGAACGAAGCGGAGCCGTAATTGAACCATATCTATCAAAGCAGTGGTTCTTAAAAATGCGTCCGCTTGCGGAAAACGCGATTAAACATCGTCGTGACTTAAAATGGATTCCCGCAAAGTATGAAAAGATTTTCCTTAATTGGATGAATAATGCCGAAGACTGGTGTATTTCAAGGCAGTTATGGTGGGGGCATCAAATTCCAGTTTATTATCACCGTGAGACCGAGGCGGTCGTGGTGAGTGAAACTCCCCTTGACCCCAAATTCTATTACCAAGATCCTGATGTGCTTGATACCTGGTTTTCAAGTGCCTTATGGCCCTTTTCAACTTTAGGGTGGCCTAAAATCCCGTCTCACCTGGCAAGATATTTTCCCCTTGACATTCAAGTTTCTGCCTATGATATTATTTTCTTTTGGATTTCGCGGATGATTTTTTCTTCACTATACTTTACCAAAGAAGTTCCATTTAGGAATGTCTTTATCCACGGCATTTTCCGTGACGCTAGTGGGCGAAAGATGAATAAATCCCTTGGTAACGGGATTGACCCAGTGGTGGTCATTAATACTTATGGCCTTGATGCTTTAAGATTATTCTTATTATCAAGTGTTTCACCAGGCATTGACTTTCGTTACAGCGATGATAAACTAAAAGAGGCAAATAATTTTCTTAATAAGTTTTGGAATGTCGCAAGATATATCTTAGATTTAACAAGTGCTGTTAATTTAAGCCTTATCCCCACTACTTTTTCGTTTATTAATCAGGCGTTCTTATCAAAACTAAGTGATTTTGAAAAGAAATACTTTAAGAATTTTGATAAATATCAAATTCATTTATCAAGCAAATACTTGATTAGTTTTGTTTATGAAGTTTTTTCAAGTGAGTACTTAGAATTCTCTAAAGTACTATTATTAAGCAAAGATGAAAAACTGGGTGCTGAGACGAAGTGGGTCTTACTTTATGCTCTAAAGACAATCTTACGCTTAATATATCCCTTAACTCCCGATGTTGCTGAGACCATTTATGTAGAGATTCCGGGCCACCTTAACTCCATTATGGAAGAAAGCTATCAACCATTCATTGCCCTTAAGCGAACTTCGAAAAGTATTAAGAAATATGAATTACTCAATCACTTTATTAGTGAGATACGCAGTTTTAAGGCAACGAGCAATCTTCCTCCAAATGCTGCCTTTAAGATGAGGGTCAGTGAGACAAAATTAGAACCAGAATTTCTTGAAGTTCTAAAGCGCTTTACTTTTGCTAAAGAAGTGATTTTAGAAGAAGACATTAAAGAACAACCTTTAGTAACTTTTGTGAAGGGTGAGGTTGAAATTTCCCTTTTTGGTGATGGGAACTTCGCTTTAAAAGCTGAACTCTTAAAACAACTCACCATTTTAGAACAAGAAATTAAACGTGGCGAAGGAATGCTAAATAATGCAAATTTCTTAGCCAAGGCTCCACTTGAAAAAGTGAATCTTGAGAAGAATAAACTTATTAAGTATCAAGAAGAACTAACAAAAGTCCGAAATATTTTGAAGCAATTTGATTAAGCTCCCTTTCCTTACTATTAATATTTAGGAGGGAAAAAATGCGCGAATTAACCAGTCAAGAAAGTCGTTTAGTAACAAGTGGTGAATTTGTGATTACATTAGCAACGATTACCGTGATTTTTGTCATCATGATTTCTTTAGTCATTTGCTACAAGTTATTTATGTCGAAAAAGGGAAACGCCACGGTTCCAGGTGGTTTTAAGTTTGAGTGGAACTAGTTGAGAATTAAAGATTTACCGCCTTTTAAACGACCGCGGGAGATGGCTTTAATGTTCGGCGTTAGATCGCTTAGTGACGCGGAACTCTTGGCTATCTTCCTTGGTAGTGGCTGTCAGAATGTCTCCGCGATTGATTTAGGACAAGAGCTTTTAAGCAAGTATTTAACCCTTGAGCAAATTCTTGACCTTCCGTTTAATGAATTAATTAAGAATAAAGGTATCAATAAGGTTAAAGCCATCACCCTAATGGCGATTAATGAGCTTCATAAACGGAGTGTCATCAGCACCAAAATTAACGCATTAATTCAAAAGAAATATGATCCTGAGACCCTGTTTAGTTATTATCAGACGTTGCTTGGTGATTTAAAGCAGGAAAGTCTTTATTTAATCGCTTTAAAAAGAAAACGGATGATACAAACTTTTGAACTTGGTCGTGGGCAAAGAAACAGCGTGATGGTGCCGCCAGGAGAAATTATTGCCCTGCTTTTAAAGCATGACATTACGGAGTTTGTCCTTCTCCATAATCATCCAAGCGGGAGCACGACTCCGAGCCTTCAGGACTTAGTTTTCACAAGACACTTAAAAGAAGAGATTAAGCGCTTTAACCTGAAACTAGTTGATCACTTAATCATCACGCGTGATGGTTATTCTTTAGTGACGACATAAGATAAAAAACCACGATTCTTTTATTAAAAATGCTTTCTTTGCTCCTAAGATGCTTTATTTAGGTATGATTAAAGTAATGGAGGCATGATTATGACACGAAATTCGGTGGAAAAATTTGTTGATATTGTCGGTGAGGTGCTCGCGTTTTTAACTCTAGCATTAATGTTGTTGCTCTTTATTAATGGAAGTTTTAATTTCATTCCTGGCAATGTGACGAAAGTTTTGGCCTATATTCGCGAAATTGCGATTATCGCGGTCGTTGGTCTTTCGGCGATGGAATTAGCCATTAAGGGACGTTTTGTTTTGATGGTGATCTTCTTAGTCTTACTGACGGGAGTAATAATCTTTATTTGGTTCCCAGGGGCCGTTCCGTTTTAACACCTAGTCTAAATGATTAAGATCGCGGGATAATTCTCGCGATTTTTTTCATGATTTAAAGGCCTCGATTTCTTTTAACAGATTCGCGGCTTTAATATCGCTTGATAACGAAAAATCACGGAGGCTAGTAATATTAACCTCGCTGATTTTACAGCCTTCAGGCGAGGCAATGCGTTTAAATTGATTTTCTAAGAAACGCTTCACAAAAGTTTTAAGATAGGTCTTTAAAACTTCAGGCTCAAGACAAAAGCTTCTTGTTGCAAGATAAAAGAGTTTTTTTAAGGAATATCGGCTTTTAATTAAGTGATATAAGAAGAAGTCATGGACTAAATACGGTCCAAGAATCGTCTCTGTGGCTTGAGATTCAGGCGTTAGTTCTGGTGAAATTGGAGTGTCAATAATATCTTCAATAATTTTAATTAATTCCGGATCATTTTGACTTAAAGTTTTAATGAGGCTGGGGATGAGGGTTTTAGGAACTCCGCTACAAAGGTGATACATGCTTAGATGATCGCCACCATAGGTGCACCAGCCAAGAGCGATTTCGCTTAAGTCGCCCGTTCCGATAACGATCCCACCAACCATATTAGCAAGGTCCATGAGCACCCTCGTTCGTTCCCTAGCTTGAGCGTTTTCATAGGCAATATCTTTCGTTTTTAAATCATGACCAATGTTTTGAAGATGCAAGGTGATTTCTTTAGTGAGATCAATTTCACGGCTTTCAATTTTAAGCAGCTTCATTAACTTAAGCGCGTTTTGATATGTTCTTGAAGAAGTACCAAAGGCTGGCATTGTTACTCCGATGATTTTTGTTAGTGGATCTTTTAATACTTGACAAGCACGGACCAAAATTAGTAACGCGAGGGTTGAATCAAGCCCTCCTGAAATGCCAATAAGGAGTCGCGGGTGAGCGAGGGTCAAAATTCTTTTAATGACGCCACTTGTCATAATATTAATGATTTCTTCTTGCGTTTTTAAGGCTCCAAGATCTTGGAGAAACGGATCAGAAGGATAAACCCGCAATGTATTAATGAATTCTGGTTTTAAAGCTTTAGTTTTAATCTGAAAGATAATACGGTCCTGAAATTCTTCTATAGCTAAAGCTTGGTTTTTAGCGCGTCCTAAAAGATCGAGATCAAGATCGTTAACAACATAATTTCGTGATTCTTGTTGCAGAACATTAAAGAAACGTTCTCCAATGCTTAGGGGAATGCCATTTTCAAAAATATAAGTTCCACCACTAAACACAATGTCATGGTAGGAATTATAGATTGAGGCATTCGTAAGAACATAGGCAACTTGACCTTTTTGTGATTGATTTTTAATACTTGCTTTAATTGTTTCGTTAGAATTAGCAGTCGCTAGGAAGCTCGCCGGATTAAAAATCACTTGAGCCCCTTTTTTAATACTATTACTCGATGGTGGGGTGATAGCTAATAAATCATCTCCAATTTCGATCGCGAAAGTTTCGCCACTTGTTGATTCAAAGATGAGACCATTTCCAAAGGGAACAGACTGATCAAAAAGTTTAATATTAATACTTTTAGGGGCGTCACTATTAAAAAACTTTGTTTCAGCTGGGGTAAGATGAGTTTTGGGGACGATTCCTAGAATCTTGCCTTTTAAGATTATTACCCCAACGTTATAAAGAAAATTCTTGATTCTTAGCGGAGTACCAATAATCATGATGATTTCATGCGATAGTGAAAAGTCTAAAAGAGAGGTGAGGCCGTTACTGATTTGTTCGTGGATGAGATTTTGGAAGAAAAAATCACCAAGGCCACTGCCAGTGAGTGATAGTTCTGGAAAAACTACAATCTCAACTCCTTGGGGTATTAGGGATGATACTGTCCCTTTAATTAATGAAACATTATACGCGACATCATTGGTTTTACCTGCTAGAGTGGCAGCCGCAACACGGAGGAAATGATGCTCCTTATAGGGATGGCAAACAAGATTGGGCTCGTATTTGCGGATTTTTTCAAGAACTTCATCTAAAACATAAGATTTTGGGATGCGGATTCCGCTTTCCCAGTTTTCGATGGTACGTTTGGGGATGTTTAACAAATTTGCGAGTTCACTTTGGGTGAGGCCCTTTTCAAGACGGAGACTTTTAATGGAATTCATATTAATATTATATCACCCAATGGGTTACTTAGTTTTAATTATTGTTTTGTTATTAATTTCTTAGCTTAATTTTGATAGAATTAAACTATGAAAGCATTTAAAACTTTAGTTTCAGGAATCTTCGCTGGCGTCTTAATAGGTTGTGGTGCGATTGCATTCCTTTTATGTCGTATTTATCTTAATAACCCCGTTCTCGGAGCTTTTATTTTTGGAATTGGCTTATTTCTCATCTGTCTTTTAGGTCTTTTCCTTTATACTGGTCAAATTGGCTTCATTATCGGAAAAAAGCACAAAAAGCAGTTTGTGATTGAGCTTTTACTAATGTTACTTGGTAATCTTGTTGGAGCCTTCTTAATTGGTCTCGTCTTTAGATCTGGAGTACGTCTTGATAATAACTGGGAATTCGTGAATCGAATGAAAGAATTTACTGATGCCAAAGTAGTGACTTTTGCGGATGGTGGTCGAAATATTTTGACGCTGCTGTCTTTTTCTTCAGTATGTGGTGCTTTTGTGTATCTTGGAGTTTATCTTTTTAAAAAAGAAAATCTTCACCCTTTATTAAAGACGGTTGGCCTCTTTGCTTGTGTGGCGATTTTTGTGATGTCAGGTTTTGAACACTCAATTGCCTTAGTGGCCTATTTAGCCTTAGGTTGGCAGTTAATTGATATGATTGGCTTTGCATTACTTAGTATTTTAATTGCGATTATCGGAAACTCACTTGGAGCGATTTTGGTCGCTCTAGCGCTTGATTTTCTCCAAAACCACAAAGTTAGCGAATAAATATTTAACTCTTTAATTGTTTAAGAACGTTTTCAATCGCGGAGATAGCTTCATGTTTTTGAAGTTCTAGTTTTTCCATTTTTCGAATTGTAAGTTCAAGAGTGCTGCCGCGACTATTACCGTTTAATAAATACTCCATTGGAAGACTAAGAATTTCTGATAGTTTAAATAGTTTTGTGGCGGGAATATCATGGATACCATTTAACCAACCCCAAAAAGTGGAACGAGAAACCCCAATGTCTCTTGCGAGAGCCGAGTAAGATAGATTTGCATTATCGATGGCAGTCTTTAAGTGTTTCATATTTAAAGCATATCGCCAATTATCATCCTTTTTTAAAATTTTTTAATTTATTAAACATATGTTTTAATAAATGATTTAAAAGTAAAACATTTGTGGAAGTTTTTCTTCGTTTTTCTGTTTTTAGAGGTGAATTGCCCAAGCATTTGCTTTTATGGAGTTAAGAAACGGCAGTAATTGATTATTCTATTTTAATTCCTAAATGGATGCATTAAGGTGATATTTCGTTTGACTTTCCTCCTATTATCCTTTATCATATTAGATAGTTGGGGCTGTAGCTCACCTGGGAGAGCGCCTCCATGGCATGGAGGAGGTAGCGAGTTCGATCCTCGTCAGCTCCACCAATTAGTAATGATCGTACCTTCTAAATTGTAAGTTTTCTAGAAACATCAGTGAACTTATAAAATGGGAGGCCTTTTTATTAAATGAAACGATTACATGTTGAGAAATTAGCGGTAATAAAAAAGCATCCTGAAGAATGTGTTCTTTAAAAATCCTATATAATAAATTCGTGAGTTCTAGCCTTCTAGCTTGTAGTTTAGAAGGTAAGATTAATTTAAGATTAGTTTAGAAAGATGAAAGGAGAGTTTATTAAATGAGATCTATTACAAGAATTACTACTAATCACGACCGAGGACTTTTAAAAAGAGAACTAGGAGAGTTTTTTGTCAATCATGGTTATACTTTGAAAGATCGTGATGGGGAAAATGTCTGGCAGAAAGGTAACGGTTGGTTAACTGCCCCGATGTTTTTTAGAGTTGATTTTCACAATGATACGTTAATTATTGAATCATGGGTAAAAACCGCGCTTTTTCCTGGTTTTTATGTCGGTGAATCTGGGTTAGACAGCTCTTACGCTTTTGCCATTAAACCCGGAATGCGCAACATGCTTCGACATATCATTGATACCTATTCAGTACCTGGTTTCGCCGTATCTGGATATGTTCCAGGAGCAAAAAAATAGTAGGTCCTTAAAGTGTTTTGTAATAAGTGCAACGCTCAATTAAAAGGAAAAGAAAACTTTTGTTCATTTTGTGGAAACGATGTTAATAGAAGTACCGGTTTTCTTGTAGCTAGTAATGACTTTTTTACTAGTGATGACTATCAAAAAGCCATATCTAGTGTTCAAGTTCAAAATGATAAAACAGAGGCCAGAGGCCCGAAAAGGAATCTTGTTTTCGGGGTTTTAAGTATTGTTTTATCGCTTTTAAGTTTCTTTCTCGCTTTTGCTTTTTTACTCGGATTAAGTTTTGGGATTTACTCCATTAGTGCCGCAGCAAGAGATTTGAAGCTTCACCGCAAGAACGCCGCTATTCCACTTATTTTAGGTATTACTGGTACTGCACTTGCGGTCATATATTTAGTTTTTCTTCTTATCACTGTTAGAGAACTGATTACTTCGCATTAGTTTATTAGAATTATTGGTAGGAAAAGTAGGGTTTTCTGGTTGTCTTAAAGACTTTGCGGTTTTGGATTTTGTAAGAAATTCAAAACTAACGAATTAATCTTAAGTAGTGATATTTATGTCGTTATTGTGTTGTAGTTTTCAATCAATAATTACAACAGATAACATTTTCTGGATTTCCCGAGAGTAAAATAGTTCTTAACTGGGCGTAAAAATGTTATAGTTTTATTATAGACGTTTGACGATAGTTTTGAAAAGGGAGGAAAACTATGAAGCAGTTTACAAAAAAAGGTCTCTTCGGAACCATTATGATTCTTTGGAGCGTTTTAAATTTTGGACTATTCTTTACACAATTCCTGCAACAGGGACTTGTAGATTCCGGTTGGATTAATGGATATCAGATTTTAGGAGAAATGGATAGTAATAGTAATAGAGTAAGCAGTCTTGCCACAGTCCAGCTTGTTTTTCTTCTTGTTAATATTTTAATGCTCTTATGTGGCGTGATGGTAATCCTCATCAGCGTGAAGCATAAACCATTAAAACCGAAAACCTCACTAATTCTTGAATTAATTCTTGGCATCTTTATGCTAGTGTTATCAGTATTCATTATCTCTTATGCTCCGAGTGTTAAAGAAAAAATCAGTATCCTTGATTCGCTTTTACCAGATATAACCTCAGGATTCTTTATTACAATGGCCGTAAATACCACACTAGCAGTAGCCTTAATTGTTTTATCGGTGCTATGCTTAAGAAAGCCGAAGAAACGTAAATAATCAAGTTTATTTTAGATATTTCTTCTTTACTAAAGATATAGTTTTAAGAGTTTTGGGTCAGTTAGCGGTGACTTTCCCGTAACAGGACCAAAGATTTGGGTCATTTTTTGTCTTAAGTTTGCTAGGTGTTCTCGGTTCTCCATCCATTTAATGAATTGGAGGGGATCAGTATTAGGATAAGAACTAAGAGGTTTTAGTCCTTTAGGAGGTAAAACATCTTGACGAACTGACCAAGTACCACGGGCTTGTTGATATTCATAGCTCACAAGATAAGCTAAGAACAAGCGGGCGGCAGCTTGATGTTTACTTAGTTTAAACATCGCGGCGCGTTGGGTCCAAGTAATAAAGAAGTCATCCTCAGGAATAAAGGAAACCGAGGGATCCTCTAACGTCATAAAATAGCCAGTGAGATTACCAAGAAAGCCTTTCTTTCCAACAAGGAGGGCGGGCGCGGCAGTTCCTCTTATAAAGTGAGGTTTTTGAGCCGCAAGGCGATAAAGAAAATTTTCGCCATATTTTTTCATGATATGATCATAAACAAATAAGACGGCATCATCATCATGAGGCGGAGTTAAGATGAGACGGTTTTGGAATTCAGGAGTGAGATAATCCTCATAATTCCGTGGCGCTTTCTTTAGCCCTACTTTGGCGTACTGAGGAACAAAGGCAAAAATGAAACCCGCGAGAAAGGCTCCATCTGGATCGCTGTAACCAGGAACTAAAGCTTGATAACCTTGAGGTTTAAAAGCCTCAAGAACCCCCATTTTTTTCCAGTTTTCAAAATCGTTAGTTGTTTGTAGCATCGCGACATCAAAACTCAGCTGGCCGTCCAGTAATTCTTGGTAGACTTTAATGTTATGATATTTTGAAAGATCAACTTGAATTTCAAGGGGGATTTTTGGAAAGCGTTTCATAAAAAGTTGTTTTAAAGCGTCTTGCTGATGAGGAGCATCACCACCAGCGAGAATGATTAGCTTTTCACTATTATTAGTAAACTCCTTAAGGGCGGCTTGATATAAAGCATCAAGTTCTAATTGTTCTTTTAAGTCCTTCATGATTTCATTATATGTGACATTTTTAAAGCCTTTAAAATTATTAAAGAATATTATTTAAATGACAAAACCCGAATGAAAATGTTGCTAATAAAGAATTCTTATGAAGCATTTTTTTGGTTTATACGCCGCTTTTCTTTTTTAGAAATGATGATGCCACTAACCAAAGAAACAAGCGAGAAGATAAGGCCACAGCAAATAATGATTAAGGCAGCCCACATAAAGAAACTCTCGGGCAGGAATTTAATCATGTTGCTATTAAAGGGGAAGATGAAGTTACCACTTGGGAAAAGGATTTGATGAAAAATCATAAAAGCATCATCAAAGTTGATTAGTGCAGCAATCCCGATGATGATCATGAAGCCAAGATAAATGGTGTTACCTACTTTTAGGCCAAACCCAATTGCCGCGAATCTTTTCCTAATAATAAGTACCACCATAATGGCAATTCCGCTTAGGAGCATTACGGTGCTAAGCCCGAGCATAATATTGAAAAGATGCCGTACATCAGCCATATGAAGGAGCTCATTGGCTTTAAAAAAAACAATGTATTCACCATTAGTTCCTAAATAAGTGTACTGCAGGGTGTCGCTTTTATTTTGAAAATATTGAATAAAGTGTTCTAGAAACGCCTCCATTTGAGATGCCGACATTTTAAGAGTCGCTAGGGTGTCATTGAGATTATTTTGGTAGCGATAAAACTCTTTACTATAAGCAAAAAAGGTAAAGGAGATAATCATAAAACCAGTTGTTAAGAAAAAGGCTGCAAGAGAGGCCCCGATTCTCGTTAACGCGTTTCGCTTCACCTCTATATCATAGCCCTTTTTTATTGATGTCGCGCGACTTTATTCTTCAAGTAAGAATGAGAAAGATTTTTTGTGCTTAATTATATATAATTAATTAATGGGTCAGAAGAAGTTATTAACGATGCTAAGAAGAGTAATGAACTTTTTTGCCATTAATATGGTGCAACGGATTACGTTTATTACTTATTGTGCCTTGTTGTTTACTCTTTTCTTAATCCGAGACTTTTTTCAGGTTCCGCTTCATGATGTCCTATTTCTCATTGTCATTACGATAACCTTTATTGTTTCTAATAAGCAAAATCTTTTGCTCGCGTTTCTGTTTCTGATTCCTTTGATTCATGGTCTTCCTTACTACACCGTTATTTCGATTTTTGCTTTGTTTTTGGTGATTAAGAATCGTTTTCGCTTGAATTTAGCCTCAATCGTCTTTCCGCTGGTGTTTGTGATTTTCGAAGTTACGCTTTATTTTGCTTATTTACGAGACCGCGATAGTTTAGTGGAAGATCTCAAAGTAATCTTCTTTTTTGCCGTTGGTCTATTCATCTTTTTCTACATTATTTGTGACTGGAAATCAAGTTATCATGTTCCGCTTCTTACTAAGGGTCTCATGTATGGACTCTTTGCTTTCGCGTTTATTTGTATTCTCATTGATATTAAATATAGTTTCTATGTCTCACAGAATTCTATTTCGGCCATGGTAACCTTAAGATCATTACTTCTTTCCCCTTCGAACCGTTTCTTTGAACCAAGAGCCTTTGTCGAATGGTGCAATCAATATCTACGTGCTCCCGACCGCATTGAACTTATTAGTAATCAAATCATTAATAATAACCCCAATCAAGTCGGGGTGTATGCTGGGACTATTATTGCGCTATTTATTTACCAAATGAGCCGCGGAAATAAAGAGATTAAGCGTTCCATTGTTTACATGCTACTCTTAGGTTTTATTGGTGTTTTAACAAGATCACGGATGTTTTTGCTGATGGTCCCAGTGATCTACATTTTAACGCTCATTTGTCTTCATGCGAGAACGCGCTTTCGTAAACTTTCAATGTACCTGCTTTTAATCATCCCAATTGTGGCTCTAGTGATTGCATATCCATTGGTTGACCAAGATTTTTCCTTTATTAAAAATCTCTTTTATCGGTTTGACTTTGAGAATGAAGAACATAGTTTTAATACTACGGGACGAATTGATTTGTTCATCCAGTATGCTGAGTTTTGGGTAACAACACCGCTAACTTTTTTGTTTGGAGGCAGCATTAATTTTGTTTATGACGTCTCAAGAGTCGCGATGACCGGAAATTATCCCGAGGATGTAATTCATTTTGGGCCGACACAACTCCTTTATGGTAACGGCCTTCTTGGAACGGTTATTATTGTGGTTATTTTTTACTTTATTTTTAAAACACGCTATACCTCAAATCAACGTGGTAGTATCTTCCGCTTTTTCCCATTTATCATTGCCATTATCTTTTCTTTTGCCGGACAACTCTTTACTCCAATGACAATTCTTTTCCGCCTAACTCTATGCATTCTCGTGTTTAATGACGGCGAAGCGATGGTGCTTGATACCAAAATGAAACAGTTCTGGTTTAAAAACATTATTTGTCAAGAGAGAAGCGTTATTCCAACAATTCACTATCCTTTTAATGATGCAATGCGATATGTTATTGCGACAAAATCACAACTACATGACATCATAAAAGAAGAAACGGCACTTCTTTTGAATTATCAAATGGCAGCAATTAGTAAAAAGGAACGCCGCCACTACCGCCATCTTATCAAACAGTTTCGTTACTTAAGGAAGACGGAATTTTATTATCACCAAAATGATTCAATCCGCACGAACCGTTATTTTGATCGCTACCTTGATTATGCTAAATACACTCATCTTTATTATGATATTAATTACTGTGAAACCGGAGCTAAGTTTCTTAGTTATCTTCAAATTGAAAGTGCGACTTTGAATTAATAGATTTTGCCTGCTTCCCTAATATTTTTGATAAAATATTAACATGATTAAAATTGTAGTTGATGCGATGGGTCTTGATAAAGGCGAAATCGTGGTAATAAATGCGGTCAAGAAGTTTTTAGGAACCTACCAGGATGCGGAAGTTATTTTAGTAGGACCAAAGGAAAAAATCCTCCTTTTTGATCCAAGACTACAGATTGAAGATGCCCGTGAAGTTTTACCAATGGATGCCCACGCAATGGAAGCAATGCGAAACCGTGAAACCTCACTTTATAAGGCAGTTGATTATCATTTAACTCATGAAACTGATGCCTTAGTATCTGGTGGTTCAACTGGAGGTTATTTATCTTTAGCCAGCATGAAACTAAAGAACATTTCAGGAATTAAGCGAGCTGCCTTGGTGACCCCCTTCCCCACTTATCAACAAGGGAAATTTATTATTATGCTTGATATTGGAGCTACAAGCGAAGTTAATGCCGAACAATTATGCGACTTTGCTTTTCTTGGAAAAGTTTATTATGAAAGTCTTTTTGCGACAAAGAACCCTAGCATCAAGATCTTATCAAATGGGGTTGAAGCGGAAAAAGGAACACCAGTAACAAGAGAAGCATCAAGCCTTTTAAAGGCAAAGCCAGCTTTAAATTTCCAAGGATATATTGAAGCTAGAGATGTTTTCTTAGGCGAAACTGATGTTATTGTCACGGATGGGTATACTGGCAATGTGTTTTTAAAAACGAGCGAAGGCATTATAAAGATGATTATGTCATTTTTAAAGGATAGTTTTAAGAAGAATCTTTTTACTAAGATTGGTTATCTTTTTTCCAAAAAGGGACTCCAAGACATGAAAGCAAGATTTGATTATAACCGAGTTGGAGGCGCGGTGCTCCTTGGTCTTAATAAGTTAGTCATTAAAGCTCATGGCAGCAGTAATGAAGAAGCTTTTTATAGCTCGATGGAACTAGCGTATCGACTCGCGAAAGCCAAGATGATTGAGACGATTAAGGCAGGGATTATTGATGGCGATTGATGCTTTTTTAAGATTACATCAGATTCAGTTTCGCCAGTTGAGCTTTTATGAAGAAGCCTTTAGTCACCCTTCGTTTAAACAAGGAGATAACGGTCGTAAAGATTATCAAAAGCTTGAGTTTCTTGGGGACGCGATTCTTAATGGTTTAGTGGCGGAACTCTGTTACACCTTGAGAAAAGATCTCGATGAAGGAGGTCTTACGATTCTTCGTTCCACCTTAGTTAATACTAATTCCTTAGCGACAATTGCCAAAGAACTAAAGATTATTGACTTTGTGCAACTAGGAAAGTCAATGAGTAAAGAAGAACTAGCAACTCATAAAAAGGTGCTTGAGGATGTCTTTGAAGCCTTTGTTGGCGCCTTATATCTGGACCTTGGTTTTGATCAAATTAAGGATTTTATTCAAAAGCTATTTATGCCGCGGATTATGGCCCTTGTCAGCCTCGATCTCAAGGACTATAAATCAACTTTACAAGAAAAGCTGCAGAGCGAAAAGCGTGATAATGTTGCCTACCTTGTTACGAGCAAAACTGGCCCGCAACATGATCCTACTTTTACTGTTGAAGTGCGTTTTGCTGATCTAATCCTCGGAGTTGGGATGGGACATAGTAAAAAAGAAGCAGAACAAAATGCGGCACGAGATGCCTTAAATAAAGAGGCATAATGGGATTTTTTAGTAGACTATTTAAACGAGGCGTCAAAAAGGATGATGCCCAAAAAGAATATGATTTAGCTTTAAAAAAAGCGAAGAAGAGTTTTACTGATAAGTTGACACGACTTGCTTCGCTTTATAAAAAAGTTAACCAAGAGTATTTTGAAAAATTAGAAGAGATTCTAATTGAGGCTGATGTCGGAGTTACTTTGACCTATGAGATTATTGAAGCCCTGCTCCTTGAGGCCAAACAACAAAAGATTGAAGATGCTACAACCATTAACACCCTTTTAATTGATAAGCTTTTTGTCTCTTATGCGAGTAAAGGTGATATTGATAACCGCATCAAGTATTATCCTGATGGTCCTAGTGTAATTCTTATTGTTGGGGTCAATGGCTCAGGTAAAACCACTTCAATTGCTAAATTAGCCCATCTTGAACAAAGCAAGGGTAAAAGAATCCTTCTCGTGGCTGGTGACACTTTCCGAGCCGGAGCAGTGGAGCAACTACAGATTTGGGCAAAGCGTCTTGAGTTACCGATTGTCACTGGAAAAGAAAACGCGGATCCTAGTTCGGTGATTTATGAGGGAATATTAAAAGCCAAGCAGGAGCATTTTGATTTAGTAATCATTGATACTTCAGGAAGACTTCAAACGAAGATGAATTTAATGCTCGAACTCCAAAAGATTACCAGAGTTATAAAAAAAGAAATTATTACTCCCATTGAAACCTTTTTAGTTCTCGATGCCACAACGGGTCAGAACGGGATTTCGCAGGCCAAAGCCTTCTATGATGTTAGTGCCGTAACCGGCATTATTATTACAAAACTTGATTCTACTAGCAAGGGTGGAATTATTTTGTCAATTCGAAACGAGTTAAATCTCCCGGTCCGTTTTATTGGTCTTGGAGAAAAACTGACCGATCTTAAGGAGTTTGACCTTGATAAATATCTAAGTGCTTTACTAGTTGGAGAGGATGAATGAACTCCTTAACTCATAAACTCTATTTAGGAGCCTTATTTGATTTATATGGACCGCTTTTAACTACTAAAGAGCAAGGCCTTTTTCATCAGTATCATTTTCTTGATCTCTCACTAAGTGAGATTGCAACCAATCTTTTAATTAGTAAGCAAGCTGTGAGTGACGCTCTAAGAAATATCGAGCGTAAATTACTAAATTACGAGGCAAAACTCGGGTTTTATCAAAAATTAGGAGCAAAACAAAATGGCATTTGAAATTTTACAAGATAAGCTACAACGCATTTTTAAGAGTCTCAAAGGAGAGTCACATTTAACTGAAGCTAATATGGACGCGATGTTAAAAGAAATTCGTGTTGCACTGCTAGAAGCCGATGTTAACTTCCGGGTGGTAAAGGATTTCCTAAATAATGTGAAAGAAAAATCACTTGGGCAAAAGGTTTTAACTTCGGTTTCTCCAGGAGAATTAATTGTTAAAATCGTCCATGATGAAATTGTCAGTCTTTTTGGAGCGGATAATACCCTTTTAGAGCTCCACTCTAATAAACCAACGATTATTATGCTCGTCGGACTTCAAGGGACCGGAAAGACAACAACCGCGGCGAAACTCGCTAATTACTATCTTAAACAAAATAAACGAGTCCGTCTTGCCGCGCTTGACGTTTATCGTCCCGCAGCGACGGAGCAATTAGTAACCCTTGCTAGTAGTATCAAGGCTCCAGTTGAGGTAAGAGAGGGGAATGAAAGCCCGCTTAGTATTGCAAAGCGCGCGAAAGAAAAGACTTATAATAATCATGATAACATTCTTATCTTAGATACCGCTGGTCGTCTCAATCTTGATGCTGCTTTAATGAAAGAACTTCAAGAGATTCAAAAGGAGCTTAAGGTTGATGCCAGCCTTCTTTTGGTTGATGCAGCGATGGGTCAAGAGGCGGTGAATGTGGCTCTCTCTTTTAATGAGCAAGTGAAGCTTGATGGCGTGATTATGTCGCGTCTTGATGGCGACGCTAAAGGAGGTGCCTCGCTTTCAATTAAGCATCTTACTGGCATCCCGATTAAGTTTGTTGGAGTCGGAGAACGAATTGAAGATCTTGATGTGTTTTATCCGAAGCGAATGGCTGATCGGCTCTTAGGAATGGGTGATATTGTTACCCTCGTCGAAAAAGCTCAAGAGAACTTCGATGAAAAACATGCTAAAAAAACCTATCAAAAATTAATGGATGGAAATTTTGACTTAAACGATCTTTTAGAGCAACTAAAAGCGGTTAAAAAAATGGGTAGTCTTGGAGGACTCATCTCTCTTATTCCGGGAATGCCTAAGATTAGTGCTGAACAAAAAGAACAGGCCGAAAAAGAGGTATGGCTTTTTGAGATTATCATTAATTCAATGACTAAATATGAAAAAAAGCATCCTGAAGTCCTTAAATTTG
>JAISVG010000039.1 GCA_031271635.1 Erysipelotrichaceae bacterium
CAACATCCGGCATGGACCACACCAAGACGCATAGAACTCAACTAAAACTTTTTCGTTACTCTTGATTAGCCGATAAAAGTCATTTTCATTTTCTAAATGGACAATCATACTACCTCCTACATAAATATTAAACTAAATGCAAGGAAAAGTATTAATAAATGTACTGGATAGTAGGTATATTTGATCCATTTAGTGATTTTACCTCTATAACCAAGGCGATAATTGTAAAAAATGATGAAAATGAAGGAAAAAATAAAGAATGATTGAATCCCTCCGTACTCATAAATAAAGCCTAATTCAGCACATAAATAGAAAATGAAGGTCGTGAGAATGATGACAGCAACTGAAAAAAGATTCTTAATGAAGAGGTATTGAGGGTTTGTTTCAAGAGTTTCTGAAGTAGTTAGATTATACTTTTGGTAGACTAGACGGATAATAGTGCTAGAAAAGTAAAAACCGAGGAATAATACTAAGGCAAAGACATCATATTCTGGTAAGAGAAAAGAGTATTGAAGCGGAACAAGGGCGAATTTAGGAAGAAGATAACCAGTAATTATCGCTCCAATTGGAAGTAGAGCAAGTAATTTTAAAATTTTCGGCTGTAGTTTTAAGAAAACGATGGTGAGAATAAGGAAGAAAAACTCAAGGAAAATATTACGAACTCCATAAAGGCCCGAATTAGGCGCAAGCACATTGATAATGAGCATGATGAGAATAACACTAAGGGCCATTAAGCCGATTCGAAGGAGGTACTTATAGATGTTTCTGGTATGTCTTACCCCCTCAGCGAGAAGAAAAATATAGAGTGGAGCGGCAAGACGTCCGATAATTCTTAGCCATAAGACATCAATGCCAGGATTATAAACTCCGATAAAAAGACCAATATGATCAATCGTCATTAAAATAGAGGCAATAATGAATAAAGTTAGATTATTAATAAATAGGGGTCGTTTCATTAACTAAGACCCATTAAAACAGGATAGATTAATGTCACAACAAACGAAAGGAGGTTATTAAGAGTGTGGGCCAAGATTGAGGCTGGTAGTCCCTTTTTGTCGTAAATAATCGTAAGCGCCACGGAACCGATTAGATATGAAGGAATCACGACTAACTCATTAATGCTAAAGTTCGTAAAGTCAATATGTAAAGCCGCAAAAATGAGGATACTCACCGCATATGCAAGGACGCGATTGGCTCGTTTTAAGGACTCAAAGAGGGAGGCTCGGAAGACGATTTCTTCAAGAAGCGGGACGATAATAACGATTAAAAAGAAAGAAATAACGGGAGTATTAGTGATGAAGCTACCAATTGTGGCCTCATTATTATTAGTGCTAATATTAAGATTAAAAGCAGTAGCAATGATTTCAAGTAAAAACCCCCAAACCATACTAACGCCAAGGACTGAGATAAAACCAATAAAACCAGCAAGATACTGCTTCTTATCTTTGATGTCTTGAAACAGGACTTTAAGATCCTTTCTTAGGATCATGGAAATAATGTATAGTGTTAAAAGGCTGGAAATCAAAATCGAATAAATCTGAGGTGCCCGAGGGCCAGCCAGTAGTTCAAAAATAACAGCAACTATTATCTGGACAACAAGATAAATCGGGAAGAAGAAAACAATCTTTAGAACTTTAATTTTGGGTTTTGAAGGTTCTTTAACAATTTTTTCCCCACAAAATTCACAAAAGAGCGACGACTCACTAATAATTGAATGACATTTTGAGCAAACCGTCATTGATGTTTTCTTTAATTCAGTATTAATCATTATTGATTATTATATAATAATAATATGTTTACGCCACTAGAAATGACCACTCGTCAGAAGAAATTTATGAAGACACTAGCTAATAAGTGCATCGCTTTTGTCTTTTCTGGGGTGAGTAAACTACAAAGCGATAATGCGCAGTATGATTTTAGTGTCAATCCTAATTTTTATTACCTTACAGGCCTTGATCTTGAAAATTCAATCCTAGTTTTTATTAAGCATAATAACACTCGTAGTGAAGTCCTCCTTTTTACCCCTCCTCCTAGCATTGAAAAGGCTAGATGGCTTGGAGCCATGCTCACGAGTGATGATATTATTAAACAATCAGGAATCACTAACATTAATGACCGGGTTTCCTTTGAGGACTTTTTTGTTTCTTTCCTTAAGACTAATTCGGAATTCAGTGTTGCTTTCGATTTTCATGAGGAACTAAAAGTCGCAAAAGCACTTTCTTTAAAGAATTACATTGAAGAGAATCTCTTAGTTAATAATAAGGCAAAGTATCTTGATGTTAGGAATAACATTGTGGCCCTTAGAATGATTAAAAGCGATGACGAGGTCGCAGCAATTAAAATGGCACTTGGAGTTACTAGTGTGGCCATTACTGAGGCAAGAAGGGCCTTAAAAACGGCAAAGTATGAGCATGAAGTTCTTGCGGCTTATCTTAAAAGCACCATTAGTCAAGGGGTTTTAAAAGAGGGGTTCCCCCCCATTATTGCTGCTGGTAAAAATGCGACGATTCTCCACTACCCGAAGCCCCTTGATGCTTTAAATCATAATGACCTCATCCTTTTTGATGTCGGCGCTTCTTATCTTCACTACAGTGCGGATGTTTCACGTACTTATCCAATTAGCGGCAAGTATTCTTTATTACAAAAGAAAATCTATAAATGCGTTCTTGAATGTAATAAATACATTATTAGTCTTATTAAACCTGGTGTTAGTTTGGTTGATTTACAAAATGAAGCTAGTACGTTCCTAAAGGCCAAAAGCGTTGCCGCGGGGCTTCTTAAAGAAAAGGATGAGATAAAGAATGTATATCCTCATAATATTTCGCATCACTTAGGTCTTGAAACTCATGATGCTACTCTCGGGGAACGAAACGCTCCCTTAGTAAGTGGAAATGTGATTACAGTGGAACCCGGTTTATATTTTGATGCGCTCGGAATTGGAGTGAGGATTGAAGATGTCGTTTTAGTAACTAATAACGGGGCTGAAGTACTTTCAAAGGATATTCCTAAAGAAATCCTCGGCATTGAGTTTTTTAAGGTCTAGTCTTTTGGATCTTTCTTACTTAAATAAAAAAGTGCCACCAAGATGGTGATGGAGATTAGAGCCACAATGAGGGCGAGAGTGATAAGAAGATCGTTCACGACTTTATTATAGTATTTTTAAGCGAAAGTGTGCTGATTTTATCAGGTCGAATATTATATATTAATATATAATATTTTCAAAATCATGATAAATTACTAGGTATAATTATACTATGAAGCGACTCTGCTATATCGCCCCTCCTTCCTTTCGAACCAGCTTGCTTCAAGAGCATTTTTATGAAACCGAGTTATATGAGATTAAATTTTTGAGCCTAAGGGATCTTTTGGAAGCACATTTTGGAAGCATTGATGCGGTTCTTGCGACGATATTTCTTTTTAAAAAGGGGTATCGTGATTTTATCGCAATTGAGATGCTACTTGAAAAACTCCGTTTTATCCCGCTTATTATTACCGTTAATAGTCCAGAACTTTTGCAGTTAGTTACTTTAAAACAAGAGCTTCTTGCTGCTGGCTGCATTAGTCAAAAAAGCACAATTTTTGATCTTCTTAAAGATCCAGAAGCAACTATTTACTTAGCTTATCAAGACCATTTGAAGACTGGAGTCTTTAGCATTATTAATGATATTTTAAAGTGGCACGGCATTAATGAAGTGCAACCTTACTTAATTCCTCCAATCAATAATCACTATTTTCATCGTCTTTTAAACGAACAAGAAGAATTACTATTCTCACTAAATGAAATTGCAAGCTTGCTTGATAAGGGCACAAAGTTAGAATCGATTAGGATTATGATCCCAGAACACGAAAGATTGAAGATAAGTCTTAAAGAGATGGCGGCTCGTTTTAATATCCCTTTAAGACTAAATGAGACCATTTTGCTAAAGGACCTTGTTATAGCTAAGGAATTCATGAAATATTATTCTCTACCACATCCGGTTAAGACCGATTTACTTAAAGAGTTCGTTCACGCCGCTATGAATAAACCTTATCCTTTTAAAACCGAATTCCTTGATTATATTTCGTTACTGATGCCAAAAATGGATCCTTTATCGTCTTATGATGTTAGAGAACTCCTTAATTATCTCTTTCAGCTTGAAAGGTTTAGTCTTGAAAGTGATGATCATGGGGTCCTCGTGATTAGTCCTCGCGATGACGCTTATGATAAACATCTTTTTATTCTTGGTTCAAATAGCGAGTTTTATCCTCCAAGAATCAAGGAGGAATTACCTTTTAATGACCTTGAGCTTCAAGAGTTGGGGCTTTTAAACTATCGCCGCTTCAATCAAAATGCCATTAATTACCATCTTCTATGGCATAACTATATTTATACCAAAACGACTCATGTCTATTACTCCAAGGTTTTTTTTAGTAAGAACTACCTTCCCTTTAATCCGTTTTATGACCAGGGGGCCTTTTTAATGAAACCAGCATCATCATCCTTAGAAACTCTTTATTCAAAAAAGGCCTTTCAGGATTACTTTTATTTTATGGATTATTTACACGCGCGTTATCGCTTAAATTTTCCTTTACGATCAAAACTTAGTCAATATTTTAAAAAGGAGCCGGCTCCAAATTATGATTTTAAAAACCAGAATGTTTCTTTTTTAAAGTCCAAGGACAGCGTTAGTCGTCTAAATGATTTCTTACTCTGTCCGTTTCGTTACTACCTTGATTATGTTGTCAATCTCCGTGATTTTCGACCCAGTATTCAAACGATGATTGGAACCTTACTTCATCAAATTTTAGAGGTTTATATTTCTCTTGAACCTCAGGATTATGATACGATTTTTGATCAGCGTTATCAAAAGCTCCTCTTAGAGGAGAATTTAACGCCGGTTGAACAAGTGATTATTTTGAATATTAGAGATTTTTCGCATCGATGCGCGGATGTCATTTTGAACCGCATTAAGTCATTAAATCAAAAATATCAGGTGCAAATCTTTACTGAATATCATTTTGATGATGAAAATGTTGGAACTATCGATCTTATCTTAGTGGTGGGAAATTTTTATTTTATTCTTGA
>JAISVG010000075.1 GCA_031271635.1 Erysipelotrichaceae bacterium
ATAAATATATTATAACAATTTGTTGTCGTAATTTGCTGCAACATTGTCCGATTCATTTTATTAAAATGAATATGAAGCATAAATTGACATATAATTATTAGTGATGTTTAAATATGTCGCTACTTCACTTCAAGACACTGCTCGTTTAGGTGCCGCTATTGCAAAAACGATTAGACAGAATCGGGTTTTTTTGCTTTACGGTGGACTTGGCTTTGGGAAAACGACTTTAGTGCAAGCGGTTGCAAGGGAAATGGGAATTAAAGATAAAGTGCAAAGTCCAACTTTTAATATTCTAAAAACTTATCACCACGGAGCATATCATCTTTGCCATATTGATGCCTATCGCCTTGAAGATCACGAAGAAGATCTTGGTTTTGCCGAAATAGTTGAGAAAAATACTACTTTTGTTGAGTGGCCAGAATTTCTTAAAATGAATGAGGTTGATCAAAACCTTATTGTCACTATCAAAATTAATAAAATTGGTGAAGTAAGAGAGTTTTTAGTAGATTCTCTTGACCAGGACTTTCTAAAGGAGTTAGAGCAAAATGTACACGCTTTGTCTTGATTCCTCAAATGATTATCTTTTAATTGAACTCTACCAAGATAATGTTTTGCTAGCGCGAAAGTTTGAAGTGGTTCACCATGAACAATCAACCCGCTTAGTAAGTGAGATTAATGAAATGCTAGAGCATAACAATCTTAATGCCACTTTGATTAAACGAATCGTTGTCACAGTGGGGCCAGGATCCTATACTGGAATCAGGATTGGGCTTACCGTTGCCAAAGTATTTGGAACGGTAAAGAATCTTGAAGTAATGCTCATTTCTTCTTTCGCTCTTTATAGTGCGACACTCCACGGTCGTGTTCATGTGATTTTTAATGCCCGCGCGCATCGTAGCTACTATGCCTTATATGAAAACGGAACTTTGCTCCAGCCAGAAACAGTTATTTATAATAGTGATTTAAAAGTTTTAGTGAAACAGAATGCGTTAGATACTTTCGTGGGAAATCTTGAACACCTTGGAGAACTAAAGCCTCCTTTTTTTCAAGAGATCAACACCTCTTTTCCCCCCTTTGTCGCTTCGTTTCATTCAAGTTACAAAGATCCACGACTCATTAAACCCCCTTATACATATCCCTTGAAATTTGATTTCGTGTATTATCACTTACTACTTAATGAACCAGAAAAACTTGAAATTGCGGTGTTTTTAGATGAGTTAGAGAGGCAAGAGTTTATTGAAGCTCCAAAGATTGCCTTTTATCAGAATAATCTTTACTCAGAATTTGTTCAAGTGATTTTAATTAAAATGGATCAGAGGATTGTGGGATATATTTCTTTTTTAAATACCTTTGAATCCGCATCAATTATCCGGATTTTCATTTTAAAAGCATATCGCAAGCTGGGTCTAGCAACACGTCTTTTAGAAGAATTTCATACTTATCTTAAAAATAGTGGGGTCTTGACAGTTACCCTAGAAGTTAGAGTTTCAAATCAAAATGCGCTTAAACTCTACCGTAACTTTAAATATGAAGAAATCACTGTTAAAATGGCTTATTATGATGATGGCGAAGCTGCGATATATATGGTGAAGGATTTAAGCTTATGAAGCCAAAAATTATTTTAGCAATTGAATCCAGCTGTGATGAAACCGCGATTGCTGTTTTAAAAGGAAAGAAACTCCTTGCAAATGTCGTTTCTTCACAAATCGATTTTCATCAAAAATATGGTGGAGTAATGCCAGAAATTGCTTCGCGCCTCCATCTAGAAAATATTGGCTTTGTTCTTAGTGAAGCCCTCGAGAAAAGTAAAATTAAGATGGAAGATGTTTCTGCAATCGCGGTAACGCGAGGACCAGGGTTAATTGGGTCGCTCCAAATTGGTCTTAATGCAGCAAAGACGTTGGCGATGATTTATCAACTACCGTTAATTCCAGTTCACCATCTTGCAGCGCATATATATGCGAATGAATTTGTGAAGCCCTTAGTCTTTCCGGCACTTGCGGTTGTCGTTAGTGGTGGGAACACCGAACTAATTTACATGACAAAACACCTCTCTTTTGAAGTAATTGGAGCAACACTTGATGATGCGATTGGGGAATGTTTTGATAAATGTGCGCGTGTTTTAGGTCTTCCTTATCCAGGAGGGGTTTATGTTGATAAGTACGCTAAAGAAGGACAAATTACTTATGATCTACCTTCACACTTTGATGATGGAACCCTTAACGTTAGTTATTCAGGACTAAAAACCGCAGTGGTGAATCTAGTTAATAATTTAAAACAAGCCGGGCAAGTAGTTCGGATTCCTGATATGTGTGCTTCGTTTCAAACGGCGGCGATCAAGATGTTAGTTAAACGTATTAATAAAGCTCTAGATAAATATCCAGTCACACAAATAGTACTCGCTGGCGGTGTTAGTGCGAACTCTTTACTGCGTGAGGAGGTGGCAAGTATTGCTAAGGCACGAAACATCGACTGTATTTTACCACCCCTTTGGACAACAACTGATAATGGGGCGATGATTGCGATTCTCGGACGACGACTTTATCAGAAAAAGACTTTCTCTTCATTATCAATTGATAGTGACGCTAACTGGAGAATTGAAGATTTTGATAAGTTTAAAACATAGCTTAAAATGATTTAGTGTCCTCCTTCTTAGTAAAACTTCTTGATATAGTGATATAATTATCACTATGAAAACACTTCCGATGACGAATTTAAAACTATTTCAACAATACCAAGCGAAGAAACATCCTTTACTTAAGTCAGAACAATTACTGACAGGATCTGGTTGGATCAAGAATAATCGCGATAACGGCAGCATCGGTTTTATTGAATTAAATGACGGCACGACTTATAAAAACATCCAATTGGTTTATGGTCTAAATACCAAACAATATGAGATGGTATCGCACTTAAGAATTGGGGCAGCGATTTCTTATCTTGGGGTTTTAAAATATACTCCCGAAGCCAAGCAACCCTTTGAGATTCATGTAAGTGATGTGATGCTCCTTGGTGACTCCGATGAAGATTATCCAATGCAAAAAAAGCGTCATAGTTATGAATTCTTACGTGACTTTGCGCACTTAAGAATGCGAACTAATACTTTTAACGCCTTGTTTCGAGTACGTTCCGTGCTCGCGACAGGCTTTCAAGAGTTTTTCC
>JAISVG010000026.1 GCA_031271635.1 Erysipelotrichaceae bacterium
TTAAATACTGTTAATGACATCTTCGTCACTAAATTCTTAAACGAAGAAATTAGTTATTTAACCTTGATTAAGAGTCTTCTAAGTGAAACTAGGAAATGGCTCAAGCGACTTAAAAATAAGACAAATGCGGTACCAGAAATCTTGTCTTATGATAAGATTATAAATGTAACTATGATGATTCATGCAGCAATAAAGGGGGAAAATGGAAATTCTTAACACCATCTTGAATATTCTCCTCTTTTTTGTTTCTTTAGGGGTGCTAGTTACCATCCATGAACTAGGACATTTTATTAGTGCGAAAGCTTTTAATGTTTATGTCCAAGAGTTCGCTCTTGGTTTTGGGCCCAAGATTTTTTCTCGTACGGGAAAAGGGAAAGAAACTAAGTTCTCGCTTCGCATGATTCCCCTTGGGGGCTATTGTGCCATGGTTGGGGAAACTGAAGGAGTTGAAGTTGATCCCAGCATTCCTAAGGAACGCTACTTAACTTCCAAAAAGAAATGGCAGCAAGGTATTATCTTTGGTTCAGGAATTGCCCTCAATTTCCTTCTGGCAATTATTCTCTTTCTGGTTGCTAACTTAGCCTTTCCACAACGACAATTATTTTATTATTCAACTCAAGATAACACGAAAATGATCCTGCCTCTTGTTGTAAATGATGATTCGCCCTTTAAATCGCAAGGTATTAAAACATATGACGGGATTACCTCTAAAATCATCTTACATAATAATAATGAATTTTTCATTCTTGATGAGAAGAGTCCTGCGACGACCAAAGATGGGATAGAGGCCACTTATGCGGTGGCTTTAGACTTTTCTCAGTACGACTCAAAACTGGATGACCTAAGTCCAATCCTTCTTTTCTACGGATTAAGGGATGATGAGACGATTAACTTTGGTGACGTGAGAACCATCGAACAATTAAAAACATTTACCATCACTTTAACTTTTGCTACCGGTAAAGAAAACTTTGATATGAAGCAGCCCTTTGTCCTTCAAGACGACGCTCTTGTTGTTAAAGAGCTACCGCCGACTGTTATCGATAACACCACTAATAAAAAACTCGGTCTCGCTTGTTATATTCACTCTTATTATCTTGGGGTTGACGGCATTAGTAAATCTTTTAAAGACTTTGGTGAAGGTTTTACTCTAATTGGAAGAACCATTGTCGGTCTCTTTATTGGACAAGGTTGGGATACTGTTGGCGGTCCAATTGCAATTTTTAATACCACAAGTTCAGTACTCTCGGATATGGGTTTTGGATATTATCTTTGGCTCTGGGGCCTCATTTCGGTTAACCTTGGCCTTTTTAATCTCATGCCCTTTCCTGGACTTGATGGTTGGTCAATTCTCGTAACTATTATTGAAGGAATTTCACGAAAAAAGATTCCTGCAAAAATCAAGAATGCGGTTCAAACAGTTGGCATGGTCTTGCTTTTTACCTTAATGATTTTTGTTGTTATTAAGGATATCTTCATTAGCTAACATGGACCAAAGAATTACACGGTTTCTTAATTCAATTGGACTGACTGATTCCGAAAACTGGGATCTTGATTTTAAGCAACTCCGTCTTGATAAAACTACCAATACTTATTACTACCATTTTCTCAAGAATAGCTTCTGGGACTATCATGACTTAATGAGGTTTCTTCAGGCCTTAACGACGGTTTCTTATAATTTAGAGGCTGAATTTGAGTATCAAGATCCTAATTATCCAACTGCCCTCCGCCAACTAGTTCAAGATTTTATTAGTGATAAATCTCTCCAAGTTGAACCTGAAGATACCCTGATCCTCAGTTCAAGCGTTGTTGTTAGTACAACTTGCTATGAATTATTAAAGCAACATGATTTCTTCTTGCTCCTTGATAAAATCAACTATGAGAATATCATTGAGGCAAGAGACTTTGCCCCAATAAGCGAGTATCCTGAGGAAGGAGACGTTCCTAGTGATGACACTAGTGACATTGACATTAATGACATTGAATTTGAAGAAAGTGATAGTTATTCCTTAGAAAATGATCTTGATGATTCCTCAAGTGGTAAATCTCTTAAAAAAATGTCACGTTCAGGTCACATCAAGGCCATGAAAATTAAAGATATCAAAGTTCCTACTTTGGATTTAATTGATGTTCGGGGGACAATTTTTTCTATTGAAGAGAAGCATTTCCCAAGAAAAGGAAGTTCCATCTTTACCATTGGTCTTGAAGAGGATGAACAGCCTATTTTTGTTAAACTACAAACCGGACCTAATCCCAAAAAAATCGCCACATATAAAGAATTAAAAGTCGGTGATGAAGTTCGTGTCGCTGGTAAGGCGATCATTGACCAGTATTTTGATCCTTTTGAAGTAATTATTAAGTCAAACACTTTAAAGAAACTTAAGTCTAAGAGTTATCGTGAAGATAAAGCCTTGAAGAAACGGGTTGAGCTCCATCTTCATACCAGAATGTCACAACTTGATGGGGTGGGCGATATTGAAGACTACTTTGCCTTTGCCTATCAGAATAACCATTCCGCACTTGCGATTACGGATCACGGCGTCCTTCAGGGTTTCCCTGAGGCTCAGCGACAACAAAAGAAATATCGGGAATTAGCCAAAAAAGAGAACGAACGCTTAGTTAGCGAAGGACTCCCACCTACTAAAAATGATTTAAAGGTTTTGTATGGAGTGGAATTATATGTTATTAACGATCTGCAAAAAATCGTTTATTCACCCCAAGATGTGTTACTTAAGAAAGCTACCTATGTCATTCTTGACCTTGAAACCACTGGTTTAAGTAATTACTACGACCGCATTATTGAATTTGGTGGCTATAAAGTTCATGATGGGCGTCGCATTGATGAACTAGACATTGTCATTAATCCTGAAAGAACAATGACTGAGTTTAATATGTCAAAACATCGTCTTACCAATGAACAAGTGCGAAAAGGACCTGTTTTCCGTGATTGTTATCAGCGGATTCTTGATTTTATTGGTGACGCGATTATTGTGACTCATAATGCCAAGTTTGACATTGGTTTTTTAAATGCGGAACTAGCAAGACTCTCAAAACCGCCGCTTCAAAATCCCGTCATTGACACCTTAATGCTTTCAAGGTACTTAATCGAAGACATCACCCGCTTTGCACTCGGAAATATCGCCCGTTACTTTAAGATTCCTTATGATGAAGTTACGGCCCATAACGCCCTGGTTGATGCGGAAGTCTTAGCAGCCGTCTTTGAAGAACTTCAAGCCATCATGGAGAAGAAACTAGGCTTTACTTCACTCTTAGAGATTGACCAAATCGTATATCCCGAACGGGTCTATAAAATCATGCATCCCAATCACCTAACGCTGTTAGTTAAAAATGAGGTCGGCCTTAAAAAACTTTATGAGCTAATCTCTTACTCTCATACCAAAGTCTTCGCAAAAGACTTATATCCTCTCGTACCACTTTCACGCCTCCTAAAGGATCGCGATGATTATCTTCTTGGTTCAGCTTGTTTTGATGGGCTTGTATTTGAAGCCGCGAGTGAAGAAAGTGATGCAAAGCTTGAGGAAATGATTGGTCTTTTTGACTATATTGAATTGCAGCCTCTTGATCATTATGATTTTCTTGTAGCTACCAAAGTAATTGATAATAAAAAGCAAGTTCGTGATATTCTTGACCGGATTATTAAAACTGCCACGGCCTTAAATAAAATGATTGTTGCCACTGGCGATGTTCATTATCTTGATCTTAAAGATAAGAAATATCGCGATATTTTCGTATATGCAAAGGGAAAGAAGAATAGTCTTCACCCCCTTAATCCAAGGATTCGCAATAACCTTCCCAAATTTGAAAACGCGAATCAAGAATTCAAAACTACCGAAGAAATGCTGGAAGAATTTAGTTTTTTAGGTCCCAAGATGGCTGAGACCATCGTCATTACTAATCCTAATAAAATTGCTGATATGTGTCAGTTTTTAAATCCCATTCCTGAAAAGCTTCATCCCCCAATTATTCCTAATAGTGATCATAATTTAAAAGAGATTTGTTTCCGTAGGCTTCATGAAGTGTTTGGTAAAACACCTCACCCCATGATTGAAGACCGCCTTAATAAGGAGTTAGAAGGAATTATTTCCGCGGGTTACTCCGTCACTTATGAACTCGCGAGAATCATTATTGAACGTGCGAATCAGGATGGCTATTTCGTGGGTTCAAGAGGTTCTGTTGGTTCTTCGCTCGCAGCTTTTTTATCAGGAATTTCTGAAGTAAATCCCTTACCACCATTTTACCTATGTCCTCACTGTCAGCATCACTTCTTTTCTGATGACTCTGACATTCGAAGTGGCTTTGACCTGCCAAGTAAAAACTGTCCTAAATGTGGCACTTTAATGAATAGTGATGGTCAAAACATCCCTTTTGCTACCTTCCTTGGCTTCCAAGCAGATAAAATACCTGATATCGATTTAAACTTCCCAAGTGACTACCAAGCTCGGTCGCACAACTATCTTAAAACCCTTTTTAAAGATAATCATGTCTATCGTGCCGGGACAATTAGCACTTGCGAACTTAAAACCTCCGCAGGCTACGTCCGTGCTGCGCATGAAGGCAAAAGAGAGCCGATTCCTGGAAAAACGATGGTTGATTATTTAGCTGCTGGCTGTGTTGGCACCAAAAGAACTACTGGCCAGCATCCAGGGGGCTTAATTATTATTCCTGAAAGTGACTCGATATATGATTACACCGCGATTCAATTTCCTGGTGATGATGATGATAAAGAATGGAATACGACTCATTATGCGTTTAAAGACATCCATGATGCCCTGTTAAAGCTTGATCTTCTTGGTCATATTGATCCTTTAGCCATTAAAGAAATGGGGCTTATCGCAAAAATTGACCCGATGAAAATTCCAATGAATGATCCTGAGTGTTTAAAACTCTTCACCTCAATTGAACCCTTAAAAATGCACTCAAATCTCTTAAATGCTTTTAATGGTTCTTTAGGGATTCCGGAGTTTGGAACGAGCAACGCTCGTGACATGTTAAAAGTTATTAATCCTAGGCAATTCGCGGACCTTTTAGCTTTTTCTGGCCTCGCTCACGGCACTGGAGTATGGGAGGGCAATGCGAGATCACTAATTGTTGATGATGGTCTTACAATTCGCGACGTTATTGGTTGTCGTGATGACATTATGACCTATCTTATTAATAAAAAGATTCCTGAAAAAGATGCTTTTAGACTCATGGAACGCATTCGTAAAGGACAAGGCTTTCCAAGTGATGGAAAAGATGAAGCAATGCTAAGAGAACACGGAGTTCCAGATTACTATATCAATTCCTGTCGTAAAATTGAATACATGTTTCCTAAAGCGCATGCTGCTGCTTATGTCATTCAGGCGATGCGAGTCGCATATTTTAAAATTCACTATCCCTTAGAATACTATTCAGTCTATTTTGGATTCCGGATTGAAAACTTTGATATTGAAGCTTTACTAGGTGGTGAGACCGCGATTTTTACCGCCTATAACGATGCGATTTCTATGCGACGTGCCTCGCGAAAAAAGGATCTCAAACTTGATGATAAAATCAATGGTCTTGAAACCGCCCTTGAAATGGTCCAACGTGGTTATCGCTTTTATAATATTGATCTTTATAAATCCTCGATTAATCACTTTGAAATTGACCGTGAAAGAA
Organism: Erysipelotrichaceae bacterium; assembly: GCA_031271635.1. Lineage (GTDB taxonomy): Bacteria > Bacillota_I > Bacilli_A > RFN20 > CAG-826 > JAISVG01. The sequence goes on from JAISVG010000026.1 coordinate 5,659, forward strand.
ATGGTCTCATTCTCTCCTTTATGACGATGTCTGGTTTAGGGCAAAGCGCTGCTGATTCAATTATTAAAGCCCGAAATGAAGGGGTTTTCATTTCTAAAAAGGACATTTTAGATCGAACTAAAGTGAACTCAACCATTCTTGAGAACCTCAACCGTCTTGGAGTTTTAAAGGGACTTCCTGATGATAATCGCTTATCGTTATTTGATGATTTAGATATTTTCGAATAACTGGTATAATATCTTTGTTCGGGACGTAGCGAAGCTTGGTATCGCGTCTGCTTCGGGAGCAGAAGACCGTGAGTTCAAATCTCACCGTTCCGACCATTTTTTCATATCTATCCTTAAATCTTAAACTCCAACCTCAAGAAATTACAAAGTTAAAAGAACTTACTCACCGATTAGTAACAGCTTTAATGAAATCGTTAACTTAGCGTCGTGAAGTTCATATTTAACATCCTTAAAAATCAGAATGCTGTTAATGTTATCGTTGATCTTCAGAATTAATATATATATCGTCTAGCAAATGAAGTTTAAAATTTCCGTTATGGGAAATATACTACAATTTTTGATAGTTTGTTCTTAATATTTCCTTATATATGCTATGATACTAGTACCAACTAGGAGACTTCATGAAATATTTATCAGTAACGGAATTTGCCAAGAAATGGAATCTAACCCCTCGAAGAGTTCGAATGCTTTGTGCCGAAGGAAGAATCAAGGGAGCATACCTTGTTGGTAAGACTTGGAACATCAAAGAAGATACCAAGAAGCCGCTTGATCGAAGGGCAAAAAACGTTATGCCCTTTGGAAAATTTGATGTTATCGATGATTTAAAAAAACAGGTTGATAAGTGTCGACCACTGACTGAAGGCGAAAGAGAGCGAAATGATGAGGAGTTTTTAATTGAATTCACCCATAATAGCACTGCGATTGAGGGAAATACTTTGACTCTAAGTGAAACGGAACTAGTTTTAAAGGGTGTTACAATTAACCATAAACCACTTAAGGATCACATGGAGATAGTTGGTCACCGTGATGCATATTTTTATATGCTTGATATTCTAAAGCAAAAAGAAGAGTTAAATGAGCAAATAATCAAAAGAATCCATTCTTTAGTGCTTATCAACAAACCAGAAGATCGTGGGGTTTATCGAAAGTTTCCCGTCAGGATTTTAGGATCGGCTCATGAGCCGCCCCAACCTTATGTAGTAGCGAAGTTGATGGAAGACCTAATGCACGAAATGAAGGAATGGAGAAAGACAAAGCACATTGCTGAGCAAGTGGCCTTATTTCACTTGCAATTTGAATCAATACACCCTTTCATTGATGGTAATGGAAGAACAGGTAGACTGGTATCAAACTTAATGTTAATGCAAAATGGGTTTCCTCCCATTGATATCAAGTTTTCTGATCGTAAAAAATACTACTCCTGTTTTGAAGACTATCATAAAACAGGTTCACCCAAGGTAATGATCAAGTTCGTTTTGAAACTGCTTGAGAACGAATTAAGAAAGTATTTAAAAAACTTTGACTAGTAGATAGATGCTACTGTAGTTCTTCATTCATTATTTTAAAACAACTTATAAAAGCGGCTTATTCTCAGTTTCCATCATTTCGATGAATAAAGTCATTCATCTATGTTAAAATTATTGCATCGGAAATAGCAGCCCATATGAACAAAATCGCCACCATGATCTTTAAAAGTAAATATGTCCTCTTTGGAATTATTCTTTCGCTTTTTGCCGTCATGTTTGCCGCTTGTTTTTACGTTGGAACTAATTACGACATGAGTAAATACTTAAGCGAAAACTCCGCGACTCGGATTGCGATGGAAGAAATGAATGAATCTTTTGGAGAAATCACCATTCTGGAATTAGCTTTTGAAGATCAAGATACGCTTAATAAATATAAGCCAGAAATTAAGGAGCTTGATGGCGTTATTCTTGCCCTCCATGAGAATACAAGTGAATATGTTCAAGATAACAAATACTTATTACGAGTTTTTATTTCGCACGGCATTTATTCATCTGAGGCTGCAAAGTTAGTACGAGCAATTCATCAAATGCTCCAAAGCGATCCTTACTATTTAGCCTCCACTACCACCAGTTTTACTTTTCTTCAAGACGCCACTAATCGTGATGTGGTTTACATCATTCTCATTGCAAGCGCGGTCCTGCTTGTCATTTTATTTCTTACTTCCTCTTCGTGGATTGATCCTCTCATCTTAGCACTAGCGCTTTTCATTGGCATCATTATTAATCTTGGGTCAAATATTTTCTTAGGGGAAATCTCTTTTGTCACCCGGGCAATTTGTATTGTAATGCAGTTCGCCCTTTCTCTTGATTTCTCGATTGTCTTTTTAAATCGTTTTAAGGAAGAGAGGAGTACAACTAATGATAAGAAAACTGCAATTGTGAAGACTCTTAGAGTCACTATTGTTCCCTTAGGAATTGCGGCTTTAACCACAATTGTTGGTCTAGTAGCCTTGATGTTCATGGAGTTTAAGCTTGGTTTTGATATTGGTCTTGTTTTAGCAAAAGGGGTCATTATTAGTCTTTTAACCACCTTTCTTTTCATGCCAGCCCTGCTCTCACTTTTTGATAAGGCGATTCTTAAAACTAAAAAGAAAACCCTTCGTTCAAGAATCTTCCATAGCGATTTAAAAAATACAGATATCAAACTTACCGCTTTTACTAAGTTTCAAACCAAAAGCGCGATCATCATCCCGTTTTTATTAGTTGGAGTCACCGCGACTTGTCTTCTTATAACTCCTAAAATTAATGATGCCTATCAAACCACCACTTCAAAGAATCCGACGGCGAAGGTAGTTAGTGATGCCAAAGTAATCGAAAATACCTTCGGATACACGAATAGTTTTATTGTTGTTTTTAACCGTAATGACGAAGTAGAAACTGAGATTGTTACATGGCTTCGTACCTACGAAATCAATCGGCAGCCAAGTTTTAACCGTATTGAATCAATTGTCGACCGGAAACTTGAGGTTCCAATGACTGCTGAGGAGATGAGCGAATACATTAAGACTTATCTTAATCTTGAACAACGTTTTAATGAGATTATCGCTGGAAGCCCCTTGCAGTTTTTAATTCCAGATGGCCTAGTGTCAGAATTAGTCACCGTAGGAACAACCGCGATGGTCAGCTATGTTTATCGCGAAGTAGCGCCACAAAACGGCACCATGACAGTTTTAGAAACGCTTGATTACCTCGCTAATGAAAGTGCTGCTGATGCCACAATCGCGGTGATGATGGATCGTATTAAAGAGATCCTCAATACTTATTTACCATATGATGTTTCACCTTACCTTGATTCACTAGAGATTAATGAAAGAATTAAAGTTGCTCTAAATGAACTTAATTATTCAGCACAAACAGCGATGACATTACTGAGGTCCTCTGATGGGAAAGCCCGCGTGATTGCTAATTTAAATCTTGCTCCTTCTAATGGTAAGGCTTTTGAAATCACTCGCGAATTAAGAATGGTGCTCATGACTCTTGATGATGATGTTCATATTGTTTCAGAATCCTTGATCTTGGCTGATATTGAAGAAGTTTTCTCACAAGATCTCTTGCTCATTAATCTCATCACAATCATCGGAATCTTCATCTTTGTCTTGATTGCCTTTAGAAATCCAGTTTTTCCGTTAATTCTCGTGGCTTTACTTCAAGCCTCAAGCATTATTGCTAATTGTATTGTCAGTTTCTCCTTTCCGCCAATGTTCTTTATTACCCATATTCTTGTAATGTGTATCATGATGGGGGCTTGTGATGACTTCGCCATCCTCTTCGCTGATTATTATAAAGAGGAGCGAACCCAATACGAGAAAAAACTCAGTCTCCAAAACGCTACTAAGAAATCCCTACCATCAATCCTTACTAGCGCCGCGGTCCTTATTCTCTCAGCCTTAATTGTGGCCTTTGCCACTGAAGTTCAGGTCATTGCCGATATCGGACTTATGCTCGCGATTGAATGTGGGATCGCCATTCTCTTAATTATTTTCGTGTTACCACAAATGATTTATCTTTTTGATAAATGGCTCCTCTTTGATCCGATTGCCGCAATAAAAATGAGGCGGAATTCGGTAACTCCGCCTCAGAAATAATAAATATTATCGCTTAATTATTTTCGTTACTGCTAACTTTTCTTCCACCATAGGTGCGTTCGTATAAGTCTTCATAGAACGAAAGTCTGGCACTTAGCATATATGGAGCAACATATAAGTATAGAATTCCAAAGGTCAAACCGCATAAAATAATCCAGCCGATAAATGATAAATCAAGCAAGAATAAACGGCCTTTATTCCCGTCCATCATAGTTCGCGACTTTGTAATTGCAGCATTTGCATCTAAAGTGCTATCTTGCATCATTAAATACTCAGTCATCGCATAGGAGTATGTTTTAATAATTCCTGGAATGACAAATAGGAGCGACCATAAAGCGACAAAAAGATACTTCAAAACCGAAGCAAGGATTCTATTAACTAGATTGTCCTTAAACCCATCAAACAAATTACCAACATCGGCACGTCCCGTATCATAAAGCTTTGATAAATACGACAAAAGACCAATTGTTAACGGAAGTCCGAAGAGAAGAGCCAAAATTCCGGTAAAACTCATCGCGGCAAATACTAACCCATAAATCACAACACCAAGTAACGCGTATCCCCACTTACCTTTCATCTTGGTACGGGCATCCGCACGATAATCTCGACTACGTTTCATAAACTATCTCCTTTTTCTTTAATAATATTATGCCTCATTAATAATTTTTTTTCGCAATAATTTTTTGATAAGTCGCGGCAAGCCATTATGGTTATTATCATGGACAGTGACATAATCAGCGATTGCTTTTAGCTCAATGATCGCATTTTTCATCGCAATCCCAATTGCCGCATCTTCCACCATCAAAAGATCGTTATCAGAATCTCCCGCCGCTACAATATGGCAAGAGGCAACATCATAATGCTGGGCCACAAGACGAATGCCAGAACTCTTTGAAACTTGACGATAGGAAATTTCACAAAAAGGAAGAAAGGCCCAAGCACGAGCTTCTAGTTCTGGGTATTGAAGAAGCCGCTCCTGAATTAAGGGCATCGCTTCTTTATCAACTCTTAAAATGACTGTCATCGGATCAACAAAGAGGGTTTCGAAAACATTTCCTTGATAGACTTTCATGTCCTCCTTCCAAAAGAAAGGCGATAAATCATGATCTTCATGGTCAAAAAAAATCTCTTCATTAGTTTCAAGAAGAACATTTGAATATAGGCCAGTTAAAGTTTTAAGCACTTGAAACACCAAATCTTTCTTAAAAAGTGAGACTAAGTTTGGAAAGGTTGCATCCTTAGGTGCATATACAAAAGCACCATTGTAACAGATAAGCGGGGTTTCTAAATTTAATTCCTCATAATACCTTTTTGCCGCGCGATATGGTCTTCCAGTCGCAATAACTACAATATGACCTTTTTCCTGAAGTTTTCGAAAATACTTTTTTGTGAATCGCGAAATATTTTTATGTCGATCTAAAATTGTCCCATCAAGATCGAGGGCGAAAAGGTACTTTGTCATTTTAAACCAACCGCTACTTTTACTCGTTCAAGGGTCTTTCTTGCCACTTCTTTAGCCCGTTTGGCACCTGCTTCTAAAATATCATCAAGAGTATCGCTTTCCATGAAAGCTTGATATCGTTTTTGAAGTGGAAGCAATTCCTTGACAACTATTTCCGCCACTTGTTTTTTAAAATCGCCATAACGAAGTCCCACAAAATGCTTTTCTACTTCCTTAATGCTCTGGCCTTGAAGCGCCGCATATATCGTTAAAAGATTTGAAATGCCAGGCTTATTCACTTTATCATAAATGATTTCATTTCCTGAATCAGTCACTGCTGCCATAATCTTTTTGGTCATTTCTTTTTCACTATCAAGTAAGAAAATGTCGCCTTTAGGATCTGATTTTGACATTTTTCTCATGGGATCACTTAATGACATAATTCTCATCCCGATTTTGCTTCGTTTCGCATGAGGAATTTTAAAAGTATCGCCAAAATGATTGTTAAAACGTGTTGCGAGAATCTTTGCTAATTCAACATGCTGTTTTTGATCATCGCCCACTGGAACTTCACTTACATCATAAAGCAGAATATCTGCCGCCATTAAGACAGGGTAAGTCAGAATTCCTAAACCAATCGCAGTCCCTTTTTGACTTCTTGTTAAGTCTTTGTATTGATGCATTCTTGAAAGCTCCCCAAGATAGGCGTAGTTTTGAAGAATCGCATAGAGTTCCGCGTGTTCACTCACATCACTTTGTTTAAAAAGGACTACTTTTTTAGGATCGAGGCCAGATGCTAAATAAAAAGCCGCAATCCGGCGGATATTAGTTCTTAAAACTTCAGGATCGATTGGAACTGTAAGGGAGTGAAGGTCAGCGATGAAAATAAAGGTCTCTTGATCTTCACTTAGTCGCTTCATATTTTTGAGCACGCCAATGTAATTACCTAAAGTAAGGTTCCCTGTCGGCTTAATTCCTGTAAGTATTCGCATGGTAATATTATAACAAAAATGAGGTTGTTAAAGGAGAATAAAGTAAGACAAGACACCAATCCTATTTGATTGATTATGAAGCAATAAGCAAAGTGAAACAGGAATAAAAAATTGATTTGACATTCAAATAATAGTGTACTTGAATTAATAAAATGCGTATAATATATATAAGTATGATAAGAATATACACTACCCCATCTTGCTCAAGTTGTCGTAAAGCGATTGGTTTTTTCAAGGCAAATCACATTTCAATCGAAGTAATCGATATTTTTTCTTTAACCCTGAAGCGGGATCAAATCATTGATATTATTCGTAAAAGTGAGAATAGTACCGACGATATTATTTCCCAACGCTCAAAGATTTATAAGGAAGGTAAGGTTAACTTTGATGATATGACCCTTAACGAATTAATCACTTTTATTATTGAAAATCCTTCAATCTTAAAACGTCCAATTATTGTTGATGATCGAAAAGTTCAAGTCGGTTATAACGAAGAAGAAATCCGTGCTTTTATCCCTTCGGAAAAAAGAAAATACTTTACTCACGATAAAGACTAAACCAGATGAACCATTTTAAGGAAATCATTCTTGTTTCAAAACAAGTAACTGCGAAGCCTACCCTCGAATTAATTGATAAACTTCAAGATACCCTTAAAACTAACATTTTAATCTTTGACCCGAATAGCATAAAAGTAAGCAGCACTGCTACTTTAATCATCACTCTTGGAGGTGATGGCACCTTTTTAATGAGTGTACGTCATGTCTTTTTGGCTGGCAAACTATCTCAAACCACTTTTTTAGGTCTTAAAGAAAGTAGGCAAAACTTTGGCTACTTTTGTAAATATCAAAAAGATGACCTAGCGGCCATCATCAAAGAACTTGAAGCCCCTCAAATTATGAAAGTCCGTCTTCCAGAAGTGGAAATTGATGGAAATCAAGAAATTTTCCTTAATGACCTTAGAATTATCTCCCACAATAAAATTGTCATTGATTGCCTTTTAAACCACCGCCTCATCCAAACTACCGCCGGGTCGGGAGTGCTTCTCGCCACTGGTTTTGGAGCAACAGGACTAAATAAAAGTGCTGGCGGACCAATCGTCTTTCCATGTTTTACTAAAGGTGAATTTAGTTTTCCTTTCATCATTAATCATCTTCAACCGATTTTAAACCATAGACACCATCAGATTACTAATAGTCTGGTCTTCCCACCTCAAAGTACCATTACTTTTAAGATTGTTACTGCAGTCGATTACGATCTGCTCCTTGATTCAAAACTCATGAAGCCCTCACAAAAGGACTTTACCATCAGTTTTGGCTCAAACATTTTAAACATTATCCTTTATAATAATGAAGATGAATATCTTAATAAACTCCATGATTTCTTATAGTATTACTGCAAACGAGTTTTTTTATAAATATAGTTGGACCCTCGCGCTTGGAGCAGCTTTAATTATTATCCTCGCCGTGATGGTTTTATTAATCAAAAATCGTCGTTTTAAAAAAAGTGTGCCTCCTTCAAATCTTGATCTTACTTTTTTAGGTGGAAAAGATAATATCGTGAAAACAGATTTAAAGGGTTCAAGAATCTATCTTGAACTAAAAGATTTAAGTCTTATTAATGAAGTAGCCCTTAAAGAAAACGGGGTGCAATCAATCATTAAAAGCGAAGGAAAAATCATTCTTATTAGTAATATTGCCGCGATACTTTATACCTCGCTTAGTGAGTAAAACGTTTTAAAACTTTCGTAAGGGCTTCAAGTGGTAGACCCATAATATTCGTATATGAGCCGCGATACTTTTTAACTAAAGCTGGCATCGTTTGATCTTGAATGCCATAACCCCCAGCCTTATCAAAAGGGCGAAAAGTTTCAATATAGTTTTGCAGTTCAATCTCGCTTAAGAAGTTAAAGGTTACCTTCGAGACCACCGTTTTAATTACTTTTCGTTTTGATGATAAAAGGGCAAAAGAAGTGTAAACCTGATGGGTTTTTCCGTTCAAGAGTTGTAACATCTCTAAATTCTCTTTAGTGCCGTGTGGTTTTCCAAGAATCCGTCCTTGATAGACGACAATAGTATCAACTCCTAAAACTACCGCCTCAGGATGCTTTTTAATAATTTCTTCCGCCTTTTTAAAAGCTAGCGTCCGATTGAGCGCTCGTGGTGCATCTTGAAATAGTGACTCATCAAGAGTTGCAGGATCAATCACAAAATTTGGGGTCAGTTCCGCTAATAAAGCTTTTCTTCTTGGCGAGGTCGAGGCTAAAACTAACATTAAAGCTCCAAGATAAAGGGAATAATCATTGGGTGTCGCTTGGTATTTCTAAAGAAGAAAACATCAAGTTCTTTCACCAAAATTGTTTTCAAGTCTTGAGGCGCAATAGCGTTATAATTATTTTTAAAATATTTACTAATAAGAAGATTGGTGGCCTTATTAAAGATCGACTCATCCTGCACAAAGCCGCGCTTATGAAGATGCAGTCGCACTAGTTCTTGACCCTTATTCTGTAATAAAACAGCCAGAATAACTACCCCATTATCATTAAGAATCTGCCGTTCCTGAATAATTTGTTTGGAGATTCCCATAATGGATTTTCCATCAATATAAACGTCTTCACAAGGGATACGTTCATCTTTGAGACTCACTTTATGATCTTTTAAGAATAAGACACGACCATTTTCGACCACAAAAATATGATCTTTAGGAATACTAAGCGATTCTGCGATATCACGGTGCTGACTAAGCATGCGATATTCACCATGAACCGGCATAAAATAAGCTGGTTTTAAAAGGGTGAGTACGAGTCGTAATTCTTGTTTTGAAGGGTGACCTGAAGAATGAACATTATTAAGAACCGAATTAGTAATCACATTCGCGCCTTGCCTGGCGAGAAGGTTGATAATCTTATTAATCGAATTCCCATTTCCTGGAATAGGACTAGAAGAAAAGACGACCGTGTCTCCAGCGTGAATCGTGACATTTTTAAAGTCATTTCTGGCAATACGGCTTAAAACTGCCATTGCTTCGCCTTGAGATCCAGTACATAAAATACAAATTTGTTCTTGTTTATAAAGCTTCATGTCATCGACCTTAATCACGTTAAGATCGCTGATGTTGATATAACCATATTTTCTGGCAATATCCACGACTTTTTCCATTGAGGAACCAAGGATTAAAACTTTACGGTTAAATCTAATACAAGCCGTAATAATCTGCTGAATTCTTGAAACATTACTTGAAAAGGTTGAAATAATAAGTCGCCCCTTAGTATTAGAAAACACATCTTCAATCGAAGAAGCGACATTTCTTTCACTTGGGGTATAGCCTTCAATTTCGGCATTAGTAGAATCACTTAAAAGGAGATCTACTCCTTCACTACCAAGGGTTGCCATTTTAGTAATCTCAAAATCAGGTCCGACCGGAGTTAAATCAACTTTAAAATCACCGGTAGTGATGATGCGGCCTTCACTCGTATCGACGACAATTCCATATGAATCCGGAATCGAGTGCGTGACACGGATGAAAGAAACTTTAAAATCACCAAGGTGTAAGACTGAATCAGCATGATATTCTTTAATTGTAATTGGTTGTTTGACGCGGAAGTTTGCTAATTTACTAATCATTAAGGCGGCCGCTAGTTTGGGGGCGTAAACAATTGGAAGTGAGGGGATTGCTTGGACTAAAAAAGGAATCGCTCCAATATGATCTTCATGACCATGAGTAATTAGTAATGCCCTAATTTTATGTGAATTTTGCTTTAAATAAGAATAATCAGAAATAACATAATCAATGCCTAATAAATCATCAGTGGGGAATTTCACGCCACAATCAATGATGAGAATATCCTTCGCACTTTCAATGCAGTACATATTTTTACCAACTTCACCTAGTCCACCAATCGCATAAATAAGAACGCCATCCTTCCCGCTAAAACCCATCATCGTAACTTTACCTCTTTTAAATTATAATTAAACCTTATGTTTAGATTATATGCTCCAATGCTCGTAAAGTCAAGGCGAACAATTAAATTAGACTAGTTATAAAAACAATACTACCAATTTCATGAAAAGACGTGCTGAGCTTATTGGTATAACCGCATCATTAAACTATATGACGATGGTACAACATCAATCTGTCTCTTTCAAAAAAGTTGACACTATAAAGTTTATTATGCTACTATATAAATAAGAATAACAAGATGGGAGATGGCATTATGATTGCTTTTAAACGATTAAGGCCTTTGAAAATTTCGATTCTTTTACTTTTTTTAACAACATCATGTACAAGAGAGACAATTCCACCTGAAATCGAGCAGAAAATGAAAGAGGCTTATTTAGTAAGATTTGAATATAGTGATTTCATTTTCGATAATGAAGTAATAATATATGGAACTTCAAGTTTTACGGCTAACGATATTGAGATGAAACAGGATCTAGGAGTCTATAATGAATGCTATGTTGCAATTCTTTTTCCAAAAGGAAAAATCACCGAGGCAGATCCAAACTCAAGTTGTGTTATTGACACTCCATGCGGTGTGTATTGGTCTGATATTGTGGCTGGTATTAGTTTTGGGCTGATATACTCAACGGGGATTGTTTGCTATGCAGATGATCGGCTACTATATCTTCGAGAAGCATATATGTGGGGATATTTAAGAACAAATGACATCGAAGAGATTTCGATGAGATTATACGGAAAAATATCATCTATACATAACAGATAATTATCTGGAAAGGGGGGGGAGTTCTATGAAGCGAAGAAGTATCTTTGGTGTCTTATTGTGTTGTCTTATTGTTGGATCAATGTATGGTGCTAAACCAAAACAATTATCAGTTAAAGCTCTAGATAATGATACTGATCAGTCGCATGTTAATGATGTAGAAAATACTGGTTTTTGTGATGAGACTATTTTGGTAATGCTGAAAAAAGACATTGACTCATTTCCTAAAACGTTATTAGTGGAGTGGCATTTTTTTGGATTACATTAATAGTAAATGTTTCGCTTTTAATAAAAATTGGCATTCCAAACAACCTAAACATTATCTTGAATCTATTAAAAATCTTAAAACAAAGGTTTTGTATAAAATCGGAAAATACCATTCTTGCAAACTAGTCTAAATGAAACAATAAATACTAAAAAATGATTATGAAAAATAAAACGATTTCATAAAGGAAAAATAGTAAAGCTGAAGAAAGCATCTCATTCCATAAAATGCAAGATAAATAGATAGTAAAACATCTCTTTTTATACTAAAATATTAGTATGTCAAAACTTGACAGAATTAAGAAAAACATTAACACCTTTCTATATCGCCATTTGGTTCTAAGATTCATCTTACACCACGGCAAAGTTTTAATTGTGGTGCTCCTTTCAGCGCTTTTATATTCTTTTGGGTTTCGCTCGTTTATTTCTCCAATCCATGATAGTACTGCCAATCTTCCGACTCTCGTTGGAGGTGGCGTCACTGGAGTCGCCCAAGTCATTGTAAAATTAGTCTTAGGAATCAATCCTGGGCTTGATACGACGGTCGGAAACATTATTCAGTCAGTTTTATACACCGCACTTAATATTCCACTTTTCATTTTGGCTTACCTAAAAATTGGAAAACAATTCTCAATTTATACCTTCATTAATGTGGTTGCCTCTTCAATTCTAGTCGCTTTCTTACCAGAAGACTTTATTCAAATTATTTCTCATACTTTTGAAAACAATATTTTACCTCGGGCCTTACTTGGAGGCTTACTTGCTGGTCTTTCAACGACACTGGCCTTTTCAGTTGGAGCCTCCGCCGGAGGGATTGACTTAGTTTCCTTTTATTTTGCAAATCGTAAATCTACGAATGTAGGAAAATACATGATTTTCATCAACATTATGATTCTTACGGCTTATACTATTACTTCAATGTTCTTACCTGGAGGAACAACGATTCTTGCGGCCTTCCAGAACGTCGCTGATGGACGAAATCCAACTGAGATTATGGCCACATATGGCCAAAATCCTCATGATTATCTAGTTGTCTTTGGCTTCCTCATTATCATTGTTATTTTCTCCGTCTTATACATTGTTGTAAGCGGTATTGTGGTTGATAACTTTAATGCCCGTAACAAAAAGATTCAGATTAAGATTGTTACCACGAGGCCAACTCTAAGCGAAATTCTCATTAATCATTTTCCTCATTCTGCAACCGTTCTTGAGGGCACTGGAGCCTACTCCAAAGAAAAGAAATATATCATCTATATGGTCGTCAGTAGTAACGAAGAAAAAGAAGTCGTGAAAAAAGCTTTAATTGCTGATCCTAGTGCCTTTATTGAGACGATGAATATTAATCAAGCCTATGGTAATTTCTTTATTCGTCGGGTTAAATAATTAGTTATTCAGCAAGAATTTCTCGTAGTTCTGGTTCCAAAATAATTCTCGTTCCGAGAGTTTTCGCCTTACTAAGTTTACTTCCAGCCTCACTCCCAACAATTAAAAAGTCGGTATGTTTTGAAACCGCGCTTGAAACTTTAGCCCCAAGATTCTCAAGAATATTACTAAGAGATTCTCTTGAATAATGCTCTAGAGTGCCCGTAATCACAACGGTTTTCCCTGAGAAAAAAGAGTCAGTGACAACTTTTGGTCCGAGATATTTCATGTTAAGACCAGCTTCCTTAAGTCGCATAATAAGTTTCACATTTTCTTGATCTAGAAAATAATCATGAAGCGCCTTCACGGTTGTCGTTCCAATATCTTTAATATTAAAAAGCTCTTCTTCACTTGCTATCATCAGACGGTCAAGATCTTCAAAAGCTAAGGCTAAAACTTTGGCCGTCTTACTCCCTACTTCTTTAATTCCCAGTCCAAAAAGCAAAGATTCAAGAGATTTATCTTTTGAAGCTTCTAAAGCCGTGATTAAATTCTGATATGATTTTTCTTGCCACCCTTCAAGTAAGAGAATCTCAGCTTTTTTTGTTTCCAGTTGGTAAAGATCACTAACGTCTTTAATTAGCTTTTCATTATAAAAAGTTTCAACAATCTTCTCGCCGAGTCCATCGATATCCATCGCACTACGACTAGCGAAATGGATAATGGCCTCAATTACTTTGGCTTTACAGTTCTTATTAGGGCAGTAATGAAGGGCTTCTACTTTGATAAGTTCACTGCCACAAACAGGACAATGAGTAATAAAAACCGTCGGAGGTGCTTGATGTGCTCTTTTTGTTAAATCAACCTTCATCA
>JAISVG010000030.1 GCA_031271635.1 Erysipelotrichaceae bacterium
ATTATTAAGGAAAAACTCCCTGATTTAAGTGAAAATCTTTTATTAAGACGAATAATGTTTATTAATGCCTTGATTCTTCTTAGTTATGGTGTCCCTTTTTTCCATATGGGACAAGAATATGGGCAGACAAAATATGGTCATGAAAACTCTTATAACGCTGGCGATCATTATAACATGCTCGATTATCAGCTTCGCGATTCGAGAATCGCGATGGTGGACTATTTTAAGGAACTTACGAAACTAAGAAAAATGATGAAATTCTTCTTTGAACTGCCAAAGCATGAAATGCTTCGTCAGACCACCTTCGAAGAATTTGGAGTTTCTGCTCTTAAGATCACGACAATTCATAAAGCAATTCGTTATGAAGTGCTCATTAACCCCGCGCTTGAAGCGGCAACAACGATGCTTCATCAGAGCATGCCGCTTTTTGTTGAAAATGGTTTTGTGAAACGCAAGAATCTTGTTAGTGGAGCCTTTACTCTAAAAGGCATCAGTGTCGCCGTCTTTAAGACCGCTCTTAAATAAATCCGACTTTTCTTAGTTTACTTTATTGAATAATAAGTTCAAGGAGTAATTATGTTATCAAATGTGGTTGTGGTCGGAAAAATTAAAGGAAATATGGTACGTCATTATCGGATGCTTGAAATTGAAACGATAGATATCTATAATAATACTAGGATCAAAGAAGAAATATACATTAGTTATTGGAATCAACGATCAAATAATATTCTTGAAAGAATGAAAGAGGGCTCTTTAGTGATTATACAAGGAAGAATACATAAAGATAAGGAACTTGGCATAACTATTGCCGCTGAGACATTTGAGTATTTTGGAGCGGTGGAATTAAAAAATGTTTAGAATTATTAAAGTCTTATTAATTGTTGCGTGGCGGATTCTTTTTGAATACTTTGTTTGGATTAGGCGTTACGCCAAGAATCCGAAGAAATATCCCCTGGAACTTCGTTACCAAAGAATCCGAAAACTCTGTCTATTTGTTTTAAAACACCTTAAAGTGAAGTATTATTTAAAGGATATTGATAAATTAAACAAGATTGAAGGTTCGTTTCTTTTAATTTGTAACCATTTATCTTATCTTGATCCAATTTGTATGATGGCAGCCTCGGAAACGCCGCTTACTTTTTTAGCTAAACACCAAGTGAAAAAGTATCCTTTTGTTGGAAAATGTTTGATTATTTTAGAAGGTCGCTTCATTAATCATCGCGATTTAAGAGACACCCTTGGAGCGATTCGTGATATCGAAAATGATTTTAAAGATAATTCCAATCGTCACTGGGTGATCTTTCCTGAAGGTAGTCGAAACTTAAAAAACGACACAGTCCCTTTGCTCCCGTTTTTCTCAAGTTCCTTTCGGATTCCCTTAGCCACCAATATTTCTTTTGCGATTACCACTCAAATGGGCTCACAACTAGTTGCAAATAAAAAGAAAACCTATCGTTATACCCCCTATCAATGGCATCTCTTATCGCTGCTATCACATCAGGAATTAGTAAAATATGATAAAGATGGGCTCCAGAAGTATGCTCATGAGTTGATGTTAAATGAGGTTCAAAGCCTCAAGATTAGTGAGCAGAATCTGATTGATAGTTATTATAAAAAGCGAAGGAAGGGATCCTTAAGCCCCGAGGATAGTAATTCTTAAGCTCTCCTAAAACGACTTTGACATAACCAAGATTTAAACCTAAGAAACTAACGATATAATAGCCATCAGCGAGTTTTCGGTGCAAGGTTTCTCCTCTTAAATAGGTAGTAGCTTCTTCTTTAGTTAAGTTAATGGAACTAGTAGCAGGTAAAAATCGGGCGAGGTGATGCATGGGGATCCGGTGTTCCCCTCTTATTTCATAACAGCTAACCCCTAAAGTATGAAAATTTAGGTGAGTTGGGACTGCGGAACTTGTTAAGCCATAGATTACTTGCTTTGTGGTGAATTTATAAAGTGAGAGGTCCTCGTCTTTATTAAGATTAGTAGTTTTGAATTTCTTTGTCTGACCAGATACTTTTTGAATAAGACAGATGAAGTGTCCATCTTGATATTGATTTGGCATGAGACGCAAGGCCCCTGGAAGGAAGGAACTTTCTAAGGCTCCTGGTATCGTAAGAGGAATGATTCGATACTCAGAACCTAATTGTGCTTTAATGATGTCCTCATTTTCTTCTTTAAGGACGCTACAAGTTGAGTAGACCAAATAACCACCAACTTTTAACATCTTAAGACCGCTTTTTAAAAGCTCAGCCTGTTCTTTTTGGAGCCGAAGAACCTTATTATATGTCCAATCAGCGCACATCTTTGGTTCACTTTTAAACATAAAAGTTCCCGAACATGGGGCATCAAGAATAATCTTATCAAAGCAGTCTTGAAAATAGAAGGGAAGTTCATTAGCGTTAATCTCACAAGTAATGATATTTCCAAGGCCAAGGCGTTCAATATTTGAGGTCATGACTTCGAGGCGTTTTTTACTAAATTCAGCGGCAATTACCAGCCCTTTTTGTGATAAACGAATGCTGGCGTTGATGGTTTTACCGCCTGGCGCGGCACACATATCAAGAATTAAGTCCGTGGGTTTTAAATCAAGAACCTGAGTGACCACACTTGAGGCATAATCTTGAGCATAAAGCGCTCCGGCAAGATATTCAAGAGATTTGCTAAGTTTTGGATAATCTTGATTCAGATAAGAATATCCTGCCGCATCAAGCGGAATCAGTTTTGGGTAACGAGCTAATAGTTCAGCGGCTGATAGTTTGTTTTTATTAAGAAAAAATGTAGGAAGAGAAGCCTCTTTTTGAGCAAGAAGAAAAGTCTTCGCATCCTCTAAGGACAGGGTGTTTTGGAGGGCGGTAACAAAATCCATATTTCAATTTTAGCAAAAAAGCTGTTTATATTCTATATAAACAAGAAATATAGTATAATT
>JAISVG010000036.1 GCA_031271635.1 Erysipelotrichaceae bacterium
TCCAAAGATATCCGTGCCATCATGTTCGAAATAATAGTCAGTCGAACTCGACTGCTCAAGCGAATAAGACACCGCATAGAGCATCATTCTTGGATCGGTGCCACCAGAGGCAATCGTGACAACATCACTATTAACACCACTAAAAGATGTCGTCACTGGGGTTGTACCAGTCGCAGGAGCTTTAGTTGTGCCGTTAACATTAATATTATAAACTGTATTATTCCAGCCTGAAGTGGTTAAAACAATGTCTTTAACTTGGGTTTTAAAGTTAATAGTCATGGTACCGCCTCCACTTCCAGAACCAAATTTTAACACATTCTTTAGTGCGGTGGTATAGCCTCCTTGACTCGCCGGATTACCATTATAAATCCTTGTTAAGCCGGAGTAACTATCAAGGTTATCACCATCATCTGTTGAAGCTGTAAGAAGGGTAGCTGGAGTTAATAAGGTACTATTACCTCCAGTAGTATAAGTAATAGTGCCATCTACTGGATCAGGATCTGGTGGAATCACTGCCTGTTTAACGGTAATTGCTTTAGAGTCATAAAGACTTGTATTAACGGTTGAAGTGGCATAAATCGTGACGGTACCAGCTTTCACGCCAGTTAGTACTCCAGCATTAGTAATCGTTGCAACACTGGTATCTTCTGAGACCCAAGAGACACTTTGACGGGCCCCACTTGGAGCGACACTTGCCGTTAAGGTAATGGTACTACCGACATTAACTTCACTTGGACCACTAATTGTGACACCAGTAGGATCAGGATAAATAGTTCCCCCGCCATCCTCAAGAGCCCCGTTACCACTATAACTTGAATCCCAGATCATCACTGCGAATTCAGGATGATCAATAAAGGGATTACGATTGTGTTGATTTTGATAAACAACGTTATTTCGTCTAATTTCACGGTTGGAAACTGGAAAATCTTCATGCCAGTCAAAACAGAGGTCTTGGGCTTGAAAGTTATCAGCAATTTCAAGTGCCGGATAGGCTACCACCATATAAAGGGTGGCTCTTGCAACTTCACCTTTCGCGGCATCAGATGGTTCAAAAATACCACCACTATAATAGTTATCAGTGATGTTTCCGTATGAATCTTTAACGGGGCTTGAATGTGAGGCCACAACCCCATATTTATTATTGCTACGAACACTGTTGATGCGATTATCAGAGGCAAAAATATGATGATTATCATTAAAGGAAGTGTTTCCCGTTCCCGTTGAACCACTTAATCCAGCGTTTTCCATCGTGTTTTGCGGAAAAGCATGCTCCCGGTTCCAACCGGTGCTCCCACTAACATGATTAGTCTTCAAATAACCAAGACGCGAATAAACTCCCATAATCTGACTAGAATCGCCTTCCATCTCATCAGCGGCTTCATAGCGAGCCCAAGCATAATCTTGATCCACTCCGGTCATGATTAAGGTATTCAGGCCGTTCTTTAAGGCAGTACCCTTTAAACCTCTAATTGGTTCGTAATAATCACCAGCATCGGAAACCTGAGTTCCTGACCAAGCCATTACGGGGACACTGAAGTGATTAACATCCCTTAAGGATGTTCCAGTTGATACTAAAAAAACTGCCATAAAGAATAGCGTTAAACGTTTGAGTGCTTTCATAATCATAATTATACACCCACCACCTAGTTTTATTTTCATTTTAGAAAAGTTTTTTTGCCCTTAATCTTGCGCTTATTTTGCGGTTTCTTGAAACAAGTATTAGTAAAATTTTAAGTGATACTAGAGAAGAAGCAAGGAATAAAAAGCCAATAAATCACTATTTTTACCACTAATAGATGCAAAAAATGTTATCATTTTAATAATCAAGTCGTCTTATAATCAAAGGAGTTTATTATGATGGTTGACATTACTTCGGGAATCGTCCTCTTCTTGCAGTTAGTCATGATTGTCGCCTTTATTGTCGTTAAAAGACGGAAGGGCATTTTTCACATGATGAAATCAAGTGTGATCTTCCTTTTACCCGTTTTATTCTTCTTACTCACCCTTTATTTTGTTGGTTTTCTTGACTCTAACCCCGATTGGGTTTATCTTGACTTTTTCGGAGTGATTTCCGCTTCTATTAGTGGCCTCGCTCTTAAAGTTGAGACCCTTTTTATCTCGCATCTTTTCTTCAAAAACGCCCTCTTTACAATTGCCTTTATCATTACCTACCTCTTAATCGTGATTTCATTAATTGGAGTGAGTTTAGTCTTCTTTGGGGCGAGTCTTTTTAATATGATTAAAGTTCGGAAAGCTTTAAGACATAACACCGATATTCTTTTAAGTTTAGATGAAAAGTCTTTTTCTTATGCGACAAGACATCCTAACATGGTAGTCATCCTCATTCCTCATAAAGGCGATAAGGAGTTAATAAAACGCCTCTATGAGCTAAAGATTCCCTATCTTCAAGGGAAGCTTGATCTTAAAACCTTCCGGAATCCCGCGCTTAGAAAGCATGTTAATTATAACTTAATTCACTTTGGCAAGAACACTAATCTAATCCCCTTAATCAAGGCTTTTAAAACAATTCAGGATCCAAAATACCATTTTAAACTTCATCTTGAAACCCGCCTTGATGAAATGGAATTATATCGCTTTGAGTACCTGAAGGAACGGACCAATAACCCCCATCTTGACATTAAATTCTTTACTTCTCATGAGCTCGGAGCACGACTTTTTGTCGAAAAATATCCGCTCCCCGCAATGATTGATGAAGCCTATTTTTTACCAAATCGTTCCCTTAAAGAAAAACTTAATATCAACGTCTTTTTCTTAGGCTTTGGTGATATGAATGCCACGCTTCTCCCGCTTTTTTGTCAAAACAATCAACTAATATCCACAAGACCGAGCAAAATACTATCTCCTCATTTAGTTAACTATTATCTTGTTGACACAAATAACGAGACACTTCACACGAGACGTCTTAGTCACTTCATTAATTCCGTGCCAAAGATGAAGCGCGACTTACCAGCTCCAGAAGACATTGGAACCATTAGATCAGTACCCTTTGATCTAAGAAGTAGTGATTGTATTAAAATCATGAGTGATGCTGTCTATCGCGATAGTAGTTTTACCCTCTTTATTGTCGCTCATGGTGATGATCACCAAAACCTTGAAACCGCGCTTTGGCTTAAAAATGAATTCGGTGATGCAAATATTAAAATCGCCTGTCGTAATAAAAGAACCCCTATTATTCCTGAAGGGATCATTGCCTTTGGAAATGAAGCCGAGACTTATACTCATGATGTCATTGTCGCGGAAAGCATGAACGACCTTGCTGCTTCCTATCATCAGCGGTACTCCTCTTTAAAAGGCGAACATATGGTTGATAAGTGGTCTGATCTTAGCTATATTGACCTTTTCTCTAACCTTTATAGCGCGATGAATCTTCGTTATAAACTAAACCTCTTAGGTTATGATATGGAGCGTGATACTAAAGAGGGGCAAACTTATGAAACCATTAAAGAAGAAATTGGTTTTAAGAGTATTGACCAACTAACTGCTGAGGACTATTTTAAAACCAAGACCCAAAATGTTCTCGCCTACGCCGAAAAACTCCGCTGGAATGCCTTTTACATTTTCCATCACTTCCATCAACTAAGATTAAAAGACATTAAGATGCAAGATGGACGCCTCATTTGGAAAGACTTAGCACATAAAAAACATGCTTGTCTTACTAGTCTTAAAGGGCTAAAGAAACTTCATAATTATGTGTTAAAACAAGACTGGGGTTTAACTTTTAAGGATATTGATTGTTACCGCTATGACTATATGTTCTTTGGAACTAAGGATGATAATTTTATCACGAGACTGAACCAAGCTGGATATCAAGTTGTTCGCCTCATTAAGGAGTCACATGAGTAAAATTGATGTTTTTATTTCCTACCGTCGTGATGGCAATGAAGAAACGGCCACAAGATTAAAAGAATATCTTGAAGATCATCACTACCGCGTCTTCCTCGACCGTGAGCAGCGAACTGATGATTACCGCAAAAACTATGAAAAAGCGATTGAAGAAGCCAATGATTTCATTATTATTGTGACGAAAAACTACTTTGATAAGGAACGGCTTTTTAAAACTCCTAATCCTCATGACGATGATATTCGTAATGAAATTAGGTGTGCCTTAAGAAAGCTTCAAGCGGAAAAACACCTCCCTGAAAGCGAAAAAACCTTTAAGATTCATCCGCTTCAAGTAGGCTTTGAAGTCACTCTTAATAAACGGGACTTACCTGAAGATATCCATGACATTTTTAATGTAAACTTTATTATTCCCTGCCATAAAGATAAACTAAAAGAAAGTTTTCATAGTGATATTAAGCCTCATTTAATCTCCGTTCCCACAACTGAACTTGAAACCAAAGCTTCAGTCTATGATCCCTTATATGATGATGAAGAAGCTAGGTTAAAAGTTCAAGCTGATAACGCGCTTCCGAGTGATAATGATGTCATTAACCGCGTCTATCAACTCATAAATAAAGAAAAACTTCATGTCTTAGATGTCGGATCAGGTCCTGGTTATGTCACTTATACCCGCTTTAATGATGACCGTTTTCGGAAAGTTATTGGTCTTGACATCAATGAAGAGTGTATCGCCAAAGCTAATCAAAAATATCAAAATGAAAAGTTCTCCTTTCATCACTGTGACATTGAGGCCCCCGACTTCGAAGGAAGATTAAAAGCCATTATGAAAGAACATCAGCTTGAAAGTTTTGATCTCATCTTCTCCTCTTTAGTCATGCATCATCTTGCCAAAGTTAGCCCGAACATTCCTCTTGCCATTATGCATGAGTATTTAAGTGATGGCGGTTACATTATTTTACGCGGCTCAGATGATGGGGCTGATTTATGTTACCCTCATGATAATATCCTTAAAGAAATCATTGAAATGTGCTATGCGATTCCCACTTCTTCAGACCGCATGAACGGAAGAAAACTCTATACTTGGCTTGCAAAAGCTGGTTATGAAAAGATTAAGTGTCTTTCTTATATGCGTGATACTTCACTTCGTGGCATGAAGCAGCGCGAAGGGCTTTTTTACGAAAGATTCTCATATCGAATTCGCTACTTTAAAAAGTACCTCGAAAAAGTTCACACCAAAAAAGCCAAGGAAGACTACGACAAACTCACGCGACTAATCGCCGAAATGAAGCTCTTCTTCCTTGATAAAAGTTTTTGGTATACCACTTATGACTTTGTGGCTTATGCTAAAAAGAGTCGTGAAGATGAAGAGTAACTTCTATTTATGACAGTGGCAATGATGACAATCACAGCCATCGTCTTTTTTCTTCCATCTTTTTAATCCTGACATATAATCTTTAGTTAGATCTTTAATATGGTTCTTTTCCGCTTCAGAAGCAGCATTTTGATAAGCCTTTGAATAGCGAAGACTAATGTCGACCATTTCATCAAAAGTTAAATCTTCCTTGGTAAATTCCCCATCATTAAAACAGTAAATGCAGAAATCATCAGACTTACTTTGATCCTTGTTGGTGCCGCGATCGTTTTCTTGATCAAGCCCCATGCCACAACTTTGACATACTTTATTTTTCATTTATAACTCCTTTCTTATAAATAAGCAACTCGTTGATGCGTGACAGTAAGGGTTCCTGAAGCATTGCTAAAAGCAAAGACTACTTTTGCGTTCGCAGGATCTACGCTACTGGCATAAAGGTCAAAGTTAGTTACGGTCCCATTAATGCTTCCGGGGAGGGTATAAGTAGTAATTCCGTTTACAATAACATTAATCATGCCGGAAGTAAGAGTAATTACGAAACTCATCTGATACTTTTGGGTGCGATTAAAATCAAAGTTACCCTCAAGATTTCCGCTTGCGCCGCTAAAGGTCGCCTCATACTTTGCTCCCGCAGTAAGATTAGACCATGTCGTCGCAGTAAAGTTCTTTCTCACCCATGTCGCTCCGCCGCAGGCAAGTAAAGCAGCTCCTAAAACCGGAATCATCATTAAACTTTTTTTCATCTTTTTCTCCTTTAACTCCCCAACATCAAATAACTGCCTCTAGTATCTTAGCACGATTGCTCTTAAAACTTTTAAATTTTAACTAGATCTCTTCGTAAGACGCAATCGCAGACAAACTTCATCCGGTTTCTTGCCTCTGAAGCATGGAGGACCGTAACTTATAAGGCCAAAACTTTTTAAATACCATTGATACTTGCTTCCTTTCTTATTATTTAAATTATGACATTTTTAAAAGAGAAAAGATGCTTTTTATCATTTTAAGAGTAAAAACTGCTGGATTAGTGCTAAAAGAACCAAACTATCATCAATAATTCAAGAAGAAGACTGGATTTAACTTTATAAATCAATTTAATTATGGTGTTCCCTTATGTCATTAAGAGGCTACTATTATTTAATTAGAAAAACTACTTAGCACTTCGACAATCATTTAAATGTCCTAGTTGATGTCTTGTAAGAGGCATTAAAAATTAAGCCCACAATCTTCTGCTTTAACCAATAATCAAGGACCATTAACGAAGCTTCATTTGGTAATATGACTCCAAGTTCCAGGGCTCTTTTGCGGTGATTTAATGGAACATTTCGTTTCATGTCATTTGTGAGAAGACTTTTAAAACCGCTTGGGTTTGGTCATGAACTGCCTTTCGATATTCAAGGAGGGCTTCAAAACTAATAGTAGTACTAAAAGCACGAATCTCTTCTTGTGACCAACCGTTTCCGATGTCACTAAATGGAGTCTTTATTCGTTTGGCCCATAAGGCATCAAATACTAAAGCACGACCAGAAATAAAAAGATTAACACATAAATCTTCGATTCTCGTGATATGCCAAAGATTATAAGCAATTGTCTTCATCTTCTTCGTCTTCATTGGCGGTTCTTTTCCCTGAAGCACCAAGTCTTGGTATTGTTGATGCATTAAATCATGAAGTTCCATCGCAAGAGTAATCGTAGCTTCAAAGTGTTGTGGATCATTAATAAGTTGTCTTAACTTTTGATGCTTTGGATTAAACTCATCTTTAATAAATAAGTGCTTCATTCTTTAAATATTAATATATATATATATATATATTAGGAAAAAGCCGTCAAAGTCATGTTTATTAAATATAGAGATTCCTATCGCAAAACCAAAACTCTTGTCAATAATGGCACCTCAGATGTCAAAGCTAATCGACAATACTAATAAACTGGCTGCAGTTTATTTTGATAAGTCTGCCAAGACGAGTCTTGATAATAGGCATGATGCATTCTTTCCGGAACGTAGATCACTAGATCCTGGTTAGTACCATTAAATGCATTTACGCCACAATTAACCACTGTATATCCGTCATCTAACATCACATACACTTCAACAAGGTTGCTACAACTCGCAAACGCTGATTCAGGAATTGATGTTACTGAAAGTGATAAGAAAACTATTTCAAGGCGTGGATGACTATTAAAGGCCCAAGAAGGAAAAGAAGTAATTGTATTTGGCATTACAACATTTTGACATGCCATTGGAACTTGCAATAATTCAGTCTGATTTTTATTATATAGAACACCATCAACGCTGGAAAAGTATTGATTATCAGGACTCACAATAAAACTAACCAAATTTGGCAGATATTCAAAAGTATCACCCCGTATATAATTAACATCATCTTCAATTACTATTTCCGTTACAAGTTGATCAAACTGAGATCGAAAACCACTTATTCCTTCATTGTAATACCAAATAATACTAGAAACACTTGAAGATGAAAAAGCCCTCGAAGATAAATACGTAATTGTGCTCGGAATTGATAGTTGTGTTAGATTTGGACAATTAGCAAAAGCATAGTCTTCTATTCTAGTTAATGTTACAGGGAATATTAAAGCAGTAATACTATCTCCTCCGATAAGGGTATTTTCGCGTAATGTCTTCATCCCATAAGGAAGAGTCGCAGTAGTCAATGAATTTGAAATAAATATCCGTTTAACATGGGACCCAAAATTACTAGTATTATCATAGTAAGCATTCATATTATGATTATAGTGCCAATCAATAAATGGTTCCGAAGGTGTCCCAACAAAAACAGCCCAGCCAATTTCTTCAACACTTGAAGGAATATTCATTGATGTTAAACTACTGCATCCATGAAAGGCCCAACTCTTAATTGTAGTGACTTGACTATTACTAGGAAACACGACTTGCTGTAACGATGTATTTCCTTGAAAAACATGTTCACCAATTGAAACAATGTTTTCGCCACCAATTTGAACTGGAATCGTTAATGAAGTACCACTATATTCTTGTAGAGGCGCTATTTCTAGGCCACCGCTAACGCTGTTCACAATAAAATTACTTTTGATAATTTTGTAGCATTTGGTACATTTGCACCACTTTACATTTCCTACAGAAACCATTGCCTGATAGTCATGAGAGCATGATGCAGCTTCTAACATTGGTTCAATAAACATCGGTTCAATAAGACTCCAATTTGAATAATCACAATAAAAGCAAAAAGAATAATAATATGCGCCACTTACTATATAGCGTTTGTATTGATGATTAGTATGTCTACCATTAATTAATGCGGCTCCTTGAATATCTTGATACTGCAATTGTCCTGCAACACCACTAGAAAATTATCGTATCCCATTAGACTCTTATGCGTTCCATTAGGAATTGATTGCCCATTATCGAGATCGTTTAACCCCATCAGATGCACCATTTCATGCATCGGTGTATCGCTATTATAACCATTAATATTTAATTTAATCTGCACATTATATCTAGAACCTGAAAAGATTTCGGCGGGCGTTCCACTTTGGCCTCCCTGATTGGCAAGGTCTTCTAATAATATTTCACAGACTGGACGACCATTAATGAATCCTAAACTATAAACCTCATATAGATTAACAATTTCCTCTTGACTATCATGAATCTTCGCCTGATTCCAGATAGCGGCTTGTGACCTTATCGATGCTACTTGTGCTGAAGTCATTCCGGTTTGGTTTATAAAAAAAGGAATAT
Organism: Erysipelotrichaceae bacterium; assembly: GCA_031271635.1. GTDB lineage: Bacteria > Bacillota_I > Bacilli_A > RFN20 > CAG-826 > JAISVG01. The sequence goes on from JAISVG010000036.1 coordinate 8,973, forward strand.
CTGTTGAGCCATAAGTGTAACCTGTATTTTTGTAGTGACGACACCCAGTGTGAAGATAGTCTACAAAATAGCCAACCTCCCGCCCAATACCGTGAGAATCCGTAACGGTATTGCACGAATCAAGGGTACCAGATGCCATTGGTGAAATCGCTGTATTAACAGTATTGAATTCCACATTTCCTTCCATTACATCTTCATCCATATAATCAGCGCAACAAACGTGATTCTCCGATATTGGATTATGTGATAAATCACTTCCGTTACTCATGCCAAGCGTTAAGAATAAAAAGCTTATAAAAGATAGCATTCCTTTGTTTTTAATTAATGAATTAATTTTTATATTCTACTCCTGATATCAAATTGATACTCTTATTCATCAAATGAAAAGCATAAAATAGCATAATAATAATCCTTAAATAAAACACCATCAATATAATAATCTTCAGACATAATATCAATGACCCAGTAGTTATTCGTCATTTTCACCACAATATAATCATTATATGTTCCAAAATAGTCCATAATCGTGACTCTTTCTAAATAATCGCCAATATAACCGCCTGGAATATTCTTCAATCCTTTTGCATATGTCCATTTAATATCCTTAATGGTTTGGTCATCCAGACTTAAAGGATCTTTAGGAATTGGTCGATAATCTTCTTCGATATTACCATCATGATAATAATATGAGATGCTTTGTAATTCAAGTTTCGTTAATAAGCCGTTATTATAAGCAACTTCTAAAGCATAGACAGTCATGGCACGACGGCAACTAGTTAAAAGCATTGTCGTCAAAAACATACCAACTAGTAGTCTTTTATTTTTCACTTA
>JAISVG010000052.1 GCA_031271635.1 Erysipelotrichaceae bacterium
TTTATTAAAGTACTGTATCGAATCTGGGTTTAATATAAAATCATAAAAACAACACTTTTGTATAATAGTCTATAACAAGATATTCTTTTCATCACAAATAAATCTTCATATAATAAAAAGCACCACGATTAGTGATGCATTTACTCGTACTCAATACGATACTGGGACGATTCGACCTTGCGGTCAATCTTATTTGAACGTGTCATGTGAATTTGACATTTATATATTATCATTTTTTTAGTAAAATGTATATATATTTAATGGGGAGATGGAACCATGCCAGAAAAAGATTACATTTTGGGACTAGATATCGGGACATCGTCGATCGGTTGGTGCGTAACAGACACTGACTACAACATTATTCGAAAACGTGGAAGACACCTATGGGGCGCAAGACTTATTGATAACGAAGAGTCAAAGAGTAGTAAGACCCATACTGCTGCGTCGAGAAGAAAGTATCGCCGCCAAAGAAGATCGCTTAATAAGAGAAATTGGAGACTTCATCTTTTAAAACAGGAGCTTAAACCATATGTTAATAAAGAAGACCCATCTTTCTTATCAAGAATCAAAAGCGATGACATTAGATCGCTATTTAACGATAAAAACTATCAAGACTCTGATTATTATAAAGAGTTTCCTACTATCTATCATTTAAGAGAAAGCTTAAAAGATGAGAACAAATCAAGAGAGTACTTAGAAAGAGGAATTTATTATCGTTTGCTCTTCTTAGCGGCTCACGATATTTTGAAGAATCGAGGTCATTTCGTTAATGAAGATAGTAATCCTGATCGGAAATACACCGCTTCTACTGAAACGAGTCTCGTTAAGGATTTTACGAGCTTTCTAAATCGATTGACCAATCTTGGAGACGATAATGGAGAGCCTTTATTTAAATCTCAGGATGTTGAAGGTGCCGTGGAGCAATTTCGCCTAAAACTAAATGATGATAAGCGTTTTCAATTAAAAAAGTCTTCGCTTGCTATCAGAATCATTAAAGCTATCTTCCGCTATAAAGTTGATTTAAAAGAGTTGTTTGGTGCCACAGAAAGACTTGACATTGATTTTTCTTCCGCTGATTATCTAGCAGCTAAAGAAAGTATTATTGATAATATTGAGATATTTGATGAGTTAAACGAGTTGTATAGTAATGTTACTCTTTTCAAGATGATTGGTAGTAATGCTACGAGTATTTCTGATGCTAAAATAAAGGTTTTTAATAAGCATAAAAAGGAACTTCAAAGATTGAAATCGGATATTAAAAAAGTTGATTCAGTGATGAATGCTAAGCATTATGATAAATTCTTTAGACATAACAACCATCCGGTGTTTTCAATAAGATCCGACAAGGATAAACCAACCACGACCAGCGAGAATCGAAAGGAAGAGCTTATCAAGAAGCTTAAAGTGATAAGAGAAGAGTATCACAAGTTGACTGGTGATAACGATTTTATGAGTTATCTTCAAAACGATAAGGAAATTTTTCTTGAAACTCCAAATGGAACTACTAACCGAACTATTCCATTTCAGTTACATCTTGAAGAATTAAAAAAGATAATGAATGGTTTTATAGCTCTAAACCGTAATTCTGACGAGAGCAAAACGGTTAAGGACCACTTGTTTAAATTACTAGAGTTCAAAGTTCCCTATTACTGTGGACCTTTATCAAATAGCGGCGGTAGCGATAACTATTGGCTAGTTAAAAAAGCCGAGAATAAAGATACTAAGGTCACTCCTTATAATTTCGATGAAGTTGTTGATCAAGTTGCTACTAATAAGGCATTTATTACTAAAATGTTAAGAAATTGCACTTATTTAAGTAACGAGTGTTGTCTTGCTCAAGATACAATTCTTTATCAAACATATATTTTCTATAACATTTTTAATAAGATGAAGATTAATGGACATCCCTTAAAGCAAGATCAAAAGATAAGAATTTTTGAATCCTTAATCAAAGAAAAAAGGAGTTCGCTTTCAAATAAGGCCATCATTAATATTTTGAATCTAGATAGTCAAAGCGTCATTGAGGGTATTAACATCGACTCTCAAAATACGAAAGTATTAAAGATTTCACTTTCAGCAATTAGGAAAATGCAGGATATATTTGGTAGTGATAAATCACATAAATCAGTATATGCTTTCTTATACGATGATGTCGTAAATGGTTTTGCCCTAATTGATGCCGCTAGGGTAGATTTAAGAAGACAAGAGTTAGCAAATATTATTAGTAGGTATCCAGGTATTAAAGTCACAAAGGAACAAGAAGATGCCTTATTAACCATTAGAACTTCGAAATGGGGTAATCTTTCAAAGGCTCTTTTATCCGATATTAAAAACGCTAGAGGCGAGACGATTATCACTATTTTGGAAAGAGAAAGTCATAATCTTAATGAAATCCTTTTCGATAATGGTGGTGAATTTTTGAGAATCTTTGATGATATTAATGGGCGAAAAAGCATTGATTTTTCAAATTCCGATGCAATAAATGATTATTTAAAAGATCGATATATTGCACCGCAAGTAAGAAGAGGGATTATTCAAGCCATGCTCTTGATTAAGGAGATTCGTCATATCATGAAGCAGGATCCCAAGAATATTGTGATTGAATTCACAAGAGCGAGCGATAAAGATCCTAAGGAAACATCCTCTCGTATCGCGCAGATTCAGAAAGCTTATAAAGATGTTGCAATGGATGTTGAAAAAGTTAAAAAAGAAATAAGTGACTTAAGCGGTCCCAAAAGTGATCAAAAAGAAATAAACGACACAAACAAACCGAAAAGTGATAAAAAGGACATTATTCAACGTAAAAAGATTTATTTATATTTTTTACAAGCAGGTCGCGATATTTATACTGGAAAACCAATCGACTTACGCGAACTCCTAGATGACAATAGTAAAGTATATGATGTTGACCATATTGTACCAAAATCATTAATTCTTAATAATTCGGTAATTGTTAATTTAGTCTTGACTAGTTCGAAGATGAACGGCCTAAAAGGAGATGCATACCCAATTAATGAGGAGATTAGGAAAGAGCAGAAGGATTTCTGGAATAAGTTAAAGGCCGCTGGCTTAATGGATCCAAGAAAATACGAAAGACTAATAAGGGATAACCCTTTAACTGAAGATGAAATTAATGAATTCATCAATCGTCAAAAGACGACAACCGACTGGATCAATAAAGAAATCGCTAAGTTGTTGCAGTCGTTCTTTAAAAAAGAAGATGAGACCTCGTTTATCATCTATTCTAAAGCGCGAAATGTGTCTGATTTTAGAAACACTCACGACATTATTAAAATTAGAGAACTTAATAATCATCACCATGCGCATGATGCATATCTTAATATTGTAGTTGGGAAAACAATTCACGATAAACTAACATATAGGGTTATTGATGATAAGCGCAAAACCAATAATATTGAAAATTTGGTTAAATACATCTTAAAAAACGAAGGTCTGAAGAAGGTGAAGGAGCAAATTGAATTTAAGGATCAATTAATCACAAAGAAATACGAACTAAAGACCACTGGAGCATACTGGAAGGAGAGTCTTATGTCTCCTAAAAAAGACGAGAAGATGTTAAAAAGCGATAATGAGCAACAAAAGGGTAAACAGCCGTTAAAGAATAATGATATTAGATTTGGGTACTATGACATGATTCAAGTTGCTTTTTTCAGTCTGATAAAAGCACAAAAGAATAAAAAGACTACAACTCGCTTATTGCCGATTTTCACATATGAATGTTCTTCATTTCTAGATAAAGGAAGGATTAGCGAAGACAAGTTGAAGGAATTCCTTCCTAAATCAAGGTATTTAAATGAAAATGGTCTGAAACTTGAAGAAGTTATTGTTCCTAAAATCGCAATAAACACGCTTCTTTTAGTCGATGGTGTTCCTTTGCGTCTAGCAGGAAAAACTGCTGATAGTTTCATCTGCCATAACCAGATTGAAACAACTATTAGTTTTAATGTGGAGGAGAAAAAGCTCCTCAAGAAAATACTTAGCGATTCCAAAACGATAGACGATAACGACGAAAACATAAAAATGATGAATGATATTTTTATGAAAATCGTAGACTTAGTTAAAGATAAAAAGTATTCATCGAAGACAAAAAATAGATTTGATGAGAACAGTCGTGATGTATTTGTTCAAATGAGTTTTGACCAGAAACTTGATACCATTAAGACTATATTAACGAAACTCATTAAAGCTTCGGGATCTAATCAAGGGAAGCTATTTAACCTATCGTATAGTGATCCGACATTCTCGTTAAATATTGGCGATGGACTAATCACTATTATTGAAGAATCAATCACCGGTTTCTATCGAAAAAAAGTATATCCAATTTAATCATCTATAAATAAATGCACCGAACCATTGTAATTAAGAATTGTTCAAAGCTAAGATACTTATTAGGATATCTAATCATTTATGATGGTGAAAAAGAAACAAGAGTATTTCTTAAAGAAATTAGTGTTCTAATAATTGAATCAACCAATGTGGTAATAACTATGCCACTGTTGATTGAGTTAACGAATAGTAATGTTGCTCTAATATACTGCGATGAAAAACATAATCCTGTTGGCACACTTCTTGGTCTCAATAATAACTATCAAGCTTCAGGAAATCTTTTTAAACAACTAAAATGGACTAAGACACGAACATCTTTACTATGGAAAGAAATCGTAAGGATGAAGATAGCTAATCAGGTAAAAGTATTAGAATTACTATCGCTTGATATACCATCACAACTTATTAAGTATATTGACGAAGTTCATCTAAATGATGCTACTAATCGTGAAGGTTTAGCGGCAAAAATGCACTTTTCTGTGCTTTTTGAAAGCGGTTTTAACCGCAGTGATTCAACACACATTAACTATCTATTGGATTATGGATATTCAGTAATACTATCGTGCTTCAATCGTGAGATTGCGGTATGTGGTTATAATAATCAACTGGGAATATGGCATAAAGGGAAAACCAATCCCTTTAATTTAAGCAGCGATTTCATGGAACCGTTTCGCCCTCTAATTGATTTATTTGTTTATCTTTATTCCAATAATGAAAACCCTTTATCTCCAATTAGAAGAATTCCAACGATGAAGATTTTACTTGATGATGTTGAAAGATATGTTGACGATGCAATTGGTGTTTATGTAAGATCCCTAATTAGATTCTTGAATAATGAAACTAGTGTTTTACCAGTAATTAAATTTAAGGAGGTATCTTTTTATGAGACCATTAAGAGCTATGAGAATAATAGTAATGTTTGATCTTCCGACTTTAAGTGAGAAAGAAGTAAAGAATGCTAATAAATTTAGAAAGTTTTTGATTAAAAATGGTTTTATCATGATGACATTCTCGGTTTATTGCAAGCTGGCAATTAATAAATCGATTAGTGAATCCATCAAGAAACTAGTTCAAGAGAATGTTCCTCCAAGCGGTAAGATTCAACTTTTGGAAATAACAGAACGACAATATACTCAGATTGAGTACTTATTAGGAGATCCGCAAACACTAGTCATTGATGATGTTGACCGGTATACTGAAATATGAAACTGATAAATAGAGATTGGGATAAAGAAATCGAGTTGAATATTGATAATCCAAAATGTCTTGTAATTAAGGATATCAATTATTTTTATGAATTTCAACGAGAATTAATGTTAACGAATGAAGAAGGAAGATTTATGTTAAATAACGGTATTAAGAACTTGAATTTTGAAACTGAGGTAGCAATCATTAATGACCTTCTTTCTTTATCGTTAAATAATAAAAAGTTTTTAAATTTGCTTTATAAAGATATTGTAAAGAATTCGATGGATTCATTGTTTCTAGATTTTAATAATATTAAGAAAGCAAATCTAGTCTTTATGAACGAGATTAAGAAAAACTATTCAAGAATGATAACTTATGAGGATAATGTCGAATTGGATGATCTGTTAAAACTATATAATGTTAAGTTTTCATCGAATTATGATTCAATAACAATGTTACTAATCTCATATCTTGAAATTCTGTTCGAAATATCAAAAGTTAAAGTACTCTTTATTTCCTTTTTAATATACTTAGTTCCTAAAGAGGAAATAATGGAGATAATCAAATATTGCAAAAGAGAGAATAAGTATATTGTCTTTTTAGAAAAGGAAAAACCTGATACATTTTATGATAAAATAATTGAAACAATTTATATTGATGAAGACCTCATTTTGGAAGTATAAATTGTCGAAAATGTCTTTTTTCATACCTAAACCTCTAGATTTGAGGTTTGAGAGTTGTGTGAATTACGACAAGCCTATGACCAAAAATGCTCGTACTCTTTCTAGTGTCGCGTTTGAGAGTTGTGTGAATTACGACAAGCCTATGACGCCTTTATAAGACCATAAAAAAGAATAG
>JAISVG010000059.1 GCA_031271635.1 Erysipelotrichaceae bacterium
TTTTAGTCGCGATGAGTAATAAACTTCCTCAGCCTTTATATTACTTCCGTGCCGGACTTTGTCATGATATCGCTAAAGGAGTTGCCCCAGCTACCATCAAGCAATATCTAGAAGCAAACGAGGCGAGTGGTGAGGTTTTAATGGAAGATCAAGTTCTGCATCAGTTTTACGGCGCTTACTTAGCAAAGAAGGAGTTTAACCTTACTAGGGGTGAACTTGAGGCAATTCGTTATCATACGACCGGTTATAAAAAAATGAGCCCGTTAATGAAGGTCATTTACTTAGTTGATAAGGTCGAGCCCTTAAGAAAACGTGATGATGATATCTTACATTTAGCATTTAAGAATTATCAGGCGGCCTTTTTAGAAGTCGTCAGGCGACATGAAGCAGCTTTAAAGCAAAAGCTCGGAAAAGTGAGTAACATCTATACTGTATCTATGATCAAAAGCTACTTAAGAAGTGATGTAAATTAACTTCGTATAATAGTAATTATGTAAACTAAATTTAATCATTTTCTGCCTTCATTGTTTAAAGCGGTGAGTTATTAGATCTCATCACTCTTACACCATGACAAAACGGATTATTTCTAAAAAAATGCTGCTTTTCATCATAATAACTATTAAACTACTATAATACTACTATAAATATACTAATAGTGATTATGTTAACTTATTTTATGATCTCCATGAGTTTACTGATGATTTGACGCATTTGCTGATCGCTAAGCATGAGACCCTCATAAGCTCCGGTGCTTGAAATCACTGATTTAGTATAAAGACGCATTTTATCTAAGGCCCGAATCTGATTTACCACCGCGAGTGTTTTATTACCGCTATTAAGGTTGGCGATAAAACCAAGATCAACATCGCTACTGGGATGCGCGCCGTAACGATTGCTTTTTAAGGGACAAATAAGAACTAAGGGATTCTCTTCATTTGAATCATGGAGCACGACGCCAAAATGACGATGTGAAAACTCGCTATTGACGTTAACACCATAGTCAAACTCATAGACCTCTCCGCGCTTTAGAACAAGGTTTGTATAGTTACTACTGGCATAGGTGAGATATTCAAGTTGTCTTTTAACCCATTCAAGTTGATTCTTAAGACTATTAAGATAATCGATCTTGGGATGATAATTTTGTTTCATGCTTTTATCATAAAAAAATAAGCTTCGGTTCTTTAAAAATGTGGAAATCTTAAAAAGATTTTCCGACTTTTATGTGGTAGCAGTTTTGTTATTAACGAGGCGTTTTAGTTTAAATAAGGCATAATCAATTAAGGCTGAAATGGCAATGGTCACAAAGGCCACCGCGAACATCTTTGATAAGTCAAAATCAATTGAATAATACTTAAAGAATAAAGATCCAAGACCAATAGTGCTCAGGCTTCCTGAAAGAATCTCGGACATAATGGCTACTTTAAGGCCTAGGCCAAATGCATTCATAATTCCAATTAAGGAAGTCGGAAAAGAAAGTGGCAGGATTACTTTTATCATGACATTAAAATTAAACATCCCTCCATTTAAAGCAATCTCATCTTTTAATTCCCGTGGTAATTGCTCTACTCCACTGGCGGTTGCCTCAAAAATCATCGGAAACATTAAGAGCAAAGTCACCACAATAGCGGTCGCATCTCCTTTTGCGAAGACAATCAAAATAAAGACGATAATGGCAATTGGTGTTGCTTTAATAATAACGTTTAAAGGGGCAATAAAGTTTCGGAAGAAACCACTAATGCCAGCAAGAAGTCCAAGACTTATGCCAAGGATTATGGCGATTATCGCACTAAGAAAGACTCGAAGAAATGTCGCACCGACGCCAAGATAAAAATCCCCATCTTGACTAAGAAAAAAAAGTGACTGAATGACATCAAAAAATGTTGGAAAAACTTTACTATGATATAGGGCCAAAGGATCAAAATTTGAGGTTGCAAGCGAAACAAACTCCCAAAGTAAAAAAATCGCAAGAATTCCTAATAGAACAAATATGAAACGATTCTTTCTCTTGCGCTTACTCATTAATCAAATCTTGAGCCACCTCGGGAAGTTTTAAGAGTCTTAAAAAAGCATTAATATCAATGTTACTATCATTAAGAACGAGACCAAAACCATTATTAGCGGTTTGAACATCTTTTGCAATTACTGAGGTAAAACCAAATTTTGTCATCTGTTCGTTTAAAGAGTTTTGGTGATCCATCGTAGTTGCCACAGCATCAAGATTATTAATTGCCATATCAATATGCTGATCTAAAATATCAAGCAGACTATCATAAAAGCTCTGATATTGTTGGTAGCTATCTTCACGAATAAAGACTCCGGCTTGAGGAAAGCCGTTCATTCCAGTCTTTTGACTAAATTCTTCTCTAAAACTTGAAATAACCTCGAGTTTGCCATAAGTATTTGAATTTGCATTATGCATAACATTATAAAGCGCGGGTTCAGGAATAACAACATAATCCACCGGATTTCCTTCATGAAGTCCAGTTGCTAGAACCCCAGCAACATCGCTTGCACTGCCAACATATTTAAAATTTGTTTCGGGATATAAATACTCCACCACTAAACTCGGAATGAGTTTTTCGCCAAAACTAACATAGTAAGGATTCTCTGGCATCACATCGCGGTTAATTCTTACTAGGAAAAAGTTACCATTAGTCACAATGCGGTGCAGTCGATATTTTTTGCCATTATTCATTGAGGAGCGAAGTCCCGTAATTGAATCAAAAAGAATCATTTCCTTTTGTCCTAAAGCAAACTGAGAACTAATGATTTGAGGATTTGCATTGGTTTCAAAGCTAGGATTCGCTCCTAAATTATAAAAAGCTAAGGTCTGAGCCCCAATCGGTGCCACAAATTTTAGCGAACCAAATCTAACTTCATTATTAGGACCAATCGAAGGCTTATCGATCGAACTATCGCATGACACTAAAAGACAAGAGATTATGAGGGGAATTAATTTAAGCTGCTTCATCTAAAAGCTCCTTGATCGGGGTTCCAACTAATTTATCCGTGGTTTCTACTTTAAAATTCTCGAGAATTGTTCTTCCAATATCGCCAAAAGAGGCGCGATCAGGAAGCCTTCGTCCGGTCTTTATTTGCTTTGAAAAGGCAATTAGCATTACTCGTTCTCGGGTATGATCGGTACCGTGCCATGTTGGATCATTGCCGTGGTCCGCCGTTAGTAAGAGAAGATCATCATCACGAAGCGCTTGGATAAGAGTTTTTAATTTTGTATCAAAGGCCTCAATCCCCTTAGCGTACCCCGCCGGATTACGGCGATGGCCCCACTCACTATCAAATTCGACGAGGTTTGTAAAAACAAGACCGGTAAAATCATCAGATACTAACGCTATGGTCTTATCCATTCCATCATCATTAGAAACGGTCTTATAGGTCTTTGTGATTCCCGAAGAGGCAAAAATATCATTAATCTTACCGACCCCAATTGTCATAAATGAGGCCTTCATTAAAAGGTTTAATGCTGTATCATATGGTGGTTTTAAGGCATAGTCATGACGATTTGCAGTTCGTTTAAAGTTACGAGCATTGGTTCCAATAAAGGGTCTTGCAATAACTCTTCCCACCAAATATTTTTCATCCATGCAAAGACGACGTGCGATTTCACAGCAACGGTATAGTTCTTGAACTCCAGTTATTTCTTCATGCGCGGCGATTTGGAGCACAGAATCCGCGGAAGTATAAACAATTAATGAGTTTTCTTTCATTTGCTCTTCACCTAGTTCTTCTAAAATCTCGGTCCCGCTTGCAGCAATGTTACCAATAATCTTGTGACCGGTTTCTTTTTCAAGTTCCTTAATCAAGGCCTCAGGAAAACCAGTATCGGTAAAGGTTTTAAAGGGGACAGTACTTTTTACCCCCATCATTTCCCAGTGTCCAGTAAGGGTATCTTTCCCTCTACTCGCTTCATTTAAAAGCATCACATAGGAATTTAAGTGTTTAATGTCGCTTCTTACTCCCATAATGTTTGCTAGTTCCCCCATCCCTAAGCTCTCAAGGTGAGGAACACTAAGGCCGCCACTTGCAGCGGCAAGATGTTCAATCGTGTTCGCGCCAGCATCACCAAAAAGGTCAGCATCTTTTAAGGCGCCAAAACCTAGTGAATCAAGGACGATTAAGAAAATTCGTTGGTATTTATACTCATTCATATTCATATTGTACTCCTAATTTATGTAATAAATTACAATATGACTATCGTTTCATGGTGCGGTCGTAAATTGCAAGGATTCGCTTCGAATTTACTGATAAATAGATCTGGGTGGTCCCAATACTTTGGTGACCCATTAATTCCTGGACGACCTTTAATGAGGCTCCACCCTCAAGAAGATGAGTTGCGAAGGCATGTCGGAGTGAATGAGGCGAAATATGCGCTGTGATGCCCACATTTTTCGCGATTGTCTTAATCGTTTTAAAGAAATATTGTCGTGTTAGAGGCGCTCCAATCCGTGAAATGAAAACGGTGGGAACTTTCGGGAATGGATGCTGGTTATTTCGCAATTCAAGATAGGTCATCAAGGCCTCTTTAGCGTATGATCCAAGTGGTAAGAGACGTTCTTTATTGCCTTTTCCAATGATCGATAGATAGTCGCTAATAAAATTAATATCACTACTCTTAAGGTTTAAGAGTTCGCTCACTCTTACTCCAGTTGCATACATAACTTCAAACATGGCTCTCGTGCGAACGTCATTAAAGCTATCTTCACTAACTGGGAAGTTCAATAAGAGTTCAATATCTTCAACTGCGAGATACTGAGGAAGCCGCTTTTCAGTTTTTAGAGCATCAATTTTAAGATTCATCTCTTTAATGATCCGTTCCTTTTTTAGATAGTTGAAAAAGCCTTTAATCGTCGAAAGATGACGATTGATGGTTCGTGAGTTTTTTCCTTGCCCGCTTTCATCTTTAATAAAATTCATGATGTCATCTTTCGTAAATAATGAAAGCTCTTTTTCTGGTGAAAAGGCAAAAAAAGCTCGCAAATCACGAAGATAGTTAACTCTTGTGGTCTTTGATAAGGCGCGTTCAATTAAGAGATAGTCTAAATAATCATTAATTAATTTTGTTGTTTCAGTTTGCATTTTTTTTCTCATTTTTTAAAGCAGAAGCTCTCATTAAAGGTGCCGTTTCATATTTATTATTGATCTTTTTCATGAGTAAGTAAGTCGTACTTTGTTGTTCGTAAAAATCATAGTTATCAAAAGTAAGTTGAATGACTTCTTCACTCGGATTTAAAAGACCTGAAATCCCGACTCCGATGAGGCGGATCGGATTATGATCATAGCTTTCAAAATAAAGATTTCGCAGTTTACTATAAAACTCCTCGTATGAATTAATGAAAGTTTTCGAAGATATTTGTTTTGAATAACTTCTATAATCTGGTCTTTTATAAGTAATGGTGACGGTTTTGCCGCGTTTTTTGGTTTTGAGGAGACTTTTATAAACATCACGTGCTAAGTACTCAACAACTTCAAGCAGTTCTTCATCATCATTAGTATCACTTTGAAGTGTATGGGCGGAACTAATTGATTTTGGATCATGTTCCTCAAGATAGACACGGTCATCACCAATTCCCCTTAGATTATCATAAAAATGTTGTTTCATAATGCCGATTTCGGCACTTACTTCAAAATCATCGCTCACAATTTTCTCATAAAAATCTCCGATAGTGTTAATGCCTAAGTATCTTAGTCGCGGGGCGGTTTTCTTTCCCACCCCATATAAATCTTCGATTCTAAGTGGAAAGATGAGCTTTGGAATATCTTTAACCCGGACAACTGTAATTCCCATCGGTTTTTTCATGTCACTCGCCATTTTTGCAAGAAACCTTGTTGTTGCAACGCCAATTGAGCAACGAAGTTTGGTTTT
>JAISVG010000071.1 GCA_031271635.1 Erysipelotrichaceae bacterium
TCCAAGAGTCGTTTTAAATGAAACTCAAGAAATCGTTAGTGCCATTAAAGAAGCAATGGGTGATGCGATTGATGTGAAGTTTGGTCTTTCGATTAATAATCTTCTTGATGATGAAATTATGGTTTCCTTAATTGCATCACACTTTAAAGATGACTATGACTTTAATGCCACTCCTAAAGAAATTAGAGAGGCCGTAATTACCAAGACGATTGTCCAAGAATATCCGAGCAAGGAAGATATTGTACCGGACTTTCTTAAAGAGCTTGATCAGGAGGAATAATGGAATTAAAAGATACGATTTTAGTAAGTAAAACCCCTTTCGAAATGCGTGCTAATCTTGCGATGAAAGAGCCGGTTTTGCTAAAGAAGTGGCATGACCATGACTTATATAGTTTGATGAATGAAACCAAGGGTTTAAAGCGATCCTTTGTCCTTCATGATGGCCCTCCTTATGCAAACGGAAACATCCATTTAGGACATACCTTGAACCGTATTTTAAAGGATTTTGTGTTGCGATATCAGAACATGAATGGCCTTTATACCCCGTTTGTTTTTGGCTGGGACACCCATGGTCTACCAATTGAAAACGCGGTCACTAAGTCGGGTGTTAACCGTAAAACAACTTCAGTGATTGAGTTTCGAAAACTGTGTGAAGCCTATGCGGTGAAACAAATCGCGACCCAAAAAGAGCAAATTCGACGTCTTGGCGTTCTTGGAGATTTTAAGCATCCCTTTGTTACCTATGATCCTCATTATGAAAGTAAGCAAATTGAAGTTTTCGCCGCTCTCGCGCTCAAGAATTTGATTTATCGTGGTTTAAAGCCAGTTTACTGGTCATATAGTAGCGAGACTGCTCTTGCGGAGGCTGAAATTGAATATCATGATGTTGTTTCCGATGCCATCTATGTGGCATTTAAATTAAAAGAACCAGTCGCGTTTTTACCAAATGACACCAGCTTTGTCATTTGGACGACCACTCCCTGGACTTTGCCTGCCAATCTCGCAATTAGTGTTAACCCTAATTTTATTTATGATGTCATTAAGACTGAAGCATATGGACATTTGGTTTTATTAAGGGATCTTGAAGCTAGCGTATTAGAGACTTTAGGAGTTAAAGAATATCAAGTAATTAAAGAACTTCATGGTCGTGATCTTGAGGGTGTTTTAGCCGCGCATCCATTTTATGAACGCGCCGCCCCGATTCTTTTAGGAAACCATGTCACTAATGAATCGGGAACTGGTCTAGTCCACACCGCACCAGGACACGGGCTTGATGATTATTTAGTTTCTAAAAAATATCATATCGAACCTTACTGTCCAGTGGATGCTAGAGGCTATTTTGATGATAGCGTTGGCCCAAAATTAAGTGGCCTTTTTTATGAGACTGCGAATGAAGAAGTATTAAAACTTTTAAAGGAAAAAAATGCACTGCTTCTTGCCAGCAAAATTACCCACAGCTATCCCCATGACTGGAGAACCCATAAGCCGGTTATTTTCCGCGCAACTCCCCAGTGGTTTTGTTCAATTAACCCGCTTAAGAAGCAAATTTTAAAAGCGATTAAACACGTCAAATGGACGCCGGCTTGGGGCGAGATTAGAATGCAAAACATGATCGAAGGTCGTGATGATTGGACCATCTCAAGACAACGTGTCTGGGGTCTTCCAATCCCCATCATTTATGATGAACATCATGAACCAGTAATTGATGCGGCTTTATTTACTCATTTTGCCGCCTTAATTAAAGAACATGGATCAAATATTTGGTACCAAAAAGACACTGTTGATCTATTAAGTGATGCTTTTAAAGCAGCGCACCCGAATTATCATCGATACACTAAGGAAACTGATATTCTTGACGTTTGGTTTGATAGTGGGGCTTCCTTTTATGCAACGGGGGTGGATGTACCATGTGATTTATATTTAGAAGGAAACGATCAATACCGAGGCTGGTTTAATTCTTCCTTGATTATTAGTGTCGCCACGAAAAACGTCGCGCCTTATAAGGCAGTTTTGAGTCACGGCTTTGTTACTGATGAAAACTGGGATAAAATGTCAAAGTCAAAAGGAAACGGCATTGACCCTTTAAAAATTGCTGATACATATGGGAGTGACATTTTGCGTCTCTGGGTCGCTTTAGTTGATTATAAGGAAGATGTGAGGCTCTCAGAAGGAATTATTGCCACGACAGCTGAAACATACCGAAAACTACGAAATACGATGCGCTTCCTAATTGTGTCCCTTAATAATGGTCGTTTTGGTACCTTTGATCCGAAACATGATCACCTTACTTCATCCTCCTTTATTGACCAATTGCTCCTTGCAAGATGGAAGGAAGTGGTTTTAAAATATACCAAGGCCCTTGCTAAATACAATTTTATTGAAGCAGTGAGCGAAATGATGCTTTTTATTAGTTTTGATCTTTCGAGTCTATATCTTGATATTATCAAAGATATTTTGTACTGTGAATCTCATCGCTCTAAAAGACGTCTTGAGGTTCAAAATACCACTTATAAGATCCTAACTGAAATGATGCTGCTTCTAACTCCGATATTACCCTTTACCATGGATGAGATTAAAGATTTTGTTCCTGGGTATCAGCGCTTTTCGACCCAACTCGACCAAATGCCAAAAGGAAAGGCCTTAACAGCTAGTGAGGGAGAATTACTCCATAAATATCAAGAATTTAAAGCCCTCCGCAGCGAAGTTTTAAAGGAAATTGAAGTGTTAAGACAAGAAAAAGTCATTGGGGCTGCCTTAGAAAGTGAAGTGTTAATCACTTCTAATGACCGATTACTTGATGATTTATTAAAACTTGATTCAGCCGAACTAGGACGACTGTTTATTGTTAGTCGCGTTACACTCGCGCGTGGCGAAAAACAGATTGTCGCCCGAAAGTTTGTCGCAAAAAAGTGTCCGCGATGCTGGGTTTATACTGATAAACTAGTTGCTTATCATGAAAACGAGGTCTGTCCTCGTTGTCAGGAAGTGTTAGAACATGATTACCAAGATTAAAAGCGGTTTAAAACTTTTTTACCGGTCTTATGCATGGCTCGGTCTACTACTATTACTGCTCGACTTAGTTTCAAAACTAGTGATTCAACATTATGTGGCAATAGGTCAAGAAATCACCCTTATTCCAAAGTTTTTGTATTTAACGCTTACTTATAATAAGGGCGCAGCATGGTCGATTCTTGATAGTGATGCGGGACACATTGTTCTAACTGTCATTAGTTGGCTTGCCTTTGTAGGAATTCTTGGCTATTTTATTGTGAGTTACAAAAAGACAAATCTCTTGCAGAAAGCCATTATTATGTGTCTTCTTGCGGGAACAATTGGAAACGGGATTGATCGAACTTTCTATGAGGATGGTGTTATTGACTTCATCGGGGTTTACCTCTTTTATCCGAACCGTTTTCCAATTTTCAATCTGGCTGATTGTTGTTTAGTAGTCGGGATTATTATCCTCCTTGTTTATATATTTACCACCGAGATAAGAATTAGGCGTCGTAAGCGAAAGCTTAATCCTCCTTCAAATGACCGTGTTAAGTCCCAATCTGAAAAAGAAGATGATGGCGAATTATAAAGAAATCATTGTTTCAAGTGATTCTAAACAACGACTTGATGTCTATTTATTGCCCTTTTTTTCTTATTCAAGGTCGCATCTTTTAAAAAAAATTAAACAGCATGAAATAACTGTTAACGGATCGATAACCCTAGCTTCCTATCTTCCCAAAAAAGGCGACAAGATTGTGGTTTTTCTTGATGAGAGCGGTGCACTAACTCCATCAAATAAGACCGTTCAGATTGTGTTTCAAGATGATGATCTTGCTGTTATTAATAAACCAAAGGGAATGGTAGTCCATCCTTCCATCGCCCATCATGATGATACTTTAGTTCATGCTTTAATTGAAAAGGTTAGTCTTAGTGACCATGATTATCGTCCTGGTATTGTTCACCGACTTGATAAAGATACTTCAGGACTACTTTTAATTGCAAAGAACAATTTCACGCACCATGAGTTAGCAAAACAGTTAAAGCATCATATGGTCCACCGTGAATATCTTCTTTTGATTAAGGGACAATTGCAACAAAAACATTTTATTGTTGAAGGAAGCATCGGACGTGATCCCAAAAATTTTAAGAAAATGATGGTGACTCCTCTTGGAAAGCCGGCAAAAACCGAATTCTTTTTCGTTAAGCAATATCAGAATTACTCCTTATATCGCGCTAAATTATATACCGGCCGTACCCATCAGATTCGCGTGCATCTTGCTAAACTTGGCCATCCTATTGTTGGAGACGCGCTTTATGGCGGGGATCTTAGTTTAACAAATAAAGGTCAGCTTTTAGCTGCGGTTAAACTGGCCTTTGTTCATCCAACAACTAAAAAGAAAATGGCTTTTGAAATTGAAGTTGACGTCGAGTTTAAAAGGATTCTTCAGCGATTATCGGCTTTGTAATTACTCTTTGATAGTTTTTAAAAGTCATTTTAACTATGTCATTAAGGGCCATTACGCCAATTTTACTTAGTAATTCACTTGCGAAAGTATCGACAATATTTCCTGCTCCTAAGGGGATGGCAGTATGATATTTTTGCCCGATTCGTTTCATTTCAAGTAAAAAATAGTAACGTGCGAGACACGAAGCAAGCGCGACGGCAAGATATTTATCTTCAGCCTTAGTTTCAAAGATGACTGGAGTAACAACTTGTTTTTCGTCTTCAAGATATTTAAAGTAATGCTCAGCACTCACAAATTGATCAATGATAATTGCTTGTTTAAAGGCCGACAATTTTTCACGATGAAGGAGTTTTCTTAAGGCAAGATTGTGGAGTTTTGCGAGGATGATTTTGATATTGTGATATTTTTGCATTTCTTGATTAAAGACTCTGGGAGTAAGAATAAGAACTTGGTGCTTAACTAAATCACAAAGCTTAGTCCCAAGAGATAGAATTATTTTGTCGTTCATGCGTTTAGAATCTTTGATTCCTAAAGCTAATAGTTCTTTAATTGCACGAGTTTCAACTAAAGCGGCCGCGACGACAATTGGACCAAAAAAATCGCCAGTACCAACTTCATCAGTGCCGATATGTGTTTGTAATTCCATAATTTAATTATAGATAAAGATTGTTAGAACAATTAAAGAATGAATTCATCTTAGTGCAAAATCGAAATCGTTTGAAAAATAGTAGGTTGATTAATGAATTCTGTTGAAGTAGATAAAACACTACTATTAAAAATATGAGGGGTGTTTAATGACAAAGAGAATAGTAGTTAAAAATGTCGAAATCTCAACAAAAGAATTCAATAAGATATCATATATTTCGCTTACTGATATTGCGAAATTAAAGAATCTTGATAATCCTGCTGATGTCATTAATAAGTGGATGACAAATAAGGATTCCTTTGATTTCTATTGCTTATGGGAAGAATTATTTAATCCTGGTTTTAATTTAGCGGAATCCCGCGAAATTAAAGTTAAAGATATTGGCTACAACTTTTTTACCATATC
>JAISVG010000081.1 GCA_031271635.1 Erysipelotrichaceae bacterium
AGAGCATCTGCTTGACGTGCAGAGGGTCGGCGGTTCGATCCCGTCAGTGCCCACCATATCAAAAGTTGGGATAGTGGTGTAGCGGTTAACATGCCTCCCTGTCACGGAGGAGATCGCGGGTTCGATTCCCGTCTGTCCCGCCAAAAAAGTGGCCCGATAGCTCAGTTGGTAGAGCAACGGACTGAAAATCCGTGTGTCGCCAGTTCAAGCCTGGCTTGGGCCACCAGTTGTTTAAGAATTACAGCCGTCATGGCTGCTTTTTTTATTTAAGGAAAAGTGATTAGTTTTGCCTTGTTCGTTCCCATTTTGGCATCATGAGAGCTACATAATCTTCCGCGATTTGAGTTTTAGTAATAAAGATAGTGTTGACCTCTCTTGTGGTCACCGTTTCTACTAGACTACTACAGCCAAAAAAGTGTTTTTCAGGATAATAGTCACTAAAAGAGGTTGTTTCTAAATAGCTGACGTTTTCTAGTAATGAATACTCTAAAACAGAGATGTTTACCGGAAATCTGACGCTTCCGATCGCTTCTAAAGTTGCTGGTAATGTTACCTTCCTCACGTATGGGAAATCAGCGTTGGTATTACTTCTAATCTCGGTAACACCTGCTTCGAAAACCAGACTTTCTAAATGCTGTGTTTCATAAGAATTAACGAAAAAAGAAGTGTAAACGATTGGAGCACTGATGATGATGGTCTTGCAAGTCATCGGAAAATCATTGGTAAAGCCGTGATTCTTAGTATTTATAGAATAAGCCCAACTACCAACTGCCTGCACATTTTGTCCAATTCGTAATGAGCTTAAATTAGAGTTTAAAAAGGCATTCCCGCCAATTGTAATCGTTCCTTCAGGTAATTTAAATCCCTCACTAAAAAGGCAACCATCAAAGCAATTAGGAGCAAAATATTTGACTGAATTCTTGATCTCAGTCACGGGTTTCATTTTGGGCCAACGGTAGAGAGTAGTCAAACTCTTCGAATAAAGAACTCCATCGTCACTCGCGAATACTTGATGATCACTTGCAACACTGATGGCCTCAAGTTCTGTCATTAAAGTAAAGGCCTCAGTATCAAAATTGGTCACATCGTTTCCGATCGTCACTCTGGTAACTGTCGTCACATCAACAGCGGAAATATCAAAGAATGTTCCAAAGAGAACTTCTTCCCATAGTTCCGGCATTGGATCATCAAAACCAGCAGGTTTAGTCCCAAAACTTCTTTCAACTGCCGCACAGTTACATAAAATACCAGTACTCATGGTCAGTAAGATCAATAAAGCAGGAACTCTTTTTCTCATCATTTCTCCTTACTTGCTTCAGTAATTATTAAACAAAAACTACTATTTGGATTATATCACTTTAATTGATCTTATTACGACATGCTCTTATAATTAAATAAATAAAACTCCTCGATCATTAGTAGCCAAGAACCAAGTCCCCAGGAGTTTTCTTACTTTGTGGCGGAGCGACAGGGCTTTGAACCCTGGCACCGGTACACCCGATCTAACGGTTTAGCAAACCGTCCCCTTCAACCACTTGGGTATCGCTCCGTAATCGATATTTTAGCAAATAAAGAAGGCAAATTCAAGAAATTAATATCTTTTAGTCTGGTAATAATTTAATATGCTTTTGCGACTAAAGCCACTTTCTTAGCTTTCTTTCCACAAACGATACAACTATCATCATGAGGAACTTGTTTTAACGGCAAATTACGAATTGTCGCTTGGAACTTTTCTTTAAAGGTAGCCTCACACTTTGGATCACCGCACCACATCACTTTAGCGTAGCCAAGCTTATCATTAAAAATGGCGTCAAGTTCACTAAATTTAGTCGTCACTGTAGTATGTTCATCTTTATACTTTGTGGCCTTATCGAGCATTAAATCATGAATCTCTTTCATTTCCTGTTTAATAACTTTATCAAGATCCTGAAGCAAAACGACGGTCTTTTTACTATCAATTCTCCTTACTAGCGTAACGCTTTTATTGGCTAAATCACGTGGTCCAATTTCAATTCTTAGGGGGACTCCTTTCATTTCATATTCTGAGAATTTCCAACCCGGCGATTTACTAGAGTCATCCATTTTAACGCGGTAGTGAGTCTTAAGACGACGATAAAGACGGTCAATTTGTTTCTGATCACCACTATTCTCAACTCGAATCGGGATAATTACAAGCTGTATCGGGGCAACATAAGGAGGCAAAACTAATCCATTATCGTCACCATGAACCATAATAATTGAGCCAATTAATCTTGTTGAAACACCCCAGCTTGATTGATGTGGCACTTTTAAAGTTGCATCTTTATCAAGGAATTTAACCCCAAAAGCTGCGGCAAAACCATCACCAAAATAATGTGTCGTACCACTTTGAAGCGCTTTTCCGTCTGGCATTAAAGCTTCAATAGAATATGTGTTTTTAGCGCCGGCAAACTTTTCTTTGGGGGTTTTTTCACCACTAACAAAAGGGATTGCCAGTAATTTAGTCCCTAATCCTTCATACACCTTTAAGATATCAAGGGCTTCTTTTTTTGCTTCTCTCCCTGTTCGATGCATCGTATGACCTTCTTGCCATAAGAACTCAGAGCCGCGCAAAAAGGGGCGTGTCGTTTTTTCCCACCTGACTACTGAGCACCACTGATTATAAAGAACCGGTAAGTCACGATATGAATTAATGACTCTCCGGAAGTGATCGGTAAATAAGACTTCACTAGTAGGCCTAATAATTAAACGGTCTTCTAATTCTTCTTTCCCCCCGATAGTCGCAATTAAAGTTTCAGGCGCAAAGCCTTCGACGTGTTCTTTTTCAAGATTAAAAAGTGATTCCGGGATGACGAGGGGCAGATAAACATTTTGATGTCCGCTTTTCTTAAACTCGGCATCAAGATATTTTTGAATCTCTTCCCAAATGGCATAACCATAGGGACGGTAGATAATGAAGCCTTTTACACTCGAATAGTCCATTAACTCAGCCTTTTTACAAATATCAGTATACCATTTAGCGAAATCCTCGCTTCTTTTAGTAATTGCTTCGTTTTTAATCATTATCGATCTCCTCCTTCTTGTCGTGATTTCATGTGCGATGAAATCATCACAATTCTTCTTAAGTTATTACGGCTAATTTCTCCTAAGAATGGGGCTCTTCGAAGTAAGACATCACTCGCGATGTAGCGGACCCCATTAAGGATTAAGAAGTCAATAATACTCCACGTGCGAATATTATAAGCGATAATTGGAATGTTGTACTTTTTAAAATCATTAATAAGATTTAAAGAACTAACTCGATCCTTTGAAACCGAAAGATCATCCTTGGTAAAATTCTCAAAGTCCATAATAATATAGTCGAATAATTCATAAATAAGAATGTTGTACTTACGGTCAAAATTCTTAATTTCAATCGCTAGTTTATAATCAAAGTCTTTTAATAAAAGCACCCGTCCCCGAAATTCTTCAATACTAAGACGTTCCATATCTTCTTCAGAAAATTTAACGACGACATCCACCCCGTCTTTTTTGCTAATGGTTAGTAAAGTTTTATGAATGGTTGCGATACTGTTGTTTAACACATCAAGAAAGAGTAATTGTGAGACGCTGGTGGCGTTCTGACGGTAATAGAGAACGGTATTATTAACTAGTGATTCAAGGAGTCGGGGATTACTTTTTTGTTTAATATCAAGAAGATCGCGAATATCATGCACGCCTTTAAAAAGGGCTTGATTCGTCGGAGCCATAAATGACAAATGACCAATAATAGTCCCCTCATTAACACTAAGAATCGGCTGATAAAGATAGTTTAAATGTCTTCCTTCTTCAACCATCTCGTTTTTCTCAACATTAATAAGAGCTTTACGTTCACTTGGTTTAGGAACAAAACCTTCAATGAGAAATTCTTCTTTTCTTGTAATGGCTCTTAAACAAATGCTTTTGGCACTACTAATCGCGGCGAGATAATCAGTTTCTCGGCTACTAGCAAAAACAACGCCAATCGCAATCTCCATATTAGTGGCACCTAAAATCTCAGAATGACTCTTAATCTCATAAAGCAATGTTCTCACCATCTGATAAGCATCTTCCTTACTAATACGGCTTAAGGTGACAATCACGAAATCAGTCTCGCTGATGTCGAGTTCTAAGGTATTTGCATCCTGATAAAAGAGGCGATAGAGCATATTTTTCAGTGATAAAAGACGTAACATATCTTCAACTTCAGTAAAGGCAGTCTTTGAAGTGGCTTTGTTATAAAATGATAAATAGATTGTAGCCCCGCGGTGACGATGACTTTTAAAAACGTCACGAATCCGTTCTTCTTGGAGAGTCTTGGTATTTGATGTTTTGGAAAACTGCTTTTTAATGGGAAGATAGCGAAACAAGGTACTCTCAATTTCTAAAACTTGTGTCTCATGGTTAATGCTGTAAAAAGATAGAGCGTTGACGGAATAGTTGATTTTTCGCCCTACTCGAAAACGCATGTCAACAAAAATAAACTTCGAAGCTCGAGAAAAAGACTCAAATAAGGAGGTAAACCAGTCTCGGACTAGCGTCTGGTCATCATTAGTAAACTTACTAATAAACTCATCAATAGTAATCGTTTTTTTAAGTAAAGTATCGGCATTAGTAAAATAGTGACAAAGACCCGCCTTAAAATCAAAGATATAATGACGGGAATTATGATAGATATCGTTTACTTCTCGCTCACGACGTTTATTGAAGACAAAAAACGTAATTACTAAAATTAAAGTTACTAAAAGCGCGACCCCAGTAATTGCAAGGAGAATGACCATATTTCTAAAAGAAAGTGCAAAAAATCTCACCCTTTTATTATAACTAATAATTTAAAAATTATTATTTTTTGCTATGATAATACTTACGGAGGTATACCCAAGTGGTTGAAGGGGTCAGTTTCGAAAACTGATAGGGGTGCAAGCCTGCTAGAGTTCGAATCTCTATACCTCCGCCAAGTTTTAATAAGTTTAAAATAAAAATGGATTCTATGTTATATTTTAGAAATGAAAAGAATATCTGTTGTTTTTATCCTCGCCTTACTTCTTGGAGGCTGTGACCAAACACCACCACCAAAAGGTGAAGATCCTCCTCAACTTCATGAACATGAATTTAGCACCGAATGGTCAAGTGATGAAAATAACCACTGGCACGAATGTGAATGTGGAGAAATAAGTGATCTTGCCGCCCATACTTATGGCGCTTGGAATCATGATGAAGAAAACCACTGGAAAGAATGCCTTATTTGTGGAGCGAAGGGCCTTATTGGAGTTCATAGTTGGGACGAAGGAGTAGTTCTGCCTGGTGATGAGCCAACGCTAAATGCAGCAGGAAAAATGACTTACACTTGTGTCGTCTGTGGTCATATTAAAACCACCACCATTCCACCACTTGAAACTGATCATCCCAAAGTCATGACCATTGCCGCCATTTTAAACCTTGAAAACAAGATTACTCAAGATAAAGACGGAAACGGCATTCTTGAGGAAGTTGTTGCTTTTAAAGCCACTTATCTTGCCTCCTATGTTGATGGCACTAAAAGCGACCGTGTCGCGCTTTTAAGCGATGGTCTTGACTATATCTATGTGCGCGTTGCTCTTAATAGCATCGATAGTTATTCTTTCAATCAAAGTTATCTTATTACCGGAAAACTCTCATACTTTTATTACCATCTTGAAATGACAATTGATAGCCTTTGGTCTCCGCTTAGTGAAACAATTTCTTGTGATTTAAAGGCCCTGGCCACAATTTACACTATTAAGGAACTAAACCAAATTGCTAATAATCTCACAACACGAGATAAAGGCGCGATCTTTAGTGAAATTGTCACTTTTGAAGCGCAGTATCTCGCTAAGACTGATAATAGTAAGGCACTGTTTTATGATGGTATCGAAGTCATCAGCGGACATGCCGATAACAAGATTAATAATCAGCTTACCATCGGTAACTACTACCAAATAACGGGACTAATCGGGAAATATACCGGCATGCCCTCAGTTGAAATTCTCGCTCATGAATTTAAGAGTTCTGGAGAAATCAACGAAGCTAGTTTTGTTACTGCGGCACAGTCAGTTAATCTCACAAACATCTATCAAAACCGCCCTGATTCTTGGGAATCACCTTATTTCCCTTACATCTTAAAGGCCGCGGTATATGTTGATGTTGATGCTCGTAGTCAAGCGGGCAAGATTAATAAAACTAATGATTATCAAATCGCCGACAACTATCTTCTTAAAGATAAGATTAATGGCCGCATTAGTTGGCAATCAAATAGTCTCCCCGCAGAAGCAGTAATTGTGAGAAACTCTGATGCTTTCTT
>JAISVG010000087.1 GCA_031271635.1 Erysipelotrichaceae bacterium
TGAGCATCGTCGCCAAGTCATCTTCAGAAAGAATTGACAGAGTAGCAGTTAGAATCACCGCGACTGGAGCTTCATTAACGGCAGGACGCGTAATCAAAACCATTCTTGTAGACTCTTCATCTTCATTTAGTGTTCCAATTTCCGCCACTAGGGAATTACTTGAAGTCCAAGCCAGTTTCACGCCATTTAAGCCTTCTTCAGGAATACTAAAGTCAGTCGTAATTTGGTCTAGTGGCTCATCACTACCAGAAAGAACTAAAGCCTCATAGGCTGCATCTAGTTTAATCATGGCTGGATCTGCTTCAAGGGGAATCACAGTAATATTAAACTCTTTTGTCTTGGTCAAAGGTTCATTAGTATCAGGTGCTATAATCATAAGATAGGCGGTCAGCTTAATAGAAGCAGCGGATGCTCCAATCTCCGGACGGTTAATGCTCACTAAATGAGTCTTTGCAAGTTCATCTTGTTCATTAATTCGTGCAATATTAGGATTATTAGAAGCCCAAGAAATTGCTATTTCATGTAAACAAAAAGCAGGAACGACAAAATCAGCCGTCACTTGACTCATCTCATCATGAGAAAGTGGGAGGGTTAAAGCCTCATGTGCCTCATCAAGTTTTGCTTGATTGGCATCGATTTGCCCGCAACTAATTAAAGTAAAAACTCCGACAAACAATAAAACTGATGATAGTTTTTTCATATTTTTGTCTCCTTTTGATACTCACATTCTATAAAAAAACATCTCCCTAGTCAATAATAATCGTGATACTTTCTCTAGTAGCAACAATGCGCTAAAAAGAACTACTTTAAATAACTTTTTCTTAAATAAAACAGTATTAAACTTTATTGCGTCGCAAGGTGATAGGCTTCTTGAAATAGACGCTCAATTTCTTCATCACTAAGGATCGGTAGGCGAATAACTTCAACTACCAGATTTCTGATTATGTTTTGACATATTGATGATTTATAGAATGTCGGTGTCGCAAAAAGACTTGTCACTTCTATCTTCACCATCTCAATAACATCAAGGAAGACTTTTTCAATAGTTCGCGGTTGAACACTATTCTTCCAACTCTGATAAGCTGCAGTATTATAAGCACTATAACGAACTGGAAGATAGCTAAATCTCGTGCTCCACTCAGCAGTTTGTTCGGCTTCAGTAAGAAATTTCATAAAGAGCCATGAAGCAATCATTTCTTGCTTATCACTATTCTTAAACATCGTAATATTTGGTCCTTGCTGAATCATCTTCTTATTACTTAAATCAAACTGTGGGGCGGGAACAACCGCGGTTTCAAAGGCGGCGCTATAATGATTTCTAGCACTCGCGGTTGAACTAACTGCCATGAAAATAGTCCCGTTTTTTAGTAAATCTGAGGTATAAACATCACCACTTACTTGTCTAGTCGTAAGAAGACCTTCTTGCGTGAGATCTCTCCAATACTTAACCATATCAATTGATGTCTGATTATTAAAATTCAGTTGGTACTGACCATCAAGGGCAAATGAAGCATAAGGAATACCTAATTGCTCACTGCCGCTTATAAACATATTATCTTCGTAGTCATAACCAATTGGTCGGCTATTAGCTTGGCCAGGAAGCTCTTTAATACTTTTTGATAAACGTGCTAGATCATCCCAAGTAGGATTTTTCGGCATGATAAGATTATTGGCATCAAAGAAAGTTTTATTATAATAAAGTGCTTCTGTTCTTTTTGAAAGCGGCATCGAATACATTGATCCTTTATTGTCATATGATCTTCCATCTTCAAAAAAAGCAGGAATAAAATCATCGATATCAGCTTGAGTTAAGCCAAAATCAGGATGCGAAATGAAGCTATTCAACGGGGTGATGGCTTGAGACTTATTATATCCCGCAACATGGTCACCATAGGCTTCAACAAGATTTGGTTGACCACCTACTGGAAGGACTATCATAACTGCAGTTTGTAAAGTATCATAAGTGCTACCGGCTTGAAACTGCGTCACCTTAATATTAGGATATCGGTCTTGGAATTCCACAATGTGTTCATCAAGGAGTTGCTGATACACTCCTGACATTCGATGCCAAAAAGTGATTTCAACCGGTTTTGAAGTGTCAAATTGATCATCATTTGAAATAATACCCCAATCACCAAGTGGTAGAACTGTCACCTCGAATTCCTTTGTCTTGGTTAAAGTCTTGGTGGCATCAAGATCAGAAGTAATTGCAAGTTCAGCAGTCACTATCACCTTAATAGACTCCATTCCATTTTCAGGACGAATAATGTTTACAAAATAGGTTTTCGTGCTTTCATCTAGATCTTCAATTCTTACAACATCAGGATTATTTGATGTCCAAGAGATGGTAGTCTCATATAAACCAAGAGATGAAACTCTAAAGGATCTAATAACTTGCTTCATCTCATCATCAGAAAGCGGGAGGGATAAAGCCTCGTGTGCTTCATCAAGTTTTACTTGGTTGGCATCAATTTTCCCACAACTGATTAAAGTAAAAATCCCAACAAATAATAGAACTGGTAATACTTTTTTCATATTTTTGTTTCCCCTTATCATTTTTATTTTATTAAAACCAAAATGATTCGTCAATAATAATGATGCCTCTTTTGTTATTAATATGAAGGGCATTTAAAAAAGAGCCACCGTAGTGGCCCCTTTGTTAAACTAACTAATTAGAACTAGTACATGACGCGATCATACGCGGCTTGGAATAATTCTTTAATTTTAGCGTCGGTGATCTCAGCGGCACGTAGAATTTCAACTACTAAACCACCAACTTCAGCACGACACTTACTTGATCTTGGGAAAGCTGGAGACACAAAGAAGTTTTCAGCCTGGGCTCTTGCCATTTCAATAGAATCAAGGAAGACTTTTTGTTCTGTTCGTGGTTGAATCGCATTTTTCCAATTTACATAGGTTTCAGTATCATAAGCACTAAGACGAACTGGAGCATAACCTGATTTAGTACCCCAATCAGTAGTTTGTTTAGGTTCAGTAAGGAATTTCATAAAGAGCCATGAAGCGATCATTTCTTGCTTACCACCCTTTTTAAACATCGTAATATTTGGTCCTTGTTGAATAATCTTCTTATTGTTTAAATCAAACTGTGGGGCGGGGGCAACTGCCGTTTCAAAGGTCGCACTAAAATTATATCTAGCACCACCAGTTGAACCAACTGCCATGAAAAGAGTTTCATTCTTTAGTAAGTCTGAAGTATAAACGTCACCATTCAATTGACTAGTAGTGAGAAGGCCTTCTTGTGTTAGACCTCTCCAGTATTTCACCATGTCCATCGCGGCTTGGTTATTAAAGTCAACACTGTACGATCCATTCTCTTTAAATGAGGTATATGGAATCTTTTTTTGTTCACTACCCGTGATATACATATTGGCTTCACTATCATAACCTAATGGATAACTATTTTCATGACCAGGAATTCTTTTAATCGCTCGAGCCAAGTTCGCAAGATCATCCCAAGTAGGAGTGGCTGGCATTTCTAAACCATGGGTATCAAAGAAAGTCTTGTTATAATAAAGTGCTTCTGTTGATTTTGAAAATGGCATTGTGTACATTGTTCCAATATTATCGAAAGCCTTACCTTCATTCCAGAAACCAGGAATAAAATCATCAATCTCAGCTTGACTGTAACCAAAATTACGATTAGAAATAAACTTATCTAGTGGTACAATCGATCCAGACCCATTATATCCGGCCACATGGTCGCCATAAGCCTCAACAAGATTCGGTTGACCGTTAACTGGAAGGACCGTCATGACTGCCGTCTGTAAGGTGTCATAATTGTTGCCGGCTTGGGACTGTGTCACCGTAATGTTAGGATATTCTTTTTTGAATTCGGCAATATATCCTTCAAGAAGCCCTTGATTCACCGCGCCCATACGATGCCAGAAAGTAATATTAACCGGTTTTGAGGTGTCGAACACGTCGGTATCCGTAACGACATAATCAATAACTTTTCCCCCCCCACCACCAGGACCACAAGCCGAAAGTACGACCGCACTAGCTAAAACTGAAGATAGTAGTAATAGTTATTTTTTCATCTTTTTCCTCCTTTTAATGAATTGTATTTAATAGGTCACTAACCTTTAATACCAGAACGTGAAACGCCAGACATAATGTATTTTCTAAAGAAAATGAAGAGAAGCAACAAAGGAACTGTTACAATAATCGCCGCTGTCATTTGATAATTAACTAAGGTTCTTGTCTGTCCAGAACCATCGTCAATAACAAAGCCCAGTCTTAACCAGTTAGTAACTAATCTAAATCTTGGCTCCGTAATCGTTACTAAGTTCGGCCAGATATAGGAGTTCCAAGTTCCCATCAACTTGAGAATTACAATTGTCACAATCGCCGATTTTGCCATCGGAATCATGATTTTAAGACAGTACTTAAAGTCGCTAACTCCATCAACCTTCGCGGCATAATAAAGCTCGTTTGGAACCATCTTAAAAGTATTCCGCAACATGAAGATGTTAAAAACACCAATTAAAAATGGAACAATCATTGCATAAAATGGTCCGCCAGGTATTGATCCTTCTCCGACCCACGAAAAAGTCGAAATGGTTTTATAGTTTGAAATGACCATCATTTCGCCTGGAATCATCATTGTTGCAAGTAGGATGGTAAAGAGTAAATTCTTACCCTTGAAGTTCAATCTTGCAAGACAGAAGGCGACAATAATCGTCGCAATAGTTCCAAGAACAATTGAAAAAACAGCGACAGTCAAAGTATTTAACAGATAATTCCAGAAAGTCATTGATTTTAAAGTTGCTGAAGAGGGAACATAGTTCCATACATTAGTAAAGTTTTGTGGTGTAAATTCACGAGGCCAAAGGGCTGGTGGTGCTGCTGTATCAAGTATCTCATTTGTGGATTTAAAAGCCGTATTAAACATCCAATAAAACGGGACTAACATAAAGAAAGAAACAATCACAAGAGCGGTATAGACAAGGATATTACGAATGATTTTAAAAACTTTTTGACGTCGTAATTTGATCTCAACACTAGTACGAAGTGGTCTTAATCTTCCTGTATTTTCCATAATATCTCCTAGTAGTGAACCCTCTTACGGCTCAAATAGTTATTAAACAAAGTAAAACATAAGATAATAATGAAGAGCAACACCGCCGCAGCCGCACCTAGTGAATACATCTGGGGCCTTCCTTCGGTGAAACGACTAAAATCGTAGGGGTTTTCCACCATACTATAAGTAAAGCCGACTAAAGTATTACGTTGTGCAAAGGCCGTCGGGTTAGTGGTATTCATGTCACCGAAAAGACCAAGAATTTGTTCATATGATTTAAAAGCTCCAATGAATGAAGTAATTAAAATATATGAAATCATTGGAGATAAAAGTGGAATCGTAACTTTTGTCAAAACTCGCGCCTGTGAAGCTGAATCAATTTTCGCGGCATCATAATACTGTTTTGAAATACTTTGTAGACCACCAATAAACACTAAAATCTTGAAGGCTAATCCGTTCCAAATCGTATAAATCAGCACAACAGAGCGCCATGCCCATTCATCTGCTCCAGCATCGAGCCAGTTATAGTTTCCAAGACCAAAAATGGTATTAATAATTCCGTTTTGTCCGTAGTTAGTGGTTCCGGGCCATTGGAATAAAACCGAGAAAACCATACCGAGTGCCAAAACGTTTGTCACATATGGTAAGAAGAAAATGGTTTGAAAGACTTTTTGCAGCGGTTTAATAGAATTTAGTAGTACTGCAATTAATAAGGCGATAATCGTCGAAGCAGGAACTGAAATAAAGACAATGATTAAGGTATTAACTAATGCACTCATAAAATCAGATCCTGGTCTAAATAGATAAACAAAGGAATCAAAAATATGGAAGCCACCATCAAAACTCATTTGGAATTGATCCAAATTCGCATTATACTGTGGCATAAAAGCAATGATGATTGTTTTTACTAACGGAAAGAAAGTAAAGATGGCCAACAGGATCAGTGGCACCAAGAGTAAAAGAAAGGCTTTTAAACCATCTTTCTTATGTTCTAACATTTATAGAAGTCTCCTTCCGCTTGCCTTATTAAAGACGAATACTTTGTTAAAATCAAGATCAAACCGCGGTTTTTCCTTTAAAACACCACGATTTGAAATCAGAATTCTGGCACTTTCAGTAACTAATTGTGGATGCTTAATCACAATTGATAAGTCTCGACCAATCGTTTCAACGTATTCATAACTAATCTCTAATAAACCTTTATCACTTAGGATATAAGCCTCAGGTCTAATTCCTACCACTACTTCAAGATTTCCATTCGCATCAAAGGAAGCATCCGGGAATTTAAAGGCTGCTGGAGGTGGGACATCAACGCGATGGAGCACTGGTTTTACTGGTTTTCCCTTACTCTTATCGGCTTTATAGGCTTTTAAATCTTCGTTATATTTATTGGTTGCGGCGTTGTTCGCCTCTACGAGTGCCTCGATATTAGCCTCATACACTCGATATGCAGCATCATAATCGGCTTTCGCTGCAGAATATGCACGGTACAAATCCTCTTGCTCTTTGATCAGTGTTTTATCTTTAAAAACGGTGGCATCTCCGATTTTTATCACTCCATTATTACTCACGGTTTCGTATAAGTTAATCGGTGGGGTACCAAGGAATTTTGCAACAAAAAGATTCTCTGGCTCATCGTAAACTTGCTGCGGTTCTCCAACTTGTTGCCTAATACCATAATTCATTAATACAATCTCATCACTAATTGATAAGGCTTCTTCTTGATCATGAGTCACAAAAACAGTGGTAATTCCGGTTTCTTTTTGAATGCGTTTAATCTCTTCTCTTGTTTGTAGTCTTAATCTTGCATCTAGGTTCGAAAGTGGTTCGTCAAGCAATAAGACTTGTGGTTGTTTGACGAGGGCTCTTGCGATGGCAACTCGTTGTTGCTGTCCGCCTGATA
>JAISVG010000091.1 GCA_031271635.1 Erysipelotrichaceae bacterium
AAAAGCCTTTACTCAAAAATCACGAATGATTTTCGCGTGGGTTTTCGTTGCTGTTTTATACATCATCGCCGCGCTTCTTTTAATCTTTAAATTAGTTAAAAACGAAACCCTTGACTCCATTACTACCGTCATTGTGGGACTTCTTATTGTGATTGGTTCTAATTACCTCTTTTATCGTCTTGTTTTTAAAAAGAAGGCTCATCAAAAAGCGACCACTAGCGAAACTAAAAAAGAGCCCGAAACTAAAGATCCGACCCCAGAAGCAGTGATTCTTCCAAAGATTGTCCATGAAGAACCCGTTATTGAACCTACCGAACATCACGAAACAATAGTTAGCGATCATAAAAAAGAGGAACTAGAAGCCACAACTTCTAGTCCCCTTGATGAAACATCCGAAAACAAAGACTAAACTATTCTTTAATTGACTCTTTAATAATATTAGCCACCGAAGCTAATTTTGAGATGTCGCTAGGAATAATGATTTTAGTAGCCTGTCCATCAGCAACTTTTGCTAAAGTATCAAGACCACGTAGCTCAATCACTTCACTCGTCACCTTAACATTCTTAATTAACTCTAAGCCTTTAGCTTCGGCTTCTTTGAGCATTAGAACGCTATTGGCTTCGGCTTCTTTAATCGCGCGAATTGATTCGGCTTCACCTTCTGCTAATCTAATCTTCGATTCTTTTTCTGCCTCAGCATTAAGAATCATTGACTGTTTTCTTCCTTCAGCAATTAAGATCGCCGAAGTCTTTTCGCCCTCAGCTAAAAGAATCTTTTCTCTTCTTTCTCTTTCAGCTCTCATTTGACGTTCCATCGCGTCGCGAATATCTTTTGGAGGTAGAATATTCTTTAATTCGACACGGTTTACTTTAATACCCCAAGCATCAGTAGCTTCATCAAGAACAATTCTCATACGATTATTGACTTGATCTCTTGAAGTAAGAGTTTCATCTAAATCCATATCACCAATGATATTTCTTAAGGTAGTTGCACTTAAGTTCTCAATTGCTGAAATCGGATATTCAACGCCATATGCATATTGCTTTGGATCAGTCACTTGAAAATATACTACTGTGTCAATTTGCATGGTGACGTTATCTTTAGTAATTACCGACTGTGGATCAAAGTCCCTTACTTGTTCCTTCATGGTAATCGTCTGAACTTTACGATCAAAAAATGGCACTAAAAAATGGAAACCAACATCCCAGGTTTTGTGATACTTTCCTAGTCTTTCAATCACAACCTTGTAGCCTTGTCGCACAATTTTAAACGAACTAAAAAGAATCGCTAGAATAACAACACCGAGAATCGACATCACCACAATGAGGGCAATTAAACCTCCGTCTACAACATCTGCTAAGAACATAGTTTTTCCTCCCTTTCTAATTTATCAGTTCTTTTAACAACTAATTTATTACCCTTAATTGCCACAATGACCACAAGAGTATCAATCTCAATCGTCTCGTCTTTTTCTAAAGCTATAGCGGACCAGATTACTCCATTTAATCTTAACTCACCAATCTGAAGTTCGTTAATTTCTTTGGTTAACTTTGCGACATCGCCGATTTTTTCATCAATATTCGTTTTGACGCTGTTATGGGTCAGATACTTTTTCACAAATGGTCTTACCATAAACAAAGTCGCTAGCGAGAATATTACAAATACAATTAATTCTACATACCAAGGAATCCCTCCAATCGCGGATAATATCATCGCGACAATCGCTCCAACAAAAAACCAAATTGAAAACACATCAGTTGTAAAAATCTCAACTAATAAAGCAAGCAATGCAACACCTAACCAGATCCAAATCATATATTGTTCAATTAGCATCTTTATACCTCCTTCATATTTAGTATCAAATAATTCAACTTAGTGTCAAAAACTGCTGGAATCTTAATACTACGACCAGCACTAAAACCGAATATCTCTTCAAGACGATGAACTAGAGCTGTGTTACTGATCTTCGTATAAGATGTTGCGACCGATAATTTTAAAGCATTTTCTTTATTCTCTTCGATGTTTTGATATTCATCCAAAGATAACGCTTTTAGAACAACACGCTTTTTCTCCTTATCGATTCCAACCCTGACAGCGGTTGCATACTCCAAACATTTTGAAGCCGTTTTATTTAAAACAATGCCATGTTTTTCAATAGTCGCAAAGCCTTCGAGTAGATTTTCTTTAAACCATTCTATCACCATATGACCTCCTTGATAACATTATATAATAAAAAATAAAAATAATTCAAAAAAATATAAAAATATTATAAATGCTTCTTAAGTGAGTATTCGCAGCCACAATATGTCTGTGAATATATCGCTACTTCTTTTCGCAGGGCATTTGCAGTTTCAAAGCCACCACCTTTTTTAAAATCAGAAAAAAGATACTTAATCGCTGGTGTCTTATTCTGTAAATCACGAGCGATTTGATTTACTAAGTTAGAATCTTTAAAACGCGATACCGTTAGTGTTGTGGTTAAATAGTCAAAGTGATTGATTACGCCATACTGGAACGTTCTTGCAAGTCTTTTATGATAACAAATCGCACAACGCTTTCCTTGTTCTTTTTCAAGTGGATATTTGCTAAGATCTCTTTTAAAGGTATTATAAGCATAATCATCAACTACTAGCTCAATTTCATAACCTTTAAGATCTAAATACTCTTTAAGAGCATTAAGCCTTAAACGATACTCTTTTACCGGAAAAATATTGGAATTAGAAAAAAATAAAGTTAATTTAAAATACTTGCTTAATTCCAACAAAGGATACATCGCACAGATACCACAGCAAACATGAAGCAAAAGGGATGGCTTCGTTTTTAACTCGGCAACTGTTTTTAAATAATTATCATGAGCATTAAACGGTTTCATATTAATAAATAAACATTGCATCTCCAAAAGAAAAAAACCGATATTCCTGTTTAATCGCATGCTGATAACTTTTAAGGATTAATTCTCGCGAAGCAAAAGCACTCACTAACATTAAAAGCGTGGTTTTCGGGAGATGAAAATTAGTGATCATCGCATCTACTGCCTGAAACCGATAGCCTGGAGTAATAAAAATTCCGGTCTCATAGTTTCCGGCTTTGAACATGTTAAACTCTTGGTAGTTGGCTTCAAGGGTTCTCACACTAGTGGTTCCAATCGCAATGATCCGCTTATGATCACGCTTTGCAGCATTCAAAGCTTCCGCAGCCGCTTCATTAATACTATAAGTTTCATGATGCATAATATGGGCTGTCGTGTCTTGCGCCTTAACCGGTTTAAAGGTCCCAAGACCCACTTCAAGAGTAATATCAACGATAGTAATTCCCTTTGCTTCAATTGCTTTTAATAAGGCTTCACTAAAATGAAAACCTGCCGTTGGTGCGGCCGCCGAGCCAGGAACCTTGGCATAAACTGTTTGATACCGCTCCTGATTGAGGAGTTTCGTTTTAATATAAGGTGGCAGTGGCATTTCACCAATTTCTTCCAAGCGTTCAAGAAAGATTCCTTCATAAAAAAATTCCAGAATACGACGTCCTTCGCTTAAAACTTCGCGGCAGATCGCCGATAATTTAATAGAAAAAATGATTTCAGTACCCTGTTTCACAATTCTTGCATTTCCTAATAAACACTCATATCGATTATTTGTTAAATCTTTTAATAGTAAGACTTCAACCTTGCCATTCGTAACCTTCTTCATACCGTATAAGCGTGCCGGAATAACACGAGTATTATTTCTAACTAAAACATCATTTGGAGTTAAATAATCAAGAATATTGAAAAATGTCTGATCTTTGATCTCTCCGGTAGTTTTATTCAAAACAAGTAATCTACTCATCTCCCGCTGTTCTGGTGGAGTCTGGGCAATAAGTTTTTCTGGTAAATGATAATTAAAACATTCAATATCCATTAAAAGCCTCTCTTGTTTCCAAAACGCTTTAACGTCGCTTCTTTATACTCTAAAAACCGCTTGGCTTTAATTGCTTCTTTCGCACCCGCCACAATCCGCATTAAAAACCGGAGATTATGAATTGACATCAAACGTTTTCCTAATGTCTCATCACAAATATAGAGGTGTCTTAGATATGCCTTAGTGTAGTTTTGACATGTATAGCAATCACATTCAACTTCAATCGGAGTAAAGTCGCTTCGGTATTTTTCATTCTTAATATTAATCCGTCCGTCCATCGTCATTAAAGAGCCATGTCTCGCGAGTCTTGTCGGCAAAACACAATCAAACATATCAATCCCTTGTTCAATCCCGCTTAAGATGTAATCAATCGAACCTACTCCCATTAAATATCGCGGTTTATCAAATGGTAAATATCTTACCCCATCAACTAACATTTTTTGAAACACTTCTTTTGGTTCTCCAATGGAGGTCCCCCCAATAGCGTAGCCATCAAAACCAATCTCAACTAAAGATCGCGCGGATTGTTCTCTTAAATCTTGAAATTCTCCACCTTGAACAATACCAAATAAAGCTTGATCCTTTCTTTGATGTATATCTTTCCCACGTTTAGCCCATCTTAAAGTTCGGGCGAGGGACTCTTTAACATACTCATAAGATACTGGATAACTAACACATTCATCAAAGGACATCGCAATATCACTGCCTAATTCCTCTTGAGTTTTAATCGAACTCTCCGGTGACATAAAGACTGTTGCGCCGTTTAAATGATTCTTAAAAGTTACCCCTGCTTCAGTTATTTTACGGCTTTTTGCGAGGGAAAATACCTGAAAACCTCCTGAATCAGTTAGAATGGGTTTCTGATAATTCATGAAACTATGAAGTCCTCCGGCCTCGGCAATTAGGGCACTAGTCGGTCTTAATAATAAGTGATAAGTGTTACCAAGAATGATTTGAGCCCCTAAAGCATCTAATTCTTCTTTAGATAAGGTCTTTACTGTTGCTAAGGTACCAACAGGCATAAAAACCGGTGTTTCGATCACTCCATGACTAGTTTTAAAAGTAGCAATGCGAGCCTTGCCATCTTCATGTATAACCGTGAAAACAAAATCTTTTGACATCTATAAAATTATATTCAAAATGTCGACTTTTGTCACTGCTTAGTCTTGTTTAACACTAAATCTAGAATTTAAAATCAGTCATCCTTGTCGCTCCAATTGTTTTAAAGAAAGCACGATTCTTTTTAAGCAACATGAAAACGACATAACCAATGATCATTACAACTGCTTCGCCCGCACAAACTCCCGCGAATGATAACCAAAATGGTGCTTCGAAAAGAAAATAGAGCATAAGACCAACAACGAAGCCATTAATCAAAACGGGATAAATAAGCGCGAGCAATAAATGTCGTGAGAAACTGATTAGTAACGCACTAAGAAGCGTCGCTAGAGTCCCAAAAGCAACGTCTACCAAACCAAGAGGCGATACTAAATTTGCCAGAAAACAGCCTAAAGTCACCCCCCAGACATATTTCCGATTGAAAAAGCAGAACAAAATCAATAATTCAGCAAAACGAAATTGAATTTGCATAAATGAAATTGAAACGGTAAGACTAGTGAGAGCAAAATATAAAGCTGCCAACATAGCATTTAAGACGACTTCGCGATTACTGAACATGACTTCTCCTTGTTTTTTAGATGGTTATCAAGAACATCTTTTTTTCTTATCTTGTATAGTATAACAGAAGACCGACTAGAACTGCAACCACCACAAACACTAAAATAAACACAATATGATTAATGATCTTGCGCTTATTCATTTTGTTCTCCTTTGATTGCGTCATAAAACAGTTTATCAATCACTAAATAGTTAACCTGTTCCAGAAGCGGTTTTCTTAAACTATTGAAAACAAAAACATTTCGAAACTCAAATTCTTGCATTAGCTTTAATAGAACTTGTGGCTCGACAAGATGGGTAATAACTAAAGTTATTTCTTTAATACCGGACTTATGAAGTAAAAGCACTGCTTCCTTTATCGTTTCGCCGCTTGACAAAATATCATCAACAATAACTGCACTTTGATATGGAAGGGTTCCAGCAAAAGAAATCTTGATTCCGTTTTCATCACGAACTTTCCTAAAGCTTTTAGCATCAACCCCTAAAGCATGCGCTAAAGTTTCAGCGCGTTCGCTCCCACCGTGATCTGGAGAAATAACCACCATCTTAGCAGTCGGCGAAATAAACTCTTTTAAATATGGCTGAGTCTTAATGTTATGAATTTCTAAGGGAACTTGTGTTAACGGGTTATGAAAATCAAGTGTAAAAATACGGCTAATGCCAGCATGCTTAAGTAGTTGTAATGAAAGAATAAAACTATTAGTTTGATGGTTTTTATCATTGATTTGCCGTGAAAAACTAAGATATGGGGCGATTAAATGGATGTGCTGAACTCCGTTTCGCCTTAGTAAATCAGCAACAGCCCCAATGTGAAAATATGTCACTTCAGGGGCGGAAATCGTCTTTGCCACAATATAGACAAGATCATATTCTATTAACTGATTAATTTCAAAAACACATTCTTGATCAAAAAAAACTTGCTTTTTTAAAGGAATGATCGTCCCATTTAGCAAAGTTGCAAGTGAAACGGTTAAATCTTTTTCAGCATTAAGAGCAACTAAACCGATGCGTTTCATAATTTAATAATAGCAAAAAATTCTAATTTGGATTAGTCTTTTTGGCCTTTGATTTCCTTTTAAAAAACCTTTTAAATATTCCTTGGATAGTATTTTTCACAAAAGCAAATTCC
The DNA here is from genome assembly GCA_031271635.1 of Erysipelotrichaceae bacterium. Lineage (GTDB taxonomy): Bacteria > Bacillota_I > Bacilli_A > RFN20 > CAG-826 > JAISVG01. Next base: position 6,704 of record JAISVG010000091.1, read on the forward strand.
GCGGTTTTTCTTAGAATAAGAATATGAACTGCAACTGAGAGGCTAAAGATTGTAAGACCTTTAATGAAAAAGGCGATGATTTCGCTACCAGAAAAAACTGGGAAGAATCGATCCACTAAATAAACGATTGTCACCGCTCCAATCGCGGAGATAATCATGGGAATTAGGCAAAACAGCACTTTTTTATAGTGAGTCTTCGCCGAAGTCTTAAAGACATATTTAAAAATATACTGAATCCCGATAATATAATTAAAAACTTGAACGAGAAGAATGACAATAACCGACAACATAAAGATTCCAGAATCAAGATCAATATTCTTAAAAGGATCTAAAAAGCAGTAAAAAAGGATTATCATTGCAATTAAAGAGACTAGCGATACCCAAACTTTTTTTCTGGAAAGACCAGAGGCATCATCAACATAGGTTACTGGTAGTAAGAAAATCGGCGAAAGGGTCTGAAAACAGAAAATGAATAAAAAGATATTTTGCCTAATTGGATCGCTAGAAAGAAGAATGGTTTCTTTAGTACCTCCCATAATTAAAAACTGAATATCATTAATAAATCCTTCAGTTAAACCATAAGTAGAAACCACCAAGACGGAAAAGATAATGAGCGAAAGGGTTGATAATCCCGCGAAACGATGTTGGACCACTTCTTTGGTTGAAGTATGATAAAGATTATTAAAGGTAACGGAAATCTGCGAAATACCTGCCATGAAGATGCC
>JAISVG010000063.1 GCA_031271635.1 Erysipelotrichaceae bacterium
ATAGGAGAAAATATGGGAAGTATTAATGTAACAGAATTAAGACCAGGAAATTACTTCATTGATGAAGGAATGTTACTCACGGTTTTAGATATTTTACTAAATAAGACGGCGATGCGAAAAATGGTGGCCAAAGTTAAGGTTAAGAACTTAAGAACTGGATCAGTAACTGAAATATCCAGGAATTCTGGCTATACAGTGGAACTTGTTAAACTTGACAAAAAACAGATGCAATATCTTTATGATGCTGGAGATGATTTAGTATTCATGGATCCAAGTACCTATGAACAAATTGAGATTAGTAAGACTCGTCTTACCTGGGAACTGAATTTTTTAAAACCAGAATCAATGATTGATATTACTAGTTATGAAGATGAGATTCTCGGAATTTCTTTACCTGCGAAAGTAGCTTTAAAAATAGTTGAAACTGATAACGCAATCGCGGGCAATACCGTTCAAAAGGCCATGAAAAATGCCACACTGGAAACCGGTTATCAAGTTAAAATCCCGATGTTTATTGAAAATGGTGAGGTTATCATGGTAAGAACCGATGATGGTACCTATGATGGCCGCGCACAAGGAGAAAAATAATGGAAACATGGGCTTGGGTTCTTTTAGTTATCGCCGCATTAATAGGTGGTGGTGTTGCTGGCTACTTTGGGGCACGTGCCCTTTTTAAACGACAACTTAAGAAAAACCCACCAATTAGTGAAAAACATATCCGCGCGATGTATGCTCAAATGGGTCGTAAACCCACCGAAGCACAGATTCGTTCGATTATGAATTCAATGAACAAACAGTAGGAAGTTTTTTTAAAAAAGTATCAATCACTTTAACCAAGTGATTTTTCTTTCGGTCTTATTAATAAGGCGAGTGATATTGGTGTGATGTCTTGCGATCAGAATGATACTTGAGATGGCAATGATAATAAATGCTTCATAATTTGTATCAAGAAACGGCGAAGCAATTATTCCTTCCCAGAAAGAAAATCTAAGGACATTAAGGAAGATCGCACCAAATAAAAACATTACCGAAATTACGACGCTTGAAGTGATCGATGAGAGAGAAACATACTTTGTAATCTTTAAAATTAATAAGAAGGTTAATGCAATAAGGATGGCAAAAAGCCAGTTAATTGCTAAAACAAGTCCGAAGACTCCTGCTACAGCCTTTCCGCCACGGAAGTCATAGAAAAGAGGATAGACGTGACCGATCACGCTTCCAAAGCCCGCAAAATAGAAAAGACGAAGCGGAACTCCATCAATTAAGAGGAGAGCATCTTGATAAAGCCCAGTTTGAATAAAAGCGAAATAGTAGATAATAAAAGCTACACTAACAGGAATAATAGTTTTAAAAATGTCAAGAATCATGACGAGGGCTCCAATCTTTTTTCCAAAGACACGGCCAACATTGGTAGCTCCGGCATTGCCACTTCCTAAGTCACGAATGTCTTGTTTTTTAAAGCGTTTGCTAAGAATGACTCCCCAAGAAATTGAACCAAATAAGTAACCCATTAAGAGGAAGCCTAATGTGAGGAAGATGGTGATTAAAGTTTGCATAAGTTAATTATAGCCATTTCTCATGATTTACAAAATATCTCGATAAAAATATTTTTTTCATAAAAAGAAATATCTCATTATTTCTGGACATTTTTGTGGTTTAATTGACTATAAGTCAATGTTAAGATAAAATAAACTTAGTTTTTATGAGGAATAAGCATGGCAAATAATAAGTATGATGGGTCCGATATTCAGATTCTTGAGGGAATGGAAGCGGTTCGACTTCGCCCCGCAATGTATATTGGTTCGGCTTCAAGTTCCGGACTTCATCATTTAGTAAAAGAGATTGTTGCTAACTCCATTGATGAGGCTCTTGCAGGCTTTGGGAAAAAGATTACGGTCATTCTTCATAAGGATGACTCTGTTTCCGTGATTGACGAGGGAAGAGGCATTCCCGTTTCTCTTAATAAAGAAAAGAATATTTCTACCGCACGGGCCGTTTTTGAATATCTTCACGCGGGAGGAAAATTTAAAGAAGATGGGGCTTATCAAGTTTCAGGAGGGATGCACGGAGTTGGAGTGACAGTAACGAACGCGCTTAGTGAATACTTAACGGTAACAATTTGCCGTGATGGAAAGATCTATACCCTACAATATGAAAAAGGTGGTAAGTTAAAACAGGATTTACTGGTAACTGGCACTACGAATAAAACTGGAACGACGGTTAGATTTAAAGCTGATATCTTAGTTTTTAAGTCCGGAATTGAATTTAAATATGACGTCTTAGCGGCTTATCTTCAAGAAAATGCCTATCTTTTAAAGGGTGTTAAATTCATTTTGATTAATGAAAAGAATAAAAACAGCGAAGAAGTTTTTTATTATGAAAACGGCCTCAAAGATTATATTGCGGAGTTAACCCAGTCACAAACTAAGAAAATTGGTCAAATTGCCTATTTTGAAGACAATAAAGGTGAAATCAAAAGCGAAATCGCGCTTCAATTCTGTGATGAACTTTATAGCGATGGCGATAATGATAAATACTTAATTTCCTTTGCTAATAACATTCGCACCAAAAATGGTGGCACCCATGTTTCAGGTTTTAAAGCAGGACTTACGCAGGCGATCAATGATTTTGCCTTCGCCAATAACCTTTTAAAGGGAAAAGAAAGACTTGAAGGAATCGATATTTATGAGGGTCTTGTTGCCATTATTTCGGTCAAGATTCCCACTGGTTCGAAAATGGAACTTCAAGGGCAGACAAAAGATAGTCTTAACACACCGGAAGTCCAACCAATTGTCAAAGCCTTTATTTATGAACAATTTAAGTACTATCTAAGTGAAAACAAAAAGTTTTCCTTGGAACTAATTGAAAAATGTTATGCCTCGAAAAAGGCGCGTGAAGCAGCAAGAAAGGCACGTGAAGATAGCAAAAAAATCAGGGCCAGTATTAAGCAAGACATTATTCTTAGCGATAAGCTAACACCCGCTCAATCAAAAGACTTTGAAAAAAATGAGTTATTCATTGTTGAAGGCGACTCCGCTGGAGGTACTGCCAAGAAAGGTCGTGACCGCCTTCATCAGGCAATTTTGCCCTTAAGAGGTAAACCCTTAAATGTCGAATCCGCGAATGATGCCAAAATTCTTCAAAACGAAGAAATTCAAACGATGATTAATACCATTGGAGCGGGCATCAAAAAGGGTTTCAACGTTAAGAATTGCAAGTATGGAAAGATTATCATCATGACTGATGCTGATGATGATGGAGCCCATATTCAGACCCTCCTTCTCACTTTTTTCTATCGCTATATGCCACAATTAATTGATCTTGGGATGGTTTATGTTGCCTATCCTCCCTTATACCGTGTTAGCAAGGAAGTAAGTAAAAAAATGCAACAAATCTATGCTTGGAATGACGAAGAACTTGATGCGGCCAAAAAGCGTATTGGAGCTGGGTACCGCGTATCTCGCTATAAGGGACTTGGAGAAATGGATGCGATTCAGTTAAAGGAAACAACCATGGACCCGAAAACCCGAACTCTTATTCAAGTGGCTATTGAGAATGATATGGCCGTTAATAAATCAATTCGAACCCTCATGGCCGGAAGTGATACCAGTGCCGAAAGAAAGCAGTGGGTTCTTTCTAATATTGACTTTACTTTAAAGGACTCATTTGTAAAGGAGACTGCTAATGACTAAGAAAAACACCGTTTCGGCCCCAATAGTAACGGAAAATATTCTAAGTGAACAACTTGAAAACATCATGTCGGACCGTTATGGTCGATATGCGAAGACAGTGATTCAAGATCGAGCTATACCGGATGTTCGTGACGGCTTAAAACCGGTTCAACGGCGGATTTTATATGCGATGTATGATGATAATAACTTATTTAATAAGCCGACGAGAAAATGTGCGCATACCGTTGG
>JAISVG010000065.1 GCA_031271635.1 Erysipelotrichaceae bacterium
AGCATGGAAACGTCTTGCTGATGAACTAGGGATTCCGTTTAATGAAAAAACTAACGAAAGACTTCGTGGCGTTTCAAGAATGGCGTCACTTGAAATAATTCTAGAAAAAAGTCAGGCCACTTATACCGAGGAAGAAAAACTAGAGTTTGCCCGTCGTAAGAATGAATACTATTTAAATCTCCTTGAATCACTTAATTATAATTCGGTGTCTCCCGAAGCAAGAAATGCATTAGAGATTTTAAAAAGACTCAATTATAAACTCGCGATTGGTAGTAGTAGTAAGAATACCAAGTTTATTCTTGAGAAGATTGGGTTATTAAAGATGTTTGATGCCATTAGTGATGGTACCAACATTATGAACTCAAAACCTGATCCCGAAGTTTTTTTAACTGCCGCGAAGATGCTGGGGGTGACTCCAGAACAAGCAATTGTTGTTGAAGACGCGGCCTCAGGAATCGCGGCTGCGAAAGCCGGACACTTTATTACTTGCGGTATCGGTCCAATGGCAAAGGCTAAAGACGCGACCATTAAGATTCAAGAACTATCAGATTTAGTACATATTTTATTAAAGGAGGATAAACAGTATGGAAAAAAATAAAATTGAAAACGATGAGACAAAGATTAAAGAGGCTGTTCCCGCAGCTGAATTAGAAGTTAATGAGGATCATTCGGATCAATATGTTTCATTAAGAAATATTGATAAGGTGTATGACAATAAGGTTCAAGTAGTTTTTGACTTTAATCTTGATGTGAAACAAAAGGAATTCATTGTTTTAGTTGGACCATCAGGCTGTGGTAAAACAACAACTTTAAGAATGATTGCCGGGTTAGAAGACATTACACGAGGCGAACTATGGATTGATGGCGTTTACTCTAACGACCGTACTCCCAAGGATCGCGATATTGCGATGGTCTTCCAGAGTTATGCTTTATACCCACATATGTCAGTCTATGATAATATGGCCTTTGGCCTCAAGATTAGAAGATTCCCAAAAAATGAAATCCGTGCCCGAGTTCATGAAGCCGCCAGAATCTTAGAAATTGAAGAATACCTTGACCGTAAGCCAAAACAACTATCAGGAGGACAACGTCAAAGAGTTGCCTTAGGACGAGCAATCGTGCGGAATGCGAAAGTATTCTTAATGGATGAACCACTATCAAACCTTGATGCAAAGTTAAGAGTGCAAATGCGCTCCGAAATTATTAAGTTACATCAATCTTTAGGTGCGACAACAGTTTATGTTACTCATGATCAAACCGAAGCCATGACTATGGCGACGAGGATTGTGGTGATGCGTGCCGGATATATCCAGCAAATCGGCACTCCTTTTGAGATTTACAATCATCCGGCGAATGTTTTTGTAGCCGGATTTATTGGTTCTCCATCAATGAATTTCCTTCGTGTTCATTATAGTAATGGCGAGATTGCTTTTAAAACTGGCGAAAGAATGAAATTAGCGCCGCAATATGTCGCGGCTCACGATCAATACTACCAACAAATCATCACGGAAAAAGATAGCAAATTAAAGGAACTAAATGACTTATTTGATGCGGCACTTGACGCGGATAAGGATAATCTTCAATCACAGATTGATATTCTTAAAAAGGAACGTGAAGAGATCAAGGAACTCATCTCAGGGGTTCATGAATTAGTCTTTGGAATTAGGCCTGAGGATGTTCATGAAGCAACCACGGAGAACATCGCTAAATATGAGCATCTCGAGCTCTTCGATATTGAAGTAAGCGTGGCAGAACTCTTAGGACATGAATATTATGTTCATACGGATTTTGGCGGGATTGATTTAGTCAGTAAAGTTCCGACTTCAAAGATTATTACTACAAAAGATCATTTGAAGATTCTCTTTGATATGAAGAAGGGCCACTTATTTGATCTTAAGTCAGAAAAGTTGATTTTTTAGGAAGTAATTAAAGGTAAGAAAAAGGCGCTATTACGAAGCGCCTTTTATTATGTTCTCTATCTAATTAGTTTTTCAGAATATAAAGGATTCCAATCGTTCTTGGACCACAGTGTGAAGAGATGACGCTTCCAGCTGTGGTGATTTTCACAATTGAAGGATCGACGACGCTTTTAACTTCATTTACAATCATGTCAACGTCTTCTTTTTCTCCCATGCAGTGGGTTACATAGATGACATCGGTTTCAATATTAGGCAGTTCTTTTTTAAACTGACTGACCATTTCTTGATAGCATTTTGAAAGTTTACCCATGGGTTTTTTGAAAACTTCGAGTTTCCCATCCTTACATCTAATATAAGGGTGAATTCTGAAGGCTTGGCCAAGAAAACGTCCTAAGGAAGAAACTCTTCCTCCCATATATAAATAATCTAAGGTGTCAATGATGAACTGACAGACGACTTTTGGAGCAGTTGCAGTAAGAATGTCGGCAATTTCTTTAGCACCTTTTCCAGCATCGCGAAGCTTTGCGGCTTTCTCAATTAAAAGCGCGGTACCACTTGAAACAACTTCACTTGAAACAACATGGACTCTGGTAGGATCAAGTTGTTCTGCGGCAAGTCTTGCGGAATTGTAGGTGCCAGACATTTGCTTTCCAATGCTGATAAAAACAATATCATAATCTTGGTCCAAGAATTTAACAAAAACTTCTTTAATGGTTTCACTTGAAATCGCAGCCGTTTTAGGAAGCTTCTTGGTTTCTTCAACATATTTAAAAAGCACTTCTGGAGTTACCTCAACAGATTTTTTCTCAACACCATTTAAAATTACATATAAATGGACGATTTCAACATCATATTTAAGGTAATCCTCGGGGAGCATATCAGCGGTAGAATCAATAATCAACTTTACTTTTCTCATACCTATTATTCTATCAAATTAAAGTTAACGCTGCAAATTAAGTTGCAGTTTCAAATTCTTTAAGGACTTTCTGAAAATCTTTCAAGGAAGTGATTTCTTGAGTAATCTTCGTTCTAATGAACTTGGCGTTTTTAAAATTTTGGAAAAACTTTGGTCCAAGGCCGCGGAAAACCGTGATTGCGGTGGCCTCACCT
>JAISVG010000078.1 GCA_031271635.1 Erysipelotrichaceae bacterium
TATCGGTAGCTGAAGCACTAAAGAATGCCATTCCACTTGGAAGACCAACAAGAACCGGACAAATGACAAAGAACATAAGAGCATAAGTTGTTAAATCAAAGATGGAGGAAACGGGACCAAACCAGAGCATGAAACGCCCGATCCCTTTGGCCTCCCATTTCCGAGGATGAAGAATGTAATCCGGATCAACATTATCCCATGGCATTGCAATACAGGTGATATCATGAATCAAGTTTAAAATGAGAATTTGAATGGGTAGCATTGGAAGAAAGGGGAGTAAGGCGGCAGCGAAGATTAAGGAAAAAACATTTCCAAAGTTTGAAGAGGCGGCCATTTTAATGTATTTAATAATGTTGGCATAGGTTTTTCGTCCTTCAATAATTCCCTGTTCTAAAATCATTAAGGATTTTTCAAGAAGGATGATATCCGCGCTTTCTTTGGCAATATCAACGGCCGTATCAACGGAGATTCCGACATCCGCAGCCCGAAGCGCTGGAGCATCATTAATGCCATCACCCATGAAGCCAACAACATGACCTTTATTCTTAAGACAGGTAACCACACGTTTTTTCTGTTCGGGATTTAATTTAGCAAAAATAGTAATATCATCGATCACGCTCTCGAGTTCGGCATCACTCATTAGGGCAATTTCGCTTCCAACAAGAGCTTTTTTTGCCGAAATCCCAACTTCCTTACAGACATGTTGAGTTACGGTAAGAGCATCCCCAGTTAATACCTTCACGAGAACTCCTCGTTCCTTAAGAGCTTTAATCGCTGCTTTGGCTGAGTCTTTTGGTGGATCAAGAAAGGCGAGAAAGCCAATTAAGACCATCTCGTTTTCATCTTTTGCAGTGAAAAGCCCGGCAACAGGTGGATGGTGCTTTTCCGCGACTGCTAAGATCCGAAACCCATCTTTCGAGAGTTTTTCGAGGGCTTTATCAATTTTACTCTGAAGTTCCGGAGTAATTTCGACGACCGTTTCGTAAGAGGCATATTTACAGATGTCGAGGATCTCTTCGGCCGCGCCTTTGGTAATTAACTGCGTAACTCCTTTTAAGTCTTTGGTCACAACGCTCATCCGGCGTCTTACAAAATCAAAGGGGATTTCATCAACTTTCTGGTAGTTCTTAATGGCATCTTTAATCTCTTCATCATCGATATGTTTTAAAATCGCAAGATCCATAACATTCTTCACTCCAGTTTGGAAATAGGAATTGAGAATTGCGTGCCTAAGCACTCTAGTGGAAGGATGTCCTAAAACATCAAGGTATTGTTCAAGAACAATTTGGTCTTGTGTGAGAGTGCCTGTTTTATCAGTACAAAGGATGTCAATTGAGCCAAAGTTTTGAATTGAATCAATGTTTTTAACAATAGCTTTATGCTTTGCCATATTGACAGAACCCTTACCCAGGCCAGTGGTTACAATCATCGGTAGCATCTCAGGAGTTAGTCCCACCGCGACCGCGAGGGCGAATAAAAGTGAGTTTAGCCATGCTTCTTGGGGATCAAGATGGAAGATGAAGTTTTTAAAAAGTCCGTTGATGACAAAAATAATTGGGACCATGATGCACATAAAACGAATGAGGAGCCAACTAGTGGCGTTGACCCCTTTTTCAAAGGCGGTAGGAACGCGCTTTTCCGTAAGATTTTTACTGATACGACCAAAGAGGGTCTCGTTTCCAACTTCAAGCACGATGGCGTGTCCGGAGCCAGAAATGACATTTGAACCCATGAAAGCAAGATTATTTAGTTCGAGCGGATTCTGGTGTTCAAACTGGAGTGATTCGGCGAGTTTTTCACTAGGATGTGATTCGCCAGTTAAGGCTGCCTCAGAAATGAATAGATCTTTATGCTGAATGATTCTTACATCTGCCGGAAGCATATCGCCTGCGGCAAGCGTGATGATATCTCCAACTACAATTTCTTTAAAGGGCACTTCAATCGCGGTTCCGTCTCGAATGACACTCGCAGTATTTTGAATGAGTGACTTCAGCTTATTAGCGGCGTTAAAGGATTTATTTTCTTGAAAGAACTTAAGAAGCCCACTAATGGATACCATGATGAAAATGATGATGGCTGTCGCGGGATCCTTACTTCCAGGTTTTGCGAAAATGACATCGGTAAATAAGGAGACTACTGCAAGAGCGATGAGAATCAAGACGAAAGGATTAATAAAGGAGGCGAAGACACGGCGGAAGATAGTGTTCTTGTTTTTATGAATGATTTCGTTTCTGCCGTGAGTGTTACGACTATTGGTGACTTGACTTTCGTTATAGCCGGTTTCACTTTGATTATAAGACTTTAAAACTTCAGAAACAGGGCTTTTGGCTGCTACAAGTAAAGCATCGTTAGTCTTTTGATTCTCTTGATTCATTCTTATCTCCTTGGTTTCGTTCTCTTAATGGCATTTTATCAAACAAAATGGCGAGAGAATCTTTACCACCGTAATATTGTCTTTTCTGCTGAAAATTCATGAAAAATGGAGTAATAGACTGATAAAATGGGCTTTAAATCGTGATTATGGATTTCTAAATGTTAATTCTAGTTTTAAATTTTCAAGATTATTTACTTCTTTGATCTAGGTTTTTGTGATTCCTCTGCACTCATATGAATTATATTGTTTTGTGGAATTTTATCGCATTTTGATAGTTGCATCGCTAATGAATTCTGTAATGGTATTTTAGAAGCATATGCAGCAGGATTCTCTAGGTATTTAGTTTATGCGATAAGGCGAGAGTTTTAAGTATTCATATAGGAATATGCTTTCTGATTTCGAATTCTCGTTTAACATGTCATTTAATATGACACATAATCAACAACCTGATGTCATATTAAACCCACACGACCTAGATGTAGTTAAATAAATAAGCATAACCATATATTACGATTAGTGATGTGACATCGGCTTTAAATAAGAGTTGGGGACAGATTTCAAGAGTAGTTGAAACTCTTCAAGAAAAGAGGATATTTGAAAGAGCAGCGGTAAAAAGACTTAATATTGGAAGGTGAATTAATGAGAAAGTATCAATTTATCGAATCAAATCTAGAAGGTTCGTTAATTTTTCTTATTAAAGAACATAGACAATACCAATGCTTTGATAATTCCATTAATCCATGGACGACTTCAAAAAAGCTCGCTTTATTTATAAATGAAGAATTATTTCTATTATGACATAGATAGGATTCTTTACTATAATAAATAAAAGCATGACTCTGTCTAATAGTTAAAAATGTATTTCGATTTTAAATAAAATCCAAAGATATACCTGCTTCTTCTTCAGTAAACTTTGAATTTTGTTTATTAAGAGGCGATTAGTGCTTATGCCTTATTCTTATCCCAAGGTTTATTCCCGTCAAACCAACCTTGTTCTTTCCAGTATTGGTAATCTTTGGTTTCGGGTTCACCATCTTTTTGAAGGCGATCATGGATCAATTTCTTGTGGGCCAATTTCATCATGTTAAAGAGAAACCGAATCTTAAAGCGAGGTTTTTTGACTGGCTCTTGAATCATCTTTGCCACACTTATGCATTGCTTATTGATCTTTGCTTTCGTTTTTGCATCCACCTTATCCCAGTCTGTATAGAATAATGCTTGCTTGATGCTATATCGCTTGGCTATTCCCCAAAAATCTAAACTAGCGCCGATGTCTTTGATTACATTCTTCATCCCTTGTCCGGCACAGTTTGTGATGATGACAGCCTTCTTAAGAAACATTTCTTTGTCAGGAGAATGTGCGAGCCATTTTGAACCAAAATGGTCAAGCATGGCTTTTACTTGGGCTGATGCATGAAGCACATAGACTGATGAGGTTATTACAATAACATCCGCGTTTTTAAAACTATCCCAGATCGGAATCGTATATTTTTTATTAGGGCAAATACTGATATCTTGATGAAAGCATGCTTTGCAGCCCGTGCAAAAAACTGGAAGATCTTTTGGGAGATTGAATTCGGTGATATCATGCCCATCTCCCAAGGTTTTTAAAAACATTTCTTTCATTTTATAGGAGCAACCCCTATTCTGTGTGCCATTTATTACTGTGATTTTCATGTTCATATTTTACCATTTCTTCACTTCTTGGGTAAATCTCTCTGCACTGAAATTCATTTTAGGTTTGATGCTTTTGTATATTGTTTTCTTGGTTATATCATTTTCATATTGCGATTAAAATGGCTTTTATTTGCTTTTTGATCTGATTATATGGTGTTAGCTTTTATCTAAAAAACTCGTTACGACAATCTGAAAATAATTTTCATCCACTTTATGGATATTCATTTTATGATTTTGAAAATCTACCTTGTTTGTTATAGCCTACTCCATGATTTCTCTACATTCTTTAATTCATTTTTTGTAAAGGAGTAGAATAGTTTCGTAAGCAGCTACAAAACTGCAAGCATTACAAACAAACTGTTAATACTAATGATAAACTTTGTGCTTTTGACCATGTTCAAACATGAAAATAAGTACCTCTTACGAAGTACTATTCCTTTTTCCGTATTAGTAAATGATATTGGGTAGGATAGTTCACTATAAGTCTTGTTTCATTAAGACTCTTGGATAGTCATGTTTGGTCCCTCTAGTCGGACTCGAACCGACACGGCTGTTAACCGGTGGATTTTGAGTCCACTGCGTCTACCACTTCCGCCACAGAGGGGCAAAAATATTATACTTGATATTTGTTATCGTGGCATTAAAAGTCAGAATAATTGTATAATCTCATTTGCTTTCATGAGCTTTTTACTTGCTCAGTATGTTTAATTCTCATGTAGTTACTATCATCACATGAAGAAAAGGATAGGAGAAGAATGGGTATGAGGTGAAGGTGTTTGAGTTCCATAAACATTGATTAAGATATCAAAGAGGCGATAAATACACTGATATATGTTGAAGATTCTTCTCCGGGTAATTCTCCCCAATTAGCTTCATGAATACGAACAAAATAACACTCACCCTCTTCCATTGGCAGTGGAAAATGTTGTCCGCGATTACTAACAGTCTCTGTTCTTAATAAACCTTCTGTACTTCTTCCTGGAACCATTTCACGAAAGAATTCGGCGGTGGCATTACCTTTACTATGAAATTCAAATGAATAGTCATTGGTTTCAAGAGCGAATAGCCTAAACCATTTATGTTCTCCTAGTGATAGATTAACCGAATAATAACGCTGCATTGGATTATTGATTGTCGGTACGATTACCTCTTTTGGAAGCAACTCATCATTCACAACTACCTCAACTTGAATGGTAGCAAGTGGTGTTTCCTCACGTAGATAATCAGTTCGATGAGTTACATGTATTATCCCAGTACCAACTCCCATCCCATAAGCAAAATGATTAGGAAGAAAGTTATATGCAACTGCTATTTCAGGATTCTCGGCATAGAAGATTAACTCTTCACTAGGATAAATGGTGGTGTTAACCATTATTAGTTCATCAAGATTAACATATTCACGTAGACAAACAGAAGTGCTTTCAATAATTAACTCTTGCTCGATATTACTATCATCACATGAAGAAAAGGATAGGAGAAGAATGGGTATGAGGTGAAGGTGTTTGAGTTTCATGTTTCTATTATACTAAGCTCCTAAAGAAATAGAGATCACTAAGGGATACTTTCCCTCTTTCTGCCGCAGAGCCTATTCTCGTTGTGATTATAAATCTTATTTTTGTTGTTCCTGAAGAAACAATGGTCTCATAGTTTTTAGAGTTGATAAAATCATTCGCCGGAATCTCTCGTTGACGTTTCCATTCGTTATGAGAGTCAAGTGTTTCAATAGAAACCGTTGTATTCATTATAAATATTTTGTTCGCATTCTCAAGACCAAGACAATACCATATCCGTGAAACACCTTCTTCAATATCGAAAGCGAGGGTAGATTCACTGATGGAATCAGTATTCTTGATGAAATATGAACCTTCAAGAGTAACAAAATCCGGACCTTCAGGAAACTTATCTTCAAAATCAAGCCCTCTAGGTGGCACGAAATGTGAATCAATCATTTGGTAACAATGATGACAGATTCTTGGATCACGAATATATCCTCTTGTGAAACGTTCTAGAAACGATGGTTCGTGTTTTTCGCCATAATAAGGATCAGAATGACATTCTTCCATATATTCTTGTCCGAATTCATCCTTCACAATATGATAATGAGTATCTGGAACCTTGTTATAGGTAATATTCTTATCGTGCATTACACCGATAAAAGTATTAAGTCCTTCCAAAGGCAGTTCACCCCAGTCAGTCTCCCTTACTCGAATGAAGTAGTGATCATCAGTCTCCATTGCTTTTGAAAATTCAGCCGTTTGATCCTTTGTAGAATAAGCATCAATTAGATTTATTGCGCTTCTTCCGGGAACAGGTTCCTTAAATAACTCTACTGTAACATTACCATAACTATGAAATCTAAATGTATATGTATCATCGTGAGGAGCAAGAAATCTAAACCATTTATATTCACCAAAACGAAGACCAATGGAATGGCCATACCAATCATTTCTTTGTCCTGTAGGCAGTTGTGTCACTCCCCCAGTAACTACATCTTCTTGATATATTTTTTCTCTTCTTAAAGCTTTATCAAAATCTGCTTTATTTCTAATTGGATAAACTGTTCCTCTAACGGTTCTATTTCCCTCGAAATTACCTTCAATCGCGGGAATTACATCAATCGCTCCATCATATGTAAAATGATATGAACCATAAAGATCTTTCTCAAAGTACTGAGCGACACCATTACTAATCTTATAGAATATTGGTAGTCTTAAAGTGTCAACTGTATTATTGATTGACATTGTAACAACGTTTTCCAGGGCGTCGGCATACTGAAAGAATTTTTCAATGGCCTCGATTTCTTTTGTTGGAATAAAATAAGAAATAATTGGTAATGCTAACTCAATCCCAAATGCGAAGCCTTTCAGTACGACAGAAAGCGGTGGAAAACCCTGAGATAATGTTCCAACAATACTGAGCGCGCCGCTTAACAGATCAGCTTTTACAATGAAGGATTCAATGACGGCCTTTCTTCTTACTAGTTCTATGTGTATCGGAGTCAACTCTTCTTTTAGAGCTTGGAGGATCTTTCCGGTCATCACTTTAATATCGCGATCAAATATATATAAGGCTGCTTGCTCATGAATGGTACCATTACGCATCCCATGAGCCTTCGCGTGTAAATGTTCGGCAATCTTGAAACTACTTCCCACCGGAGTTGAAAATGGTTTAACATTTTTACGTTCTGAGAAAAGATCATAATTAGATAACCATAAGGCCATTTTCGCGCCTTTATTAAATCTCATTGTTGAAATTTCTTTATCAAGATCAATAAAATCATCAGTATCATAAACATACGATCCGGTCATTTTGTAAGTTCCTTGATGAGGACTATTAGATCGTTCTGGAACAAGATAGGAAGCCGCAAGAAAAAATAGCGTAGGCTCTTTAATATGGATACAGCTGTTTCCTTCAAAACTACGATACAGTTTTTGTCTCATTCCTACCGTATGATTTTCCGCCACTTGCGGTTCACTAAACTGATAGTATCCCATATAAACTACATCCTGTTTGATGGTTTTTACTTGAAATAAAGCATGTTCTGGTTCAGTAACACCATCAATAGGATAATCTACTTGGACTTTTAAAGTCAAAAAACCTGGTCCATACACATATATCGGATAATAATCACGATCCACTATAAAACTGTCGTGAGGAGTTTCAAAATCTCCAGTGATTTTAAAATCAAAATCTTCGCGGCCTAAAGAGGCGACTCCAAATAATTGTGGCGATCTTCTTGTTACTCCATCTTCAACCCAAGTTTCAGTTCGATCAAAGTGAACTTCCATCGAATTAAAAAAATCAATTCCGGTTTCATAAAGTCTTCTCACAGGTGGTTCTGCTACTGGTTTACGGCCGATATCTGCTCCAATTATTGGAGCATTTTTAATCAGCATATTGCTCTCAGCAGCATTTGAGGTATCTCCTAAACTTAAAACAATCGTCATAATGACTAGACTTACTCCCATATTCTGCTCCTTTATCTACCTACATTATAAGATAATAGTGCCACAGTGAAATATTTTTTAGAAAAGAATAAAGTCATAGACTACGATTACATGAAAAATGACAGTCGCAAAACGATAGTTTTACGTCTACAGTTTGACATTTTAATTGGTTAAACTCGCTTGATACTTGATATTTGTTGTCGTGGTACTAAAAGTCAGAATTCTTGTATAATTTATTAGTAAGCGAGAAAATATGTACGACCACAAAACAATTGAAAAAAAATGGCAAAAATACTATGAAGATCATCAAACCTTCAAGGTTGATCTTTATGATTTTTCAAAACCTAAGTTCTATGTCCTTGATATGTTTCCTTATCCCAGCGGTACCGGCCTTCATGTCGGTCATGTTGAAGGCTATACGGCGACTGATATTGTCGCGAGATTTAAAAAAATGCAAGGCTATAATGTCTTTCATCCCATTGGTTATGATGCCTTTGGTCTTCCGGCGGAACAATATGCCATTAAGATGAACCGTCATCCAGCTGAATTTACGACACATAACATTAATAACTTCCGCCGTCAGCTCAAGACAATGGGCTTTAGTTATGACTATTCAAAGGAAGTAAATACCTCAGTTCCCGAATATTATCACTGGACCCAGTGGATTTTCTTAAGATTATATGAGCAAGATTTAGCCTATGTTGATTATATCCCAGTAAACTTTTGCCCTGCCCTCGGCACGGTTTTAGCTAATGAAGAGGTGATTGATGGAAAATCAGAGGTTGGTGGCTTTGAAATCATTCGGAAGCCAATGCGACAATGGATGCTCAAGATTACTGCTTATGCAGAAGCATTACTGGAAGATTTATCATTACTTGATTGGCCGATCTCCACGCTTGATATGCAGCGGAACTGGATAGGAAAATCCTTAGGAGCAGAGATTATTTTTAAGGTCCTTGATACTAATGATAGTTTTAAAGTTTTTACCACGAGACTTGATACCTTATATGGCTGCACTTATTGTTGTTTAGCCCCCGAGCATCCCTTAGCCCTAAAAATCACGACTAAAGAACATCTTGAGGCGGTGAAACAATATCAAGCGGCCGCTAGTAATAAGTCTGACCTTGAACGTGGCACGGCTAAAGAGAAACATGGTGTCTTTACTGGTGCCTATGCGATTAACCCGATTAATGAGGAAAGAATTCCGATATATCTTGCTGATTATGTTTTGGCTTCTTATGGAACCGGTGCGGTGATGGCAGTCCCAGCCCATGATGAACGTGATTATGAATTCGCAAAATTAAACCAGCTGCCAGTGAAACAAGTCCTCATTGGCGATATCAGCGTGAATGCAATGATCGATGATGCGCCTCATATTAACTCTCCACTAATTGATGGTCTCTTAACTGAACCCGCGAAAGAAGTTTTATTAAAGGTTTTAAGTGTTAAACAATTAGCCACCGCAGTAGTTCACTATAAACTCCGTGACTGGCTCTTTTCGCGCCAGCGCTTTTGGGGAGAACCGATTCCCGTGGTGACCCTTGATGATGGCATCATTGTTCCTTTAAAAGATCAAGATCTCCCCTTAGTACTTCCTGATTTAGAGGAATATAAGCCAAGTGGAACCGGAGAGTCACCACTTGCTAATGCCGTGTCTTGGGTCAATGTTACTATTGATGGGAAGAAAGGACGTCGTGAAACTAACACCATGCCTCAATGGGCCGGAAGTTGCTGGTATTTCATTCGTTATCTTGATCCCCATAATAATCAGGCCCTTGCTGATCAAAAACTCATTGATCACTGGCTTCCAGTTGACTTATATATTGGTGGTTCGGAGCATGCG
>JAISVG010000105.1 GCA_031271635.1 Erysipelotrichaceae bacterium
TAATAATGACTTCATAAGCAATCATTCGCGTGATAACCCCTTCAAAAGTCCGTCAAATGAATCGTAATGATACCGACTGTTAATTTCTCGTGCTGGATCATCTTTACCTCGAAAGATAAATAACGCACAGTCAATCCCCGCATTTTTACTTGTTAAATAATCATACTTAGTGTCACCAACAAAGAGAACTTCACTTGGCTTCACGCCAAAGTGTTGAATGATTTTATCGACTCCCTCAGGGTTTGGCTTAATGTGTTTTACATCATTAAGACCCACCACAAAATCAAATAATGTCTCCATTTTAAATAACTCTAAGGTATATTTAGTAAGACTCGTCTCTTTATTAGTATCAATCGCGAGCTTATAACCCTGTTGCTTTAGTGTTTTTAAAACTTCCAGTTGATTTTCATAAAGGGTGATCGTCTTTTCGTAGTTTTCCTTAGAAACTTTTAGATATTCATTAAACATATCTTTTTGGTCTTGACCTGGAAATTCGCGCTTAAGGGTTTCTTCTGTCGCGGGGCCTGAAAAAGTTAATAAATAATCATCAGTAGGCTCAAAATCAGGGCGATACTTTTTATATAAGGTTCGATAGGTAACATTAATCATCTGATCGGTATTGGCAATGGTGCCATCCATATCAAAAATAAGAACCTTATATCGTTGGTTCATCGCCTTTTCTTTTAAGATAAAACGACGAATTAAATGATTACCAACAATTCCAAGAATGCCAACTAAGATGTAGCCATAGGCCCAAAGCGATGACCAGGTAAAGCCGATGTTATCACCACCCATAATATAGGCAGTATCACGGATTGGCTCAAGACAAGCACGGATAATCCCATAGAATACCACATAAAGGAAGGCTAGATCACCAAACTTATAGTACTTACGGAAGATTCTTTTAATGACTAAGGTAATAATAAAGTAACCCGCCACATTTAAGAGGCCTTCAATTAAGAATAAAGGCATGTACATCATGCCAGAGGCGGCACCTGGTCCTGCGACATCATATTGTAACTGAATAAAGCGTGGAACAAACCAAAGACCTTCAATTGAGATGGGATGACCATAAACTTCAATATTAAAGAAGTTACCCCATCTTCCGATGGCTTGAGCTAAGAAAATCGCGGGAATCGCAATATCCGCGACCAACCAAATGTTATAGCGGTTACGGTGCTGAATTAAGAAACAAATAACACCACCAACCGCACCTCCTAAGATCCCTCCAAGGATTGTGATTCCGCCTTCCCAAACGGCAATCCATTCAACAAAAGGACGACCAATATACTGATCTAATTCACCAAGGACATAGAATAATCGTCCTCCGATAATTCCTGATAACAGCCCAACAATGAAGACTAAATCTACAATGCCATGTTTACCATATTGCTTATAAAGCTTATAGTCAGTGATTTTTAAGACTACTAAAGCGCCAATTAAAATGAAAACCGCGTAGAAGGAAATGCCTTGAAAACTCCCTGATCGCACCACACCAAAAGGATTAAGAGAAATACCCTTAACTAAGGGGTAAACTAAATGATTAGCCCAACCTTGGGCTAGTAACCAGCCCCCAAGCACGAGAGGAATAATGCTATAAAGCATAATTTGATAAACATATTTACGGAAGAGACGATCCTTTAACTCCACATGAAAATAGATAAAATAAGTACTAATAAGTAAGAAAATCGCGGCATAAAATAGAAGATGTCCCAAAACAAAATCGACAATTTCATACCACTCAAGCACGGCTTCTTTTAGCGTGACAATTCCAAATCCTAGCAACATAAACCCAATAAAACTAAGTAAGGCATTAAGACCGATTAATTTAAACTTTGGAATTAAATTCCCGCGACGGTCGCGTTTACACTGCACCAATAAGAAAATCCCATAAGTAATACTTATTAGGGCAAGGATAGTTCCAATAATTACTAACGCCATATTTCTCCTTCATGCTTGGCTTTTTCAAGTTCAACCTTCACATACTTAGCCGTGTATGAGCTAGGATGCTGACTTACTTCCTCAGGAGTGCCAGTTACCACGACTTGTCCGCCGCGATAGCCGCCATCTGGACCAAGGTCAATAATATAGTCCGCTATCTTTATCATATCAAGATTATGCTCAATTACCAAGACTGAATTTCCAAGCGAGACTAAGTATTGAAGAATTTTAATTAACTTTGCCACATCATCAGTGTGAAGTCCGGTGGTCGGTTCGTCTAAAACATAAAGGGTTCTTCCCGTTTGAGGTCGTTGTAACTCATAGGCTAGTTTAATCCTTTGACTCTCACCACCTGATAAGGTAGTTGAAGATTGCCCTAGTTTTAAATAGCCAAGACCCACATCATTTAAGGTCTTAATCTTATGATAAATTTTCTGACGATTCGAGAAGAATTCTCGTGCCTCTTCAATTGGCATATCGAGAATATCAAAAATACTCTTATCATGATATTTTACTTCCAGTGTCTCCTTATTATATTTTTTACCCCCACAACTTTCGCACTGCACTTCAACATCAGGAAGAAAGTTCATTTGAATCCGTTTTACTCCATCGCCATCACACTCCGCACAACGACCTTCTTTAACGTTAAATGAGAATCTTCCTGGACCATAACCGCGTTCGCGTGACAGTTTTGTTTCGGCATAAAGATTACGAATATCAGTAAAAACTTCAGTATATGTGGCCGGATTTGAACGTGGAGTTCGCCCAATGGGCTCTTGATCAATATTAATAATCTTGTCAATATGTTCAATGCCTAGTAATTCTTGGTAAGGTCCTGGAATAACTTCGCTCCGCGTGAGAACCTTCATTAGTCCTTTCACAATAGTTTCATTCACTAAGGAGGATTTCCCGCTTCCAGAAACTCCAGTGACGACAGTTAAAGTATTAAGGGGAATTTTGACATCAATATTTTTTAAGTTATTACAAGTAGCCCCTTTTACTTCAAGAAATCTACCATTTCCTTTATTTCTCACTTTCGGAACCGGAATGTATTTTTGTCTTGAAAGATACTGTCCGGTAATTGAAGTCTCACTTTTTAAGATTCCTTTAAGATCACCAGCATAAACAATCTCTCCGCCTTTAATCCCAGCCTGTGGACCAATATCAACAATGAAATCACCCTTCATAATGGTTTCTTCATCATGCTCAACAACTAAAACCGTATTTCCTAAATCACGCATTGATTTTAAAGTTTCAATTAAACGATCGTTGTCCTTTTGATGAAGCCCAATACTTGGTTCATCAAGGACATAGAGAATCCCACTTAATTTACTCCCGATTTGAGTGGCCAACCTAATTCTTTGACTTTCTCCTCCTGATAAGGTCTTTGAAAGACGCGAAAGGGTTAAATAATCAAGACCGACGTTAACTAAAAAGCCCGCTCGATCAAGGAGTTCTTTAACAATCATTTTCGAAATCTGTTGGTTAGTACTATCAAAGTGATCGTAAGTATCATTAACCCAAGCAATGAATTCTTTAATCGGAAGAGTTGTCACTTCATAAATATTAAGCTGATTCACTTGGACTGATAAGGCCTCTTTATTAAGTCTCTTCCCTTGACATGAAGAGCATTCTAATTCTCTCATAAAGGTTTCATAGGCCCGCTTAGCGGATTCGCTCGTCGTTTCAAGATAGCGACGATCAATCTTCGTTTTAACCCCTTCAATCATCTGATGACGCATGAAGTTTCCTGTCGCTGATTTAATGGTATATTCAATCGGCTCTTTAGAGCCATACATAATCAAGTCAACTTGAGCCTTGGTTAGGGTGCTAAACGGAACATTAGTGGGGATTTGATAGTATTTACAAAGAATAAGAATCTCTTGAAATTCAATTTTCGGAGGTCCAAAAAAGCCCCCAAAAAACTTAATTGCTCCATCAATAATTGAAAGCGATTTATCAGGGACAATAAGATCCGGGTCAGCTTCCATCCGAAACCCAATTCCTTTACACTCAGGGCAAGATCCAAGTGGAGCATTGAATGAAAAAAGGCGTGGTTCTAGTTCTGGAACTGAAAAGCCACAATATTTACAAGCGTGATGTTCGCTATATAGAACTTCTTTATCTTCAATTAAAAGGGTCACAAAACCATGGCTCCAGTTAAGAGCGGTCACTAGTGACTCACTTATTCGTTGTCGGTCTTCAAGTTTAAGGACAATACGGTCCACAACAATATCAAGATGATGACGTTGATTTTTATCAAGCTCAGGGACTTCGCTAATCCGCATGATTTCCCCGTCAATTCTCACTCTTTCAAAGCCTTGGCGCAAGAGTTTAGTTAAGGTATCCTTATGAGTCCCTTTTTCTTCACGAACCAGAGGCGAGAGAATCTGCAATTTTGTATTAGGAGGGTTTTTATAAATCTATTCAAGCATTAACTCGACTGAGAAACCTTTGATTGGTTCATGGTGATT
>JAISVG010000054.1 GCA_031271635.1 Erysipelotrichaceae bacterium
ATCTTCGAAAGAGTCTTGAAAATGATAAGAATAATATCATTAAATATCGACTCCTGAGTCTGGTTGAGAAACTATTACCGATTCTTGATAGTTATGAAATTGTTCTAAAAGCATCACCAGACGATGAAAAAATTAAGAATTATCTAGTTGGTTTCGGCTTTCTCTTCAAGAATCTCCTCACGGTACTTGAAGAAGACGGTCTTACGAGAATCACTCCGGAAGTAGGATCTAAATTCAATTATCATGAAATGGAGGCGGTGGAAACCACCATTGATAATGAGCATCCCGATGTGATTAAGGCAGTTGAGCTCACTGGTTATAAACTCTATGACCGGATCATTCGCCCGGCGAAAGTCGTGGTGACGATTACAGAAGCTGATCAAAAAGAAGTAAATAAAGGAGAATAAAATGGCAAAAGAAACAATTATTGGTATTGACTTAGGGACGACAAACTCAGTAGTGAGTTATTTACAGGCTGATGGTACTGTGAAGGTGATTCCGAATCCGGAAGGACCTAACACCACTCCTTCAGTGGTTGCTTTTAAACCAAGTGGCGAAGAAATTGTGGGTTATGCCGCAAAACGACAAGCTCTCACTAATCCCGATACGATTATGTCGATTAAGCGCAAGATGGGAACTAGTTCTAAGACCCACGTAAATGCGATTAATAAGGATTTTACCCCACAAGAAATCTCGGCTAAAATCCTCGCGTACATGAAAAAGTATGCTGAAGATTCATTAGGACAAAAGATTAGTAAAGCTGTTATTACAGTTCCGGCTTATTTTAATGATGCCCAAAGACAGGCGACGAAAGATGCCGGTCAAATCGCGGGACTTGAAGTATTAAGAATCATTAATGAACCAACTGCTGCGGCCTTAGCTTATGGTCTTGATAAAGAAAGACTTGAAAAAGTTCTTGTCTTTGACTTAGGAGGAGGAACCTTTGACGTCTCAATTCTTGAAATTGGTGATGGCACCTTTGAAGTAATTTCAACCGCTGGTGATAATAATCTTGGTGGTGATGACTGGGATCAAATGTTAGCCGAATGGATCAAAGCCCAAATCGCGATTGACCATAATATTAAAATTACTGATAAGATGGCCTTACAACGAATTCTTGATGCTGCTGAAAAGGCTAAAATTGCCTTGTCAAGCATGGTGGAAACAACGATTTCTTTACCCTTCTTATCGATGACCCAAGCAGGACCAGTGAATTTTGAAAAATCAATTACTCGAGCAAAGTTTCAAGAGATTACTAAGTCCTTACTTAATCGCTGTGAAGCCCCATTAAAACGGGCTCTCGCGGACGCAAAGCTAAGTGCGAACGAGATTCATCAGGTCCTCTTAGTTGGTGGTTCAATTCGCATGCCTGCGGTGCAAGAATTAGTGAAATCATTAACTGGTAAAACTCCAAATCAATCAATTAACCCTGATGAGGCGGTTTCAATTGGAGCTGCGATTCAAGCTGGTATTTTAAGTGGTGATGTTAAAGATGTAATTTTACTTGATGTCACCCCATTAACTCTTGGAATTGAAACCTTAGGTGGAGTTTTAACACCTTTAATTCAAAGAAATACCACCATTCCAACCACAAAGTCCCAAGTCTTCTCAACGGCTGCGGATAACCAACCAGCGGTTGATATTATGATTTATCAAGGGGAACGTCCGATGGCTAAGGATAATAAGTCTTTAGGGCATTTCCAGCTAACCGGAATTGAACCAGCACCTCGCGGTGTTCCTCAAATTGAAGTTACCTTTGAAATTGATACTAATGGTATTGTGAAAGTAACGGCAAAGGATAAGAAAACCAATAATGCGAAAGATATCACCATCAGTGGATCAAACGGTCTTTCAAAAGAAGAAATTGATCGCATGGTTCAAGAGGCCGAAGAGCATCGCGCTCAAGATGAGGCTCGTCGTGAGAATGTGGAATTAAAGAATAAGGCTGAACAATATCTTAGCGAAATTGATTTAGCGTTAAATGAAAAGGCCGAAGGAATGGACGAAGCGCAGAAGATGCAGATGACTAGTTTACGTGACGAACTAAGAACCGCGATTCAAAATGAAGATTATGCGACCTTAAAAGACAAGATTAATCTTCTTGAACAGGCGGCGGAACAAGCCCGAAACATGCATGCCGGTGGTAGCAATACTAATGGTGCGGCTGAAGCCGATGATGTAATCGATGCAGATGATCCAAACAAAAAAGCATAATTAATAATAACGACCCCTAGTTAACAGCTGGGGGTTCTATTGAATTGAGGTAAGATGGCAACAAAAAAAGATTTTTATGAAGTTCTAGGGGTGAAAAAAACGGCATCAAATGATGAAATTAAAATGGCGTACCGAAAACTGGCACGGCAGTACCATCCCGATAACAAAGAAACCGGTAGTGAAGCGAAGTTTAAAGAAGTTCAAGAGGCTTACGAAATACTTAGCGATTCTGGAAAGCGTGGTCAGTATGATCAATTAGGTCATGCGGCTTTTGAACAAGGAACGGGAAATCCTTATGGCGGCTTCCAGGGTGCGCAGGGCTTTTCAGACTTTGATTTTGGCGATATCTTTTCGTCAATTTTCGGGGGCGGGCGTGGCGAGTCGCGAACTTCATCAGGACCACTTCGTGGTGCGGACCAATTAATTCATGTTGAAATTGGTTTTATGGATGCCATCTTAGGAAAGATAATTAATATTGGGAAGATTAAATATGATCGTCTTTGTACCGTTTGTAATGGCACCGGAGCGGCATCTCCAAATGATTTTATTACCTGCCCTAAATGTAACGGCAAGGGTAAAATCATCGTTGAACAACGTTCTATTTTTGGCACAATGAGGCAGGAAGCGATTTGTCCTGACTGTCAGGGACGTGGGAAAATCATCAAGAATCGCTGTAGTGCTTGTGGTGGCGAAGGCTACCAGCGTATTACTGAGCCACTTGATGTGAAAGTTCCTGCCGGCATTAATCAAGATCAACAAATTCGCCTTTCTGGTAAGGGTCTTCGCGGTAAAAACGGTGGTCCCGTTGGTGATTTATTCATCGAGATCAAAATTCGTCCTCATCAGTACTTTACCCGTAAGGGAAATGATATTTACTTAAAGGTTCCGCTTGATTTTTATGATGCGGCCTTAGGTGTTAAGATCAAGGTTCCCACTATTTATGGCGAGACGGAACTAGTTATTAAAGAAGGTACTCAAGGCGGAACGGTTTATAAGATTTCTAAGGCCGGAGTAAAAGACTTAAGAACTGGTAATCCTGGCGACATGTATGTGGAAGTCACTACTAAAACACCGACTTCAATTTCACGAAGTCAGCGCGAAGCTTTAACGAAAATTAAGGGCGAATTCCCAGATTCATATCAAAGCTTTTACCAGAACTTTAGAAAGTAAGAAAAGTTTTTTGCTCGTTTTGTACATTTTTCTTGCATTATTATCGTAATAATAATATCATATTGGTAGTATTTGAACTTAAAGGGGGATATATGTCAAAAAATTCTAGATTACTTACTGCGACTGTCATTATTGCTGGCGTTATGATTCTCGCGATTACGGGAAGCGCGGTTTGGGCTGCCATTGCCACTCCAAAGGATGGGAGTGCAGAAGCTATCGAAGTGATGAAAGCAAATTT
>JAISVG010000003.1 GCA_031271635.1 Erysipelotrichaceae bacterium
TTAGAGCAGAATCGTCGCCTCTATGACTCAGCTTTCTATAGTGAACATCCGGTTCCATATAGTATGATGAACGAAAAGACCCTTAAATTGCAGAAGATTGTTGACGAAGGAAAACTAACTTATGCGAAACTTAATACCTATTTAAAATCCTTAAAGCAAGATGCGGAAACTGCTTTTAATGAGATTCAACCCTTATATATAGCTTTAAAAGAAATGGAACATAAGGCAGCTAGTTTTAGTGATATTACAGCACAAAAGATTTTTGATTTTGTAGGCGATAGCTATTTAAAGCTTGGAAAGCTTCAAGGAATTTTAAAAACTGTGCCCCTCAATATTACTTTAGTTAATGAATTATATCAGCAGTTAAAAGCGGCCGTGACGAGTGAAACCATCGCCATAACTACGCTTTTAACCCAGAAAAAGGCCGCGATGGAACGTTTGGTGTTCTTGAACCGGGCTCGTCTTGATGAAACAGTCCTCGATAATGCGACTCGCGATTTTGAAAGACTCTTCTTTGATGATCATTTTGGAGAGATTATTTCAAAAAGCGAAGCATTTTACAAAATCTTACGCGAGAAGAAGCCGATTTTTGAAATTGAATAGATGATATACCTTGATTATGCTTCCACCTCACTGCTTCGTCCTGAAGTCTTAGAAGCCTACGAACGTCTTTTAAAAGGATGTATTGGAAACCCTTCGAATTCTAATCACCTCGGTCTTGAACTTGAAGATAAACTAAACAAAGCTCGGAAAGAGATTTTAAAACTCTTGGGATTAAATAATCATCATGTAACTTTTACTTCTGGTGCGACTGAAGCTAATAATCTCGCGATTTTCGGTTTTGCAAGGCGGAATAAGAAGCGTGGCAATGTCATTATTACTTCAAGAATTGAGCATTCATCAATTACTAATCCGATTAAAGTTTTAACTGAAGAAGGCTTCGTTATGAAGTGTTTTGAGACTAAGGATTATGGTTATGATTATGATTCGCTGTTTCGTCTTTTATCAGATGATGTTTTGCTACTTAGTTTAACTGAAGTAAACAATGAAACCGGCTTGATTTTTGATTATGAAATGATTCGTAAGATTAAACAACTATATCCTCATCTTATTATTCATCTTGATATTACTCAAGCGATTGGACATCTTGAACCGCATTCTTATCAAGACTGTGATTTTTTAACTTTTTCACTTCATAAACTTGGAGGACCGACCGGAAGTGGGATTCTAATTAAACGTAATCGCCTCCAACTGCAGCCCTTAATCTATGGCGGGGGCCAAGAAGATGAAATGCGAAGCGGAACCATCAATACGGTGGCTCACCTGCTTTATCCCTTCGCCATTAAACTAATGTTTGATGATTATCAGCGCGACTCAAATGAATTACTTAAGGAATTAGATAAGAAATTAAAAGATAGTGAAGAAATTGTTATTAATACTAAGTTAAGTAATTCCGCGAATCATATTCTTAATTTTTCATTGCGGCATAAAAAATCAAGCATTCTCTTTGAAGCTCTGAATCAAGAAGCGATTTATCTCTCAACTAAAAGTTCCTGCGCGAGCCGTCATCAGCTGCGGTCCAATGTGGTCTATGAACTTACCAAAAATGAGATTTTTGCCAGTAATTCGCTTCGAGTCTCTTTAGGACATGCAACGACTAAGACTGACATTGACTCCTTTACAAAAGCCCTCAAGCGTCTTTTGGAGACGATTAAAGAATGAAACCCGAAAAGATTATGATTCGTTATGGCGAATTAATGACTAAAGGCCATAATAAGCAGGGTTTTTTAATGCGACTTCACCTTGATATTAAAACGCGTCTTAAGGAATTAAAAGACCTAACATATGAACGCACTCATGACCAGTTTTTCATTGTTCTTCATGGTATCGAAGTTAGTCTTGTAACGGCGGTTTTAAAAAAGATTCCGGGAATTCATTAATCTCTTTAGTTTATCAAGCACCTCTTGATCTTGAAGCAATTAATGATTTAGCGCTTGCACTACTAAAAGACGTTCCTAAAGATCAAACCTTTAGAGTTACTACGAAGCGGGCTAATAAGCGTTTTATGACATCGAGTGAAGATATTAGTAAGGAGGTGGGAGCGACTATTTTCCATCGTCTTAATTTAAAGGTTAGTCTTAAGAAACCTGATATCACGCTTTTTCTTGATATTAAAGATCAGGCAGCGTTTTTATATTTTGAAAAGGAGCTTTGTTTAGGTGGTTACCCTCTTAATAGTCTTGGAAAGGGCTTAATGCTTTTAAGTGGCGGGATTGATTCTCCAGTGGCTTCGTATCTTTTAATTAAACGTGGTATTAAACTTGATTTCATTCATTTTGCTGCTCCCCCATATACGAGTGAAGGAGTAATTTATAAACTGAAAGATATTATCGCGGTGCTAAATGAATATCAGGTTAACTCACGACTCTTTGTGATTCCTTTTACCAAACTTCAAGAAACTATTTACGAAATGAGCGATGTTTCATATGCGATTACGATTATGCGCCGGATGATGGTAAGAATCTCCACCTTGGTTGCCAAAAAATACCGGATTCCAGTTTTAGCAACCGGAGAATCAGTCGGTCAAGTTGCCAGTCAGACTCTCAGCAGTATTAATACCATCAATGAAGTGACTATTTATCCCATTTTAAGACCGCTTAGTGTCCTTGATAAGGTTGATATTATTAAGTTATCACAAGGAATTGGTCTTTATGAGATTTCGATTCGACCTTTTGAAGATTGTTGTACCATTTTCCCAGTAATTAATCCTAAGACGAGACCCCGGGTTAAAGTTTCAAAAAGCTTTGAGGCGAAGTTTGATTATCAAGCATTAATTGATGAGGCCGTAAAGAATTTAAGAATTATTAAAGTTTCATCAAAAGATATATTATAAAAAAAGACCATCAGTTTTTTCCTGATCGTCTTTAAATACTAAAAAAAATTCTTAAGCTTTTTTAACTAAATCAACTAGTTTCTTAAAGCCTTCCGCATCATGGATGGCCATTTCACTTAACATCTTACGATTAACATTAATGTTATTCTTTTTTAAACCATCAATACAGCGCGAATATGAAATTTCATTGATACGACACGCAGCATTGATTCTTTTAATCCATAATTTGCGGAAATCACGTTTAATTAAACGTCGATCAATGTAAGCGTATTGAAGTGAGTGTTGCACTTGTTCTTTGGCAGTTTTAAAAAGCAGATGTTTACTGCCAAAATATCCTTTAGCTTGCTTGAGGATTTTCTTTCGTCTTTGATGGGTTACGGGACTATTTTTAACACGCATATGTTACCTCCTAGAGTAGTTCCTTAATGCGACTATAGTCGCCTTTAGAGACTAAACCACCCTTTCTTAAGTGGCGTTTTTGTTTGTGGGTTTTTCGGGGCGCTAAATGGCTGGTATAGGCACTTTTACGTTTTAGTTTCCCGGTTCCGGTTTGTTTTACTCTTTTCGCAAGAGCACGTTTGGTCTTCATTTTAGGCATAAAACATCTCCTTTCTTATTTCTTTTTTGCCGCGAGGGTTGTAGATAAGAGTCTACCTTCAAACTTGGGTTCTTTTTCAACGATTGAAACATCACTGAGTGATTCCACGAATCTTTTTAAGGTCTCAACACCAATTTCGGTATGAGCTAATTGCCGGCCGCGATATCGTACTGAGACAATAATTTTATTTCCTTCTTCAAGAAACTTTCGGGCTTGTTTTAATTTGGTATCGACGTCATGTTGGCCAATGTTCGGAGTGAAGCGAATTTCCTTTATTTCGATGACTTTTTGATTCTTCTTGGCTTCTTTTTGCTTTTTAAGTGACTCATAGCGGAATTTACCATAATCAAGAATCTTGACTACTGGAGGATTCGCGTTCGCCGCGACGCAGTAGAGATCAAGTTCATAACTATTAGCTAGTTCTTGTGCGTTGTAACTTGACATGATACCAAGTTGTTCGCCGTTAGGTCCAATAACTAAGACTTTTGGGAAGCGGATGTTCTCATTTAGTAATTCGTCTTTTCGTTTACTCGGATGATTGGGTTTTTGTTGAATAGTTGCCAGTTTTGAATTCTCCTTTCTATTTAATAAAAAATAGGCATCGGTAGTGATGCCTGCACAATAATTACCTAGCGGTAGTTAATTGACCTATTGATGTTTCAATCAGGTGAGTGCTTCGCATCTACTTACTACGCTATTAATGATAGTAGAAACGAGATAATTTGTCAACATATTTGTCTTTTTTATCCTTAAGCTGGGATTTTTTTCAGGCGAATGATGAATTAATGCGTTTTTTCATGAATCATCCGAAATATTCACAAAAAATGCGCTTTTTTATATAATAATGATAATCAAGGAGGAATGCAATGAAATTAAAAGCATTTTTATTGTTGGCTTTACCAATGGTCTTAATGGTGACTTCTTGTCAACCAAAGACACAAGTGGTAAAAAGCAGCGAAGACGTTTATTTGGAGATTTTAGGAAATAATGCCACTGACGAGAGTCTTAATTACGCCACGCTGATTGATGATTATGAACAAGTAGTGATTCCAGATGGCTTTACGATTATGACTTCATACCTCTCAAACTCGGCCTTATTATTAAGAGAAACCGCGACTAATCGGTATGCAATGCTTGATTTAGTAGATGGAACAATGACAGCTTCATATGAGTCTCGGCAAACTGCCACTGGAGTAAATAATTATTTTTATCTTTATAATGCTCCGGATGCAACCTTAATGGTGACTTATCGGCTCTATTCAAACTCTGGTAATTTTATTACGGAAGTTGCATCCTATGGTGCGATTTCGATTCGTGGCACTATTACGCCACAAGGTCTTGATTTAAGGCTTGATGAATGGATTTATGTTAAAGTTGATCAGAGTCAAGGAGTTTTTTATACTTATAGCGATGAAGATGGCTATGATTATCTTGATGATCTTAGTGAATTAAACCAAGAATCTAAAGTACCTCTGGCTCTTGGTGATCTTTTTGATATTGGCGGCACTGAAATGTCGCTTGATGAATACGGAATTCTAAACTACACCCTCTCGGTTTCCTTTATTAATCAGGTTTACCCGATGATTAAAGTAAAACAGCCAAGCGGTGATACCTTGACAATTATGGTGAAGGAAATCACTAATCAAAGTCAAGCCTTTATTCTTGATACTTTCGTTTATTTTTACATCACGACAAATGCTAGTGAAGACAATCACATGGTAGCTACTAATAGCACTACCTTTTATAACTACCAAGTGGTTCGTTATAGTCTTGCCGATGGAAAAAGAGAAGAAATCACGACTGACATCTTCTTTAATCCAAACGATATTCGGGAATTATACTATGGTGATAATGGGCATGTCATGTATGCATTAGTAGAAGGTTATCAAGTCGTTAATAAAACGGCGCTGAATTACCGTGAAATCATGATTGACGTTAATGTGAAGGAGGCGCTTGATTTATCAACTTATCCAGTTGGTGACTTCTATCGCTTAAGTGATACTAGAACCATGGTCATTGATGATAATAATTCGCTTAGTTATTTGATAAATGAAGACGGTGCAATTGTAACCACTTTACCAGACAACTATACTTTTTCTAATGGCGTCATTTCCTTTAGTCAAAACGGAAGATATGGCGCAGTTGATTTAGATGGCAAGGTAATCATTCCTTTTGAATACCAAAGCCCAATCGTGTTTTACGCGGATGCCACGACGACGGTCGCCCAAAAATATCTTGATAGTTCCTATGTTATTTTAGGAAAAGACAGTCAAGAGACGCCACTGGTAGTTTCTTCAATGTTACTTACTTATCCTTTATATGGATTATATTTAATTAATGATAATACTGATACAGAGAATCCATATCAACTCTTAAATGGTGCTGGTGTGTCAATTCTTGAGTTTAACACTTATACAAGTAACGCGGTTAATACTGATGAATTAAATGGCATGTTATACCTAACTATTACCCGTCAAGTTATCGGTAGTGTAACTGAAATCTATGCCATGGAATTATAGGAGCTAACATGAAAGCAAAACATTTAGTATTATTACCTTTAAGTGCTTTATTACTCATTGGTTGTCAAAAAACCCCACCAGTAGCGCCGGGTGAAGTGTATCGCGAAATCTTACTCAATAACGCTGAAGAACCGACCTTGCATCAAAACTATGGGGCGGTGATTAGCGAAAATTTCCCGGCGGGAATTCGTTTTAGTACCGACCTCCATAATGGTTACGCAATCTTACAAGATAGTGCGACTAGTGCCTATACTTTAGTAGACTTAAATACCGTTTCGGTGGTTTTTAATTTTCTTAACTGGACAACGGTATCTGGTA
>JAISVG010000019.1 GCA_031271635.1 Erysipelotrichaceae bacterium
ACATATTGGTTTTAATGAACCAAATACCCCTTTTGATTCGTTAACTCATGTCGTTGATCTCACTCTTTCCACCCGTCAGGATAACGCCCGCTTCTTTGAAAACGACCTTGAAAAGGTACCACATCAGGCGATTACCATGGGCATCGGAACGATTCTTCGCTCTAAGCGGATTATTCTCATTGCTACTGGTACTGCAAAAAACGCGGCAATTCAGCGTTTAAAAGCCGGAGTTATGGATTTATCAGTTCCGGCAACGGCTTTAATTAGTCATCCTGATGTTATTGTTTATGTTGATGAAGCAGCATATAAATAACATCAAGCTTTAATTTTTGATTTTAAGAAAAATACCAGTCCATAATCACGATGATAAATCAAATTACTAGTGAATTAACTTGTATTTTTATCCGAGTTATTGTATATTAATAAAGCGTATATGCGCATGTGGGCTCATAGCTCAGCTGGGAGAGCGCCTGATTTGCATTCAGGAGGTCGACGGTTCGATCCCGTTTGGGTCCACCACTTTTACAAGATGGCTGAGTAACTCAGTTGGTAGAGTAGCCGGTTCATACCCGGTATGTCGACGGTTCAAGTCCGCCCTCAGCCACCATCTTATGGACCTTTAGCTCAGCTGGTTAGAGCACGTGACTCATAATCTCGGGGTCGCAGGTTCAAGCCCTGCAAGGTCCACCATTAAACCTTGGAGACATACCCAAGCGGTTGAAGGGGTCGGTCTTGAAAACCGATAGGGGATGCAAGTCCCGCCAGAGTTCGAATCTCTGTGTCTCCGCCAGATTAGTCTACCTACCTAATCCCTAGTTTATGATAATCACAGGGAAGGGCTAAGATAAAACAATATCCACACTATTAATTATCATTATTTTGATTTTTTTCTTTAAAAAGAGATTAGAAGCAAAAATATTTCCCTAACTATCAAGGATTAAAGATGGTCGTATGAGTAAATCTAGTGGCCTGAATGTAAACGAATTTATATCACAAAATAGACTTAGATGAATGAATTAACGTTTACTAATAATCCGAAACTAGCGAGAATAATTGTTATGTAGCAGCCCGCTTCCAAATTTTAAATAGGTGTCCTAAATTTATCATCGAAGTAGCGTAGTTGCATTCACATTTTCTTTGAATAACATTGATTTTCTTGCAACGTTTTGAGAAATATAGAACTTGAAACAATTAAAAATCCATGCTAAAATGCAATTGTAAGTGTTCCGTCTATTTAAAGTCTACGGATTAGTTTGTTCAATCTATTGATGATTAAGCAACAAAAGAAAATGAAAGCGAAGAAAACGAAAGAAAAATTTCGAAGCATTATGACTAAGAACTCTTTTCGTCAGTTTTCATTTCATTGCTTTCTTTTTCTAAGATTAATTAACCGATTTTTTCAAAGCTTAAACATGATGGAATCTAAAATATAAGGGGGGAATATGAAAAAGATTCTTACTTCTGGATATGGTCCGGGTCGAGTTTCTCTGACCGAAAGTATCCTGGTTTCTTCATTAAACAATTTAAATGCTGTTATTAATAGTCTTGATAAATGGGATTTATTTTATAATTGCTCAAGTTTTGCAATTGCTGTTTGGAATGCCGCATCAGATAACGATCTTAAAACTTATCTTATTCCAACTCCAACTAGAATTATAGATGAACAAAAAGAAAGAGATGGTCATCTTGTTGAAAGACCGATAATTGGTGATATAAAGAGAGGGGGTCATTATGAAGGAAACAGTTTTATTAGTACTGTTTCTTAAAGGAGATTAGCGTGAAAAAAAAGAGAATCATTATTATCGTTATGGTAAGCTTGTTTGTTTTACTTGTTCCATCAATATTTTTTACTGTATTATACTCTGGTTATGTTATATCTAGTCTCAGATTTAACGTACCTCCGATGCCAGTTGGCATCTACTTTTTAATTTGTTCTGGAGTATCGTCACTGGGATTATCAATAACTGAAGTGATACTACTGGTTAAATTAGTTAAATTGATGAAAGAATCCCGTTCATCTAAAGAAACAGGCACAGCATTATTAGATGAAAAAGAGATTAACGTGAAAATAAAAAGAATTACTATTATTGTCACTATGTGCGTTTTATTCCTCGCACTAATCCCATTATTATTTTTCACTTATGTTTCTGCTATTTATGTTATATCCAGTTCTAAAACTAACTTGCCTGTAATAACAGCCGGTCTCGATTATTTAATCTGTTTCGGGGTAATATCACTAGTAATTTTGACAACTGAAGCAATACTGCTAGTTAAATTAGTTAAATCAGTAAAAGAATCACGCGCATCCAAAGGAATAAGTGTTGCTTTATTGAGCGAAAAAGAGATTGACATGAAAAGAAAGAAAAAACTTGTTATCAATATTTGTGTCTTATTTCTTTTACTAATTCCAGCACTGTTTTTCGCCGGTTTTTTTACCGATTATATCATTCGTTTTAGCCCTGGTGACTCATTCATGATGCTAGGGGATGTAATAATCTGCTTAGTTCTTTTTAGTGTTACGGCACTAGTTGCTTTGTCGCTTGAAGTGGTACTACTAGTTAAATTAGTAAGGCTAATGGAAAAAACATACGTATCAGGCGAGTAATCATCACTTTTCAGAATTAATTCTGGTTTCAAGGCTTTTTTGGTAACGTTTTCGATCAAGAAAATAAACCCCAGTTGCAAGAACAGTAAAGAAGGCTAAAAGCACGATAATCCAAATCAGCACCAACGCTCCTTGTGTTTCAAAATCAAGGAAAAAATAAGGATAATGTGAACCGGTGTAATAGGTGTAACCCGATAGACCGATAATGATACTCATAATAGTATAAGAAAGCGGAAAGACCCAAGTCAAGAAGACATAACGAAACGAAGGAGCTTTAGGCCGAATAAAGATGAAATAGTCAATTATTACGAGAATCGGCACAATCGCATGAACTGTAAGATTAGAATAACTAAAGAGTTTTGAAGTTCCATTTGGAGTTGCAAGCGTCTTCGGAGCTAAGAGGACCCAATAAACAAGGAAGGTTAGCATAATATCAATTAAGACAATAAAGGCAAAGCGTTCATAGTAAGAGGTTTTGACCTTATCTTTATTTCTAATTAAATCTTCAGCGCTTTTAATGACAAGAAGTAAGAAGAAAACTAACACGAGGACATTACTAAGATTGGTATAGTAAAAATAGACATCGGGAGTAAAAACACCACTAGGGAATGTTGCTACAATTAGACCACTTAAAGTAATAATTAAAGCGATAAGACGGAAACTGAGGGGGAGGAAGCGTTTTATTAAATGGGGTAAATCTTTTCTCATAACCTTCACATGATACCAAAGCATTATGTTTAATGCAAATGAGATTAGAAACTTTTTTAGAAACAATATTAAAATAAAAAGTTAGCTTTATAGTTTTTCTTTTATAATGCTAATAGGAGAAAAATATGATTTTAGTACAAAAACAGAAGATTCTTTCGTGGTTCGGGAACTATAACATTTATGATGATCAAGATCGGGTCGTCTTTAAAGTTGTTGGTCGTGCCGCGGTGGGACGAAAGCTTGAGATTTATGATGCTCAAGACAATTACTTAGGAAAAGTTCGTGAACGTTTCTTTGCCTTCTTACCACGTTTCCGCTTTTATCTTGGCGAAAATGAAGTAGGGCAATTAAAAAAGCGGTTTACCTTCTTTAAACCATCTTTCCGTCTTGATTATAATAACTGGGAGATTAATGGTAATTTCTGGCAGTTAAATTATGAAATTATGAAGGGTAATGAGACGATTATGACTTGTCGTCAAAAAATCATTAGTCTTACAGATCAATACACCCTTGATATTAAAGATGATAAAAA
>JAISVG010000070.1 GCA_031271635.1 Erysipelotrichaceae bacterium
TTGATACTAAGACGGATTTGTTTCATAGAATCGCGGTCCCGAATCGTTACTGACATGTCATCAAGAGTTTCAAAATCAACCGTCAGGCAGTATGGTGTTCCAATTGCATCCTGACGACGATATCTTTTACCGATGGAAGCTGTAACATCCATCGTCACCGCAAAATATTTTGATAGCATCATGAAGACTTCACTAGCTTTTTCATTTAATTGTTTTTGAAGCGGAAGAATTGCAATTTGGTATGGGGCTAACTGTGGTAGTAAACGGAGCACTACCCGTGAATCATTTTCCAAGGTCTCAACATCATATGCATCACAAAGCACTGCTAAAAAGTAACGGTCAAGACCAAGCGCGGGTTCAATACAGTATGGGACATATTTTTCCTTGGTATCAGGATCAAGATATTCAAGATTCTCCTTTGAATACTCCATATGTTTTTTTAGATCATAGTCAGTTCGATCCGCGATCCCCCAGAGTTCTCCCCAACCAAAGGGAAATAAGTATTCAATATCCGAGGTAGCGACCGAATAAAAGGATAACTCTTCTTTTGAATGGTCGCGAATTCTTAAATTTGTTTCTTTAATTCCAGAAAGCTTTAAGAAGTTCATCATAAAATCTTTCCAGTAAGCAAACCATTTTAAATCTTCTCCTGGTTTCGTAAAGAATTCCATCTCCATTTGAGTAAACTCACGAACTCGGAAAAGATAATTATTTGGAGTAATCTCATTACGAAATGATTTTCCAATATTGCAAATTCCTAAGGGAAGCTTTTTCCTTGTGGTACGCACGACATTTTTAAAATTTGTAAACATTCCCTGCGCTGTTTCTGGTCGTAAGTAGACTAAATTATCATTGCTTTCAAGCGGTCCAAGATTGGTTTTAAACATCATATTAAAACGACGAATCGGAGTAAAATCGGTCTTCCCACAAACAGGACATTTAACATGATGTTCTTTAAGATACTCATCCATTGCTTCAAAGGATAACTTGCTGGTATCAAGATTTGGATCACTAATACTAATTAAATGGTCAGCGCGAAAACGTGATTTACAGTTTCGGCAATCAACTAAAGGATCATTAAAAGTGGTCACATGGCCGGTCGCTTCCCAAACTTTTTTTGCCATGATAATGGTTGAATCAATTAAGACATTGGTCGCACTCTCTTGGACAAATTTCTTATACCAAAGATTGGCAAGATTGTTTTTTAATAAAACTCCTAAAGGGCCATAGTCCCAAGCATTTTGAAGGCCACCATAAATTTCACTACTCTTATATGTAAACCCAGAGGTAATAAAGTGATTAATCATTTCGTCGAAAGTAAATTTATTCATAAGGAAATTTTACTATTAAAATAGTAATTACACAAGTAAGAAGTTGCAAAATGGGACAAAATTAGTCATCAAGAAGGACATTGAAGCTCTCTTTAATCATTCCTTTTAAATCATCATAAATAATTGTTAAATTCTCCTTAGAAGGAAGAATGCGGTCTAGGTTTTCGGTGGTCGCCCGATTTAAGGCCCGAAATAGTTTTACGACCTCTATTGAATGAGGTCGATCTTTAATTCCGACACAGTTTAAACAGAGTAATCCACCATCATAAATATTGTAATTATTAATGTTTTGATGGCTGTGACAACGAATACATTCATCAACCACAAAATTGTAGCCCTGGTAGCGGCACAAGATGATTAAAAAGTAACATTTTTGGAGCAGCGGATCGATGCGGTTAAAGAGCATTAAAAAGTCTTTTAGAACTGCAAAAAAGTCAGGATCAATTTCGTTAGTAAGAGTCACTAAGGCATTTTTTAAAAAATTAATGAGATTTAAATCAGAAAGCGCATTCATGTTAAAATCAAGGGGCACCATTTCTTCAAGGGCAAGAAGTGAATATGTATTCATCTTTGATAAAGAGACATGAATTTTAAATAAAGTAAGGGGCGAGGCAAGATACTTTTGATATTCTTCACGCTTTAGTAAATCCTTGGCGAAGATACTAATTAAGCCTTCGCTGGTGTAAGCGGTTAGATAGCCGGAAAAATCATGATATTGGGTGAATTTTAAAAGATAACCATCAAGTTCCATTTACGAAGTATATCCAAAACGTTTTAAATCAGCAGCGTTTTGCTGCCAATCTTTTTTGGTAACAACATTAAGATTAAGAACAAAATGCTCATGATAAAGAGTCTCAAGCCGCTTTCTCGCGCGGGTGCCAATTTTCTTGATCATCAGACCGTTCTTACCAATAATAATCGGTTTTTGCGATTCTTTTTGTACAAAGATGGTGGCATCAGTAAGATATCCGGTGCTCTTTTTAGCTAGATTTTTAACTTCAATCGCCACGGCATAAGGAATTTCTTCTCCGAACAAAATAATGATCTGTTCACGAATAATTTCGCTGATGACAAAGTTCATTGTCGGACTAATAAGGGTGGCATCATCATAAAGACGGTCATCGAATTGAAGGCGTGTTTTAATCAATCTTAAAAGCTCGTCAATATTAAAGCCAACTGGAGCACGGACTTCTACTTGTGGGCAATCAGGAAGTAATTCATGATATTTAGCTTTTAGTTTCTCAATGTCCTTAAGATATACTAAATCAATTTTAGTAAAAACCACAATAACATTCATATGGGGGTTAATTCGTGAAATTAAAAACTCATCACCACCCCCAAACGGACTGCTTGCATCAATAATTAGCAGTGTCACTTCGCTTTGCGTGGCTGATTTATAGGCAATCTTATTCATAAAGGTTGAGAATTGATTGAATGGCTTATGGACCCCTGGAGTATCAACAAACACAATCTGAGCTTCTTCATCTTCATAAATCGCCCGAATCAAATTTCTCGTTGTTTGAGGCTTTTTGGTGACAATGGAAACCTCTTGCTTCATGATCGCATTTAAAAGGGTTGATTTGCCGGCGTTGGGACGACCTAATAAGGAGACAAAACCACTTTTCATTAACTTAATTTATTAAAGGCAAAAGGTAAAAGTTCTTTTGCTTTGACGGTTCTAATCTTTTCTTTACCGCTAACAAGATAAATGTTTTCACTACCACTAAAAAATTCCGCAATAACCTGACGACAGGCGCCACAAGGCGCGATTGGCTCTTCGGTATTCCCAATAATCATCAAGGCTTTAATTTTGTCGCTTTTATCACCATTTGCAAGATAATTAAAAATTGCAACTCGTTCCGCGCACATTGAAAGACCATAACTAATGTTTTCAATGTTGGTTCCAAGATAAGTCTTCCCCTTTTCAGTAAGGAGGACAGCCCCAACTGGAAAGGCTGAGTATGGAGAATAACTCCTTTTTTGTGCGGCTTGCGCTAGTTTTAAGAGGCTTTCTTTTTCATTTCCGTTAAACATAAATCTCCTTTTTAATTATATCATTTTCCCGACAATTTGCTTTTGAATTCCAAACATTATCGCGGCTTCTTCTTCATTTTGATGATCATAACCAAGAAGATGCAAGAGACCATGAACAAACAAAAAGGCGATTTCGCGTCGTAGTGAGTGCTGATATTTCTTCGCTTGAAGCACTGCGACATCATAGCAAATATCAATTTCACCAAGATTATTTCGTGGTCCTCCTTCACTTAAATTATCATTAAAAGCAAAGGAAATCACATCCGTTA
The DNA here is from genome assembly GCA_031271635.1 of Erysipelotrichaceae bacterium. Classification (GTDB taxonomy): domain Bacteria; phylum Bacillota_I; class Bacilli_A; order RFN20; family CAG-826; genus JAISVG01. The sequence goes on from JAISVG010000070.1 coordinate 3,635, forward strand.
CCTTATCAATCTTACGATAAGTTAGGTTCAAGAAACGAATCCGGTTTTTGCTAACGAAAATTAATTCAAAAAAAACATGCGATGCATTTTTATTAGTAACTAGGAAAACTCCATGTGCGAGTTTATGAAAATCAATTTTTAATGGTTCTAAAGCCTTTCTTGTTGTATTAGTGATGATTAATTCCACATCTAGATTTTATCATAAGATTAGATGTTTAAGAGATTATAAAACGCTATTTTGCCCTGAAGGTGTTCTTTTCTTTGATCAAGAAGCAAAGCCGCGATTTGATCGAATTCCATCTTTAAAAGGAAGAGGGTTCCAAGATAGAAAAGGAAACTATTAAGTGAGGTTAGCCCTTGAATTAAAAGCGGCAAAAGCGCCATCACAATAATGACTAGTAACTCCATTACCTGAAAGAAATTAACAAGGTGAGCAAAGTGCTTGGCCTTTCTTTGAATAGTTTCATATGTCATGATGCCATTTGTCATGAAAATTTGATGTTCCATTAACTGATTGATGAAGTCATTTCTGATGCGATAATGATGGAAAAACATGTGCTTTAGGATCATAAAAACGACGAGAGTGATTAACGGCACTAAGGACAAAATACTATTAATCACAAGAATAAATGTTACCGTAAGACAAATAATGACCGCACGAATGATACGGTAAGGATGAAGAAAAATCTCGCCCTTATATTTCTCAATCTGGTAAAATAAGGCCTGATTCTGTTTCAGTTTCTCAAATTTAGGTTCAAGATACTTCCGGTTAAAGTGATTGGTGAAAAAGATAATTCCAAGGCGATTTAAAAGATCGAGGAGTA
>JAISVG010000082.1 GCA_031271635.1 Erysipelotrichaceae bacterium
GACCAGTTATTGCAAAATATATAAAGGCTTTCTCATTAGTCTCAGTATTTGTAAAATGATAAGCATAGACATCACCCATCTTCCAGTCGCTTTGATAGAAAGGACCTTTATACTTAGGCATCTTTTTAGGTTTAGGTTTAGGAGTTTCTAGTTTTTTAAGATTCTTTTCAAGATACTCGATATCTTTATTATTTGATGCTTCTCTTAAATCCTCAATCATCATATTCACTATATTGAAAACAATTTCCTTAATCTCAGCTGTTAAAACACCATACTTCCATAAGGCTAAGCCAATACCTAATGCTGCTTCACAGGTATCATGACCGGAACTTAAAGCGTCACTCCAAGAACCAATAAGAGTCTTAGTAGCAATTTCAAAGTCTTGATGCTCATATAGCTCATCTTCAAACTCTCCGACAACATCACTAACGATGTATCTATCAATGTAATTCTTTCCATCAAAATTCATATTTAAAATCCCTCCAGATGAAATTAGTTATAGCTCCAAAAGTTAATCACTTAATTAGTGGATATTGTCAGATTCTTCATCCGCTATGAGTGGTCGATACTTAAATGTAGATGTAAAATCTTTATCGATACTTTCCCAGGAATGCATAGCGGCACCCCTACGTTCGTTTTCTATTGGTTGTACTTCTCCAATATTACCAAGATAAGTGAGTTTATTGTAAGGTACTTCTCGATCAAAACTTGCTGATAAAATCACTGAATATCCTCTAGTCTTTTCAGGCTCAAATGGATCTGGATAATTGCTAATTATCATGAATGGTTTTTCCTTTACTTCCTCGAGTGACATTAATCTCTCGCTCACAACGTCAAAGACATATGCCGAAGGGAGAGACTTTTTTAGCATTGGAGATTGACCAGTTATAGCTAAATATATATAAGCCTTCTCATTCGTCTCGGTATTCGTAAAATGATAAGCATAGACATCACCCATCTTCCAGTCACTGCGGTAGAAAGGACCTTTATACTTAGGCATCTTTTTGGGTTTAGGATTAGGAGTTTCTAGTTTATCAAGTTTTTTATTAAGGTACTCAATGTCCTTATAGTTACCTACTTTTTCTAGTTCTTTGATTTTGTTACTCACTATCTTAAAAGCAAATTCTTTGATTTCATCTTTTAAGACTCCGTACTTCCATAAGGCTAAAGCGATACCTAATGCTGCTTCACAAGAATCATAGTCATCATCAAAAGCGACACTCCAAGAACTAATAAGAATCTTAGTAGCAATGTCAAAGTCCTGATGTTCATATAGTTCATCATCGAATTCTCCGACAATATCACTAACGATGTACCTATCAATGTAGTTTTTTCCGTCAAAATTCATATTTAGAAACCCTCCAAGAAACATAACCAACCATTATTATCACGATTCCACGCACTTCCAGCTTGAAGATAAAAATCTCGAAGCGGGTTCTTATCAGAAATCGCATGGATAGTATTTAATAAATTTTCTATTTTATATTCAAGTATTAATAATTCCTCTACGCCGCGAGCCTCCAAATAATTCATAGGATTGTTTTTGTTTATAGGATCCATACGAATCTTATCAACTCCATAATTAATAAATCTGTCAGTTCTCTTGTGTTCATTAAGCCTCCTATCTATATCCTTTGTCATTCCAACATACAAGACATGTCCTGATCTTTTGTCAACTATCTTATACACATACCACTTCCGTCCTATTTTCTCTTTAGCTTTTGTAACTCCTATAGACGTTGCTTTCGCCACTTCATCAAACGCCTTCCTCGCAAATTCCATAAATCCGTTTATGGCATTTTCAATTGCCTGGGTTTGATTCGCTATTCCCGCCGCACAGTAGTACGCAATTACCGCTAATATGAGATAGAATACTACTTTCATAGCTGCAGTGGCAGCAGCAACCGCGACTCCTTCCCTACCGCTCGGATCACAGTATGATACTGGATTATTTTGGCAATAAGCATAAATGTTATGCTGTCCTACTGCTCCAATCGTTCCAATAACATTATCGATGCTAATAAAGCGTCTTGTGTTTGGGTCGTAGTATCTGCTATTTAAGTAGTATAGTTCTGTTTCGGCATCATAGACATATCCCTTATACAAAAACGGATTAAGCTCTAGGATATCAGTGCCAACAGAGGTGTTTACTACTAGAGCAGTTTTAACTTTACCCCATGCATCGTAATAATATTCTACCACAGAATCGCCATTCTTATCAATTACCGAGCAAATATTGGCAGTTAAATCTCTCACGAAGAAATAATTCTCTTTATTATATTCAAATCCTATTAAGAGATTACTTTCGTCATAATGGAAGAACATTTTCTTATTTCCCTTAGTAAGAGAAACAATTCGCTCTCCAAAGAGATGATAATAGGTAGTCGCTCCAGCCACTGTTTTTGAAATTCTAATGTCAGAATCATTATAAGTATAAGAAACACTCTGATTACCTTTTTCTAAACTAATGAGCTTCTTGTTGTCCCATGTCATATTAGTAATATTTCCCATTGATGCCGGATAATATCCGTCATTATGGTATGAGATATTTCTTTCGCTAGTAATAACACCATTTTCATCCGAAGTGATTACTGATAATAACTTATCTTTGTATGAAGCATCATAGTTATATATTTCGGTACTGAACGGTACTGTTTGACTAGGATAAAATCTTTCGACTCTCAAAATATTATTATTAGTCGTATAGTAATACCTAATCGTTTCACCGCTTGTACTATCATACTCTTCCTTAATACGGTTTAACCCATCATATTCAAATGTTTTTCCCGTATTTCCCTTAGTAATACCCGTAATGTTATTCATCGAATCGTAATCATAATCGGTTACCAATCCTTTGTGGTCAGTGGTTCTTGAGACTTGCGTACTTGTCTTATCACTAGCAACCCCTTGATACTCATATGTAGTATTTAAGGAAAGGTTTCCAATCTTTTTAATCTCCTTACTAATTCTTCCTAAGATATCTAGTTCTTTTTTGGAAGTTATTAGTTGCTCATCCGCAGTATGAATTTCAAAAGCTGGTGTTCCAAAAACGTAGTCGTTTCTAAAGGCAAGCATTTCTAAGTTCCCTTCAAGGTGTTTATTAACTAAATCATCTGGATGTGCACCGATAGTAAGTAGAGTTCCTGTTAAATCAATTGCCATCGAATGAGAATAAAGGAAACCACTACATCCAATTTTTAAGATGCTGCCATCATAAGTCACAATAAGTTTACACCATGTGTCTTTGGCAATGGTAACTGCTTCTTGAATCGTAGTTCCATTACTATGAATACATAGTCTCCCTGTGGTATCTAGATATACCCCAAGCTTAACTGTTAAATCATCTGCGAAGGCAAAAATGTACTTTTCCACTCCAGCATCAGTATTAGTCTTAAAGTTAATAGCAAAGGTACCAGTATTAGTTAGACCTAATTTATATGTTAGTTTACTTCTTTGGACTCCTAATCCTTTAGTACCTGAATACGAACCATAGACATGTTTTCCTTGGGTTTCATCTAATTCAAAAACTCGAGCTTTGTTAGATTTGTAGGTATAATCAGCAAAATCAAATCTTTCTGGTTCAATGCCACGAATGGATTCTAAAGAACCATTTAAAGTAATAACATCGTAGCCATCATATGTTTTTTGACTCACATAACTAACTCCAACTACTGGTTTCACAAAATTCTTATTTTGATATTTGAAATAATCTTTAGCAATAAGCTCAAACCAATTTTGATCATAATTAAAAGCACCAATGCACAATAAAGTGGTGTCTAACGCGATATGAGTGTTACGAGGCACGAGCATTCTATTTCCAAGATAAAAAACGTTTAATCCCGAGACAAAATTAGTCGTGTTTAGATGGGTGCCACTAATAGATTGAAGTTCATTCATACTAGTTCCAACAGTTAATAAGTAATCAACAGATTTTTTAGCACTTCCTCGTGATAGTTTTAAAGCAATAAACATGTAATCTAACGCTGCTGGGATACTTAATTCAGCCATCACTGTATTAGTAGCGGTGCAGAATAGTTCAAATTTAAAATTAAATCCAACATGAGAAACATTAAGACAATAATGATCTCTAGTTGTATTCCCGAAAGTAAACACTTTATAACTATTAGAGTCTTCTGGATTCAGTTTAAATATTCCAAAAATGCTTTTCGAATCAGAAAAAGATCTTCTCCATATTTCATAATCAAAAGATTGGCCATTATTCTGAAACTTTCGCTCTGAATTAATAGTATTAAGGGGTAACTCCATCTTCGTCACCGAATTTCGAAGACGATAGAATTGTCGTTTTTTAATTTCATCAAAGACAAAGATCCCTTTATCAAGACTCGGAGTGGCGCCATATAGCCCTTTACTTGAAACATTGAAATCAATAATTTCATCTCCAAAAGCAGTATCAATTCTTGATACAAAAGAATCGTTATTGTATTCACTAAATTCATTGTCGTAATCAAATTCATAACTTCTTACAAAGTCATTAATTTTTAGCACCGATTTTTGCAGTTGTTCTTGGTGGTCAATCACATACTTGCCTTCGTCACCATTACTACTTTTTTCACGTACCAAGTTCCCTTTAGTGTCATATTCATAATATGTCGTTACACCATTAGAAGATTTTCTTGTTCTATTGCCAAACGAATCATAATCAAACTCAGTTTTTATGTTTCCATTCTGAATCGTTTTTACTAGTTGTAAGCGATCATTATATTCAAATTCGTTAGTATCTCCTCCGATAATTTGCTTTGTAATGCAACCGGTATTAACACCATTCTTAACTAAGTTATATTCATATTCCACTAAGTCATCTCCATTTAACTTGATCCCCACAACTCTTTTAGCATCATCATAAAGGAATTCATAGTTAGTGCCATTATCACAAGTAATCTTCTTCAAAGTGTTGTTGGGATAATACTCATACTTTCCAGTAAGACTTTCCTGACCATTTGTGGAAACTAGTTGGATGAGATTATTAAAGGCATCATAACTATAGTTTTCGACTGTTCCGTTTGGATTTTCTTTATAACCTAGTCTCCCTTCTGTATCGTACGTATATGTAGTTTCATGCATTAATTCATCAATACTCTTAGTTAACTGATTGTTCGCGTTATAGACATTGCTTTGCTCCATTATTTTGGTAGAATTATTTATTTCAGCTGAGACTACTGTCTTCGTGACATTATCATTTGTGTCATATTCATACTTAATTTCATTAGAGTTAGCATTAATAATACTCGATACCCTTTCTTGATCATCATACAAATAATGAAGGATGCCGCCATTATCATGAACAGTTTCAATAAGTTTTGACTTATCGATTCTTTTTCGAGTTGAAAGCGAACCATTATACTCTCCGACCGAATTACCTTCTTTCTCATATTGATAGACCATACTACTATTCATGCCTTTATATATTTGAAACCCATCCACAAACGCTTCATTTAATCCACGATATAAGACTGAAATTCTGACTGATTGATATGGCTTTTTCGCAACTACACTAAGAGAGATTAGTTGCCAATCAGAAATATCCTTATCAACTTTTAACGGCTCATAATCAATAGTGTCATCAAGATTATAGAAAGTAAAACCACAAGTAAAATCATCAGGGCTAGATGATTCGATCTTGACCCACATCGCAAAAGTGAATTCATCACCGGCATTACCCTTTACTGGAATTGTTTTTTCTATTACTTTTGCTGAAAGCGGAGTTGGTCCAGGAACAAATTTAAAGACCTTTTTGCCAATAATTTTTCGCACTGGCGAAGTAATATCTTCTTTTATTGTAACTAAACCATCGTTTAATCCAATGTCACTATTAACCACAAAGCCAAGAGGAATGCGACTAGTCTCTAAATCAAAGAAACCATTTGTAACTAGATTATGAGATGACTCTTTTCCAACATTAGAAAGCGATAATTCATCGATAAGTGCTTCAATCGTTACTCTAATGACTGGATTAGAAATATCTCCTGCTAAAATATCATTTAAATGAAGTTTTGACCACTTACTCATCGTTGGAAGCGTCATTTCACTTTCAAATGTTCTTAGTGTCATACGGCCCAAAGTAAATGGTCCAATTTCATCTTCCCCATCTGGAACCGCAAGACTAGTGTTACTTAAATAAACCTTTAAGTAACCCGTCACTAGGGCTTTTAATTTTACTGTTCCAGTGCACGCAAGAGCACTAATAAAACATGATGCATTATATGTTTTAGATGCCGGTTGTACCTCCTGATAAACTTCAGAACTGCTCATGATTTTAAGGGCTTTTTTGCCATATAATCCTTCATTAACAATGCTAACACCAGCTTGATTATTTGTTTTCCATCCTAGTGAACTGCTGGTTAAATCTCCAAGTTCTAATTCAAAACTAGAATCAATAAGCGAGTTTCTGGCATTAGGAATCCATCCTGACTCGTCACTTACTCTTCTTGCGACACCATCAACTCCGACGCTGGTATGTTTTTTATTAATCGCATTGCCATCTTTATCAATTAGACAAGACACCATTCCGTAATTATCGAAAACTCGACTCTCTTCATTTCCAAATGAATCCGTGATTTTGGTGTGAGTTAAGAAGAATTCTAGATACTTAAAACTACTATCACCATAAGTCGTCCCGTTTTTAATGGTTTCAGTTAGTTTAATGACCTTTGATCCTTGATAAGTAAAGAATAAGCCTTCCTTGGTTTTGTCGTTATCTGCTCGAATCAATAAGTCACCGTTATGGGTAAAGGTAGATGTGATGATGGTTTCATAGGTAGTTACCGTTCCTGTATAAGTCGTGGTTTGTTTGATTTTCTGAAGGCTAATCGTTTCTAAACAATTAGTTCCGTACGTGAGGGCGACTCTTCTTAATTCTTTAGCGAAATGAAGATACTGAACTCGGTTATAAGCATCGTAAGAAACGGAAACGGTATTGCCATCAGATGAGGTAATTTTAGTAATACGATTATTAGTAGCAGTAAAAGTAATATGGCCGCCATTTTTGTATGTAATTGAAATCGGAAGACAGGTCGCAGTATTAAAGACCGATCTTTGCCCTTGCTTATCAATGAGGGTGATAATGTCAGGGTCAATATCGGAAACAACAATATAAGAATAGTCTAAATAATTAAGATAGCAATAATCTACAGTATCTTCTAGTTCAATGCCATATCTTTTCGCATCATACCAAAAAGTTTTTTCAAAATTTGTTGTTGTTCCATTAGGTGTACTAATAAAAATCGTCTTTACAGTAGCGCTGAAACCATAATCGAAACTCATGCGCCATTTTCCCGTCATTGAATTTTTCATAAAAGTTGATCGTGAAAAATCAGAATAAATAGCACCAACTAAAATCGGAGTCTTTTTCGAGGCAGTTTGAAATAAATCTAATCTGTGAGTCAAGTCGCCAGTCAAAGTATTTACATAAGCTTTACCAGCAAAGCCGGCATCAGCAGTAAGGTAATCGAAAAACTGGGTAATACCTCGAACATCAGTTTCTTCAAGGAACATCATAATTTGTTCATTATAAGGTGCTTTCATGGGATTATAAATTTCAAGCTGAACTGAATTAGCGCTTTTTAGAGTAATTGAGACATTATTTACCGCTTCTTTTTTAAGTTTACTAAGTAGTTTAGTTAAATCAATTGTGAGAAAGGTATATTTATTCCCACTGGCACTTTGAATCAGATTGATTTCTTGAGAAAACTCAACCGGACTCTCTTTAACGGCTGGTCTCGTGTTCCAAGTTACCGTAGTTGGATTATAATCATCGAGATTCAAATAGCCTTTAATCACATATGCTTCACTTCCGGAACAAGGCAGAATTAAGACTGCTCTTGAGACTCTTGAGATATTATTCCAATTAGGAATATTAAACTTAATCAGCAAATCTTGACCTTGTTTCAGCCAGAAATTATCCTGATTATAACAGACGGTATCGCGATCGTGATCGCGGATTTCATTCATAGCAACCGTAATGCCATCATTAGTATTGGTGTATTTTTTAATCATTTTTTTCTCCTTTTAAAATATTTTAATTTTGTTATTCATTTCTTTAATTTCCGCATGTTTTAGTGAACAACTAAAGTCTAAAACATCACATTTAGCTAATAATTTTGTTTCTAGAAATTCTTTTAACGCTGCTGAATGCTGGTGTTGCTCGTAATGAGAGAGTTTACCATCTTGAATCACTAAGAAGTCAAGGTCACTTTGATGATGTGTCGTATTTTTCACAATAGATCCATATAAGAATAAGTGCTTTACTCGATATCGTTTCCTTATTTCTTCAAAGTCGTCTTCTAGGATGCTGATTATTTCTTCTACGCTTCTTGATTCGATTTCTTGATGTGGTCCGCTTTCTAAACCGATTGCCCCATATCCTGCATCAATCAAAATGTTAACTAATTGCTTTAAATCTTTGGCTTTCAGAGCTTTTAGAAATTGCTTCTTTCTTCCTTCACTAATAATAATCGGGTAACGTTTGTGTTTAATAAGAATAAAGCTCGAGAATAGAATCGAGTATTCTAGTTTGTTCCTTAGTCTTTGTGAATTAATAAAGAGAATCATTGCTGCAGAAACTTCATACGGGAATTCCTCATTTATCTCATAAAAGAATTCAAGAATTCTGTCACATATAAGAGTATTCATCCTTTTCTTTGTAAGTAAATAGTAAAACGTCAGTAAGATTTCTTGATCCACAATCTGACTAATTGATGCAATTAAATAATTCATCGCGTCCGCAATTCTTTTTACTTTTTTCTCATGAATGGTATTAGCCTCTTTTTTATCTAAAGCAATCATTTTATAGTCTTCATGACTAAGATCATAGCGAGAAAGTCGAGCACAAAACTCGACAAAACGGTAGAAAACCTTAGAGTTCTTATAGCTAATTTCCATTCTAATAAACCTCCACCATTTGATAATGAACAAAGTCATCATCAAGAGCCACATTAACTCTTATGCCAATAATCTGAGACAAGAAAGTGTTAATAGCTTCAATTTCAAACTCAGATAAAGTCGTCTTAGCTTTAATAAATAAGTCCACATCGCTAAATTCATTTTGTGTTCCTTTAGTGTATGAACCAAACATTGATATCTTGATGATGCCGTGCTGCAACTCTAAGGTTTCTTTTACCGATAGGAGTTTTTTAATGACGCTTTCCATTGTTTCAACAGGATACACTGTATTTCTAACATACGATTCATGATAAAAACTCATTAGTAAAGAAACGATGCTTTCATCATCAGCAGCTTCACTAATTAAATGTTCTAGTCCTTTCGTAAAGGATGGATAGAAGATAAGTAGACTATACCCATTTTCAAGTAACCAGTGATTAAGAATGAGTTTTAGTATTAGATATGTATATTTACCATACTCAGATTTCCTATAAGCTTTCGCAAAAGAATCAAATAGCGACATAACACTCTTAGTACTTTTAATCATGTTAACCGCTTTTTGCGTTTCTAAAACATCCAAAACTACTTCAAGAACAGCGAAAACACGCACGATTGATGCCATCGTTAAATCAGTTTTCAAGAACGACAAAAAGGCCTCGTGAATCGCATGAAACTCATCACGATACTCGTGATATTGTTCGTAAGTGAATTTATCTTCAATAAGATATCTAGCAATTTTCTTTGCCAGTTTCGGGTTTGATTTCCCTTCCAGTTTTTTGATTTCAATCATCTCGTTTTACTCCTTTCATTGTCACATCTTTCATTATGACTTAATGTATTCCATTTAGTTAACCTCCAAATCCTTTTAAATGCGTGTGTTTGAACTTGATTCTTTGTTTTGATACCAATCCCTCCTTTTGATTCTAATGAAGGAGTGGCGTGTCTTTCTATTCTCATAACATAGAGTTCCACAACCACCCTCACTTACTTAACACCACTTCAAAAAAGAAAAGATTAGAAATCTAAACAAATTCTTCATGAGAAACGTTGTAATTGGATCAATTATCGCAGTAATAATTTTTATTTTATCAACTACTGGTCTGATTCTTATTGTCAAAATGAATAATATCGACAGCGGTCTAAAAATCACTTTGATTTCAATTACCGCAACCTTCATTCTTACAACTAGCAAGACCCTAATTGATAAAACAATTCAAATAGTATCTTATCTAGTTGTGCTATTAAGTGAAGAACAACGCGGCATTAATAAAAATCTTGGCATTGAAATTGATAAAGTTGAATTTGAAGAAACTACCTCGAATGACACTACTCAAAATTCTTAAAACACTCTTGAAGCAGTTTGCTAATTCTTTTGAATCTTTTTGAAACTGCGGCCTTAGAAACGAAGAGGAGCGTCGCCGCTTCGGTGACACTTCTCATTTCGTTATTCTCTTGATCAATAAACTTTAATAAGAATTCATAATCATCTCTTGTTAATAAAGATTTAATTATTTCGAACTGATAGACTGTATTTAAAGCGCCTTTTTGTTCTATAAAGTCATCTGCGATTCGATCAATCAACATGATGCCATTAGAATCAGTACTTTCAAGAGAAACAGTGTTGCTATAAAGAGCATATGTCTTAATGAAGCTTCTTTTTACTGTGAGGAACGCTCTTTCGAAGTAGTAATAGATAACGGCGTCCGTTGCCGTATCATCAAATTGTTTGTTGCATACCACTTCAAATATTTTAAGATGACAGTCTTGGACAAACTCAGTTTTGTAATCATAACTACAGCCAATTGTCTTAAAAACTGAGAGAATCTTGGTTTCAAGATGCTGTGTCAATTTCTTAAATAAGTTACTATTTGTTGTCTCGTTTTGATATTCGAAATATAATTCTTTTAACATTTAATATTCTCCTTTGTTTTTTGTTGAATTAATTCTTCAAAAGAGAATCAGTCAAAAAGAATCATTTTATGAAAAAGGAGGAATGTTCTTCTTACAACTCGAAAAACAGCCAAAGAGTTTTACTCCTTTCATATTGGGCACAAATATCGATACTATAATTTGCCCCACTATTTTATGGTGCGCAAATTACAGTTTCAAAAAAAGAATGCTCAGCTATAATTCATTAAAATGCCACTCATATCTATAGTTATTATTACATAAAACTGCGCGTTCTTTTCAACTAATAAAGAGATTTTATCGCCGCTAGTTCGCGCTAAAATCGATTTCAAGCAAAGATACCCTATATGTAAACGTGTAGTTCTTAATAGTTTACTAAGCTGATAGCTACCAAAAACCTTCACTATAGCCGTTTTCAATACGTGTTTGCTATCAAAAATGCAGTTTTTTTGGTAAAATAAGTAATGGAGAAACAAATGACAAAAAAGAAAAATAATATCATGGCCATAATGTATGACTTTGATAATACTCTTTGTATTGGTGATATGCAAAACTATGGTTTTATTCCCGCGGTTGGAATGCAACCCCAGGAATTCTGGCATAAAACCGGTGAAATCGCTAAAAAGGAGAAATCTGAAAAAATCCTAACCTTTCTTTACGCGATGGTAATGATGTCCCGCGAAAAGAAAATCCCTCTTACAAGAGAGTATCTTAAAAATCAGGGACGAGACATTAAATACTTCCCTGGGGTCCTTAGTTGGTTTGACCGCATTAATGCCTATGGAAAATCAAAGGGAATTAAAGTCGAGCATTATCTTGTCACCAGTGGCAATAAGGAAATTGTTGAAGGCTGCGTCATTGCGCCTCATTTTAAACAAATCTTTGGTTCTGAATACATCTATGATAAGGATACTAAAGAGGCCATTTGGGTCAAAAACATGATTAACTATACTCAAAAAACCCAATACTTCTTCCGTATTTCACGTGGAGTAACTGATATTACCAATGATGATGATGTTAATAAACGCGTTGAAGAAAAGAATAAACGCATTCCATATCGCAACTTTGTTTATATTGGTGATGGAATGACTGACGTTGCTTGTATGGTTCTTGTAAAAGAAAAAGGTGGCAAATCCATCGCAGTTTATCCTGAAGGCAAGAAAGAAAAGATTCAATATCTAATTGATGAAGAACGAGTTAATCTTTCATGTCGTGCTGATTATCGTCATAATTCCCCAATTGATCGCACAATTAGACTTCTCATTGATAACCTTGAAATTATCAACAAAATCAAAGAAGAAGAAGAAAAGTAATGATCAAGGCTTTTAACCTCGTTTTTTTAGCAAATGGTCAAGGTACTAGATTTAATGACACCATCAAAAAACAGTTTTTTGTTGTTGATGGTCTTCCTTTATTCGCGTACTCATTAAGTATTTTCTTCAAGCATCAATCCCTCAAAAATGTCATTTTTGTCGCTGATTTTGCATCTTTAAATGACATATCGCCAGTAATAAAAACCATTAATCACCGTAATGTTCCAGTCCATTTTGTAGAAGGCGGTAATTCAAGACAAGAGAGTTCTTTTCAAGGATTAAGCGCCATTAAAAATCTAAGTGAACCGGCAATTCCAATTTTAATTCATGATGCTGTTCGTCCGTTAATTACCAGTCAAGATATCGATAACTTACTAATGAATCTTGAAACTAATGATGGAGTAAGTCTTGGAGTACCATGCACGAGTTCCATTGCAATCACCAATAATCAAACTGAAATCATAAAGATCCCTGACCGTAATGAATACTTTCATCTTATCACGCCACAGGGTTTTAACTTTGAATCAATCTTTAAAGCACACATAAAAGCAAGAGCCGATCAAGTTTTTAATGCTCCGGATGATACTTTTCTTTTAGTGCGACTAAAAAAGAGAGTAAAATTAATTGTTGCTACTACTCCGGATTTAAAAGTAACAACAAAACATGATCTAGAGATCTTTAAAGCATTAAGAAAGGAAGGGAACCACCATGATTAGAATTAATCTTGATTACTTAAAAGAACAACCACAATTCGACACTTACCAAGAACGAATTAAGAAAATTCATCAAGGAATGAATGATTTATCACTGCCAGGTAATGATTTTTTAGGCTGGGCAACGCTACCATTAAATCTTGACCATAATGAAATTGAGCAGATTAAAAAGACTGCTCAAGAGATTAGGAGTCGTGTTGATATTTTAGTTGTTGTTGGAATTGGTGGCTCATATCTTGGAGCGCGCGCGGTAATTGAAGCATTAAATGGTCTAAGACCACTGGCAAAAAAACCCGAAATCATCTTTTTAGGTCAAACGTTTTCGAGCACCTACACCGCTCAAGTTCTTAGTTATCTTCAAGGAAAAAAGTTTGCTATCAACGTAATTTCTAAAAGTGGAACGACAACTGAAACTTCAATTGCCTTCCGTCTGGTTCGTAACTTACTAATTTCACAAGTCGGAAAAGATGCCGCAAGAAATCTCATTGTGGCTACTACTGATAAAAATAAGGGAGTTTTAAGAAACCTGTCACTAAAAGAAGGCTATCAAATGTTCGTTCTTCCTGAGAACATTGGGGGCCGCTACAGCGTCTTTACTCCCGTTGGTCTTCTCCCAATCGCCGTTGCAGGAATCAACATTGATGATTTACTAGCTGGAGCTTTAAATGGGTATCAAAGATATAATAATGCTGATCTTGAAAGTGCCGCGAACCGGTATGCAATTACAAGAAACGCTCTTTATCAAGCGAACAAGAAGGTTGAATTATTTGTGACATATGAGCCACAACTTCACGAACTACAAGAATGGTTCAAGCAATTATTTGGCGAATCCGAAGGCAAAGAGCATCAAGGTATTTTTCCAACTGCAGCCACGTTCTCAACTGATCTTCACTCTTTAGGACAGTTTATTCAAGAAGGAAGCCCTCTCCTCTTTGAAACGATTCTTAATATTAAGCAGCCAGTTTTAAATCTCAGTATCCCTCATGATGATGATAATCTTGATGAATTAAATTATCTTGCTGGTAAAACTCTTAATGAGGTTAATGAAAAAGCTATGATGGGTACTCTTGAGGCTCATTCTCATACTGGTAGAGTTAATAACATTATTCTAGAAATACCAGATTTAACTACTAAGACTCTTGGGGAGTTACTTTACTTTTTCATGTATGCCTGTGCCGTCTCATCTTACTTATTAGAAGTGAATCCTTTTGATCAACCAGGAGTTGAAGTTTATAAGAAAAACATGTTTAAGCTTCTTGGTAAAAAATAAGTATTTCATCACTAAAAAAAGGTCACTTCATTATGGTGACCTTTTGTTTTGCTTTAAAAGATAATTAGACTTTTGAAATCACAACGGTAGCGGTATTATTACCATTAATCGCATTAACTGTGAAGCTATAGCCTAAGGTAGTGCCATCATATAGTTTTCTTGATAAGAAGAAGTTTTGATATGTATCTACCGAGAATGAAGTTCCGTTTGTGAAGAGGAGCGCGCTTGAACCAACATTACTATTAGTATAACTGCCATTTCTAAATGCGGTGGTCTTATTTTGCGGGATTAATTCTAATAATGGATGTGAACTTGATGAGATTGTTCCATTATAAGTATTACTCATTGCAAGATAATAAGAACCGCCATCAACTGCAGTATCAGTGAAGCCATAACCACTACCGAGCCATCCATAGACTCTAGCATCGACGTGATAGAGCTTAATCCCACTAGTAGTGTAAGTCTTTAATCCAGGTCTTCCGGCGTAACCTTGAGAATCAGCCTGATTTAGTAGCGTCGGAGTATAAAACTCGAGTAATAAATATTCGTCGTATGGCGAATTATTCCAGTAATTACCTCCCGTAGTATTCTTAATTAAAATACAGTCGCCACTACTAGGAGTACTTTCTAAAGTAATTGTGGTGCTCGTTTTGGTCCCGTCAATCACATAAGGATTAACCCAACCAAGTTGGAATTTAGTAAATACATTGTGATCGCCAATATTATACGACATCATATCAGCACAAGCCACATAATCCACGCCCTGCGAAGAATAATCATAATAGTCTTCTACTCCCATTAAGTGACCAGTTTCATGGATAAAGGTATGGGCATCTACTTTGTTACCAGAATAATTACCTTCAAACATAAAGTCATAACTCGCCCAAGCATAACGCCATCCGGTTGGTTTGCTTAAACTAGGAGTCGTGAGGCGGGAGGGATTATTCGAAGAAAAGACATAAGCCCAGAATGCTCCATTATTTTGATATTGAATTGGACAAGAATAAATAAACCATACTGAATCAAGATGGCCATCTTGATCAACATCATAATCGCGACCATCAATGCCTTGAGCGGTTAAAAAACCACTCACTTCATAAATTAAGTCATCGGTAGTCTTTTCTCCTGCTCCCACCAAAGAATAATTGTATTGAATGTCATCAAGGTCAACAATATCACTTGTTCGTTGTGTGAGACTCCAAACTGGGGTCACTAAACCACTCATCGTTAACTTACCATAACTAGAAGTCTCGTAAAAACTCTTGACAGATTCCCACCCGGTTTCACTTGGTGTTCCAAAGAAGAGTTTATTTAGATTGCTGCGGAAGGTAGTCGGATCACTAATACGGTAGTTAGCAAAATCAACTGGAATAATAAGCATTTTGGCATCACCACGACTTGGAAGCACTGGGTCTAAACCTTGACCACTCCCGCTTCGTCCTTGAGCATATGCAGAATTCTTGCTAATAAAGGTATTAGTTAAAGAAGATAAGTTATTTGCTTGATAATAGCCGCTTTGTACTGCAGGAATGACAGTGATGGCAATGGTATCAGTATAACCACCTTCAACGGTGCGTACTGTCACCGTCGCCTCACCAGCATCAAAAGCCAAATAAAAGCCATCATCATCAACATCAAAAACATCAGGGTTATCACTCGTCATGGTAACTGTTTTATTAACCGCTTCTTCAGGCATTACTGTATATGCTAAATAACCATCTGCTCCAACACTAACCTCAAGTTCAGTAAGAGCAAAACTAACCCCAGTCACACTAGAAGCCACAACAGTAATATCAATAGTGTCGGTAAAACCGCCTTCATTAGTAGTAACGATAATACTTGTTGTGCCAACATTGCTTGCCGTGATTAAGCCAGTAGCGTTAACTGCAGCAATAGTAGAGTCAAGACTCATAAAGCTAACACCTTGATCAGTCGCGTTACTTGGAAATACTGTCCATCCTAATTGCTTAGTGGCATTGACTCCTAAAGTGAGACTTATAAGTTCAAAAGCAACATTTGTCACCGGAACATGAACTTCCGTTCCAAAAGTAATCCTAATACTTTCAAACAAAAAGCGTTTTGTGGCTGAGATTTCAAGATAAGTTGCTGTCGCATCATCAAGCGTATAGATATGAGAAGTTTTAGTTCCCCAAGTAACCGCGCTTGAAGTAAAACCTGATGTTTTTGCTACTACTGTAGTCGCATCACTTGCCCATCTACGACCAAAAAGTTCAATTGAAGTAATGTTAGTGGCAGCCGCAAAATTAAAGCGCACAAAGCCGTTATTACTAGAAGTACCAATACGGAACTCTTCAGAGCTGGTACTGGCGTAAATAGTGCTTGCATCAACTGAAACCACATCAACTCCTTGATAAGTAAACCAACTAGTTTGGAGGGTAATAGCGGTATTATTAGTTGCACTATGGTTATAGTCAATCGACATGTCAGAAGTATGTTCGCTATCAACTAATGATAAATCACTCGGCATCGTTAACTGCAAATCATATGATCCATCATCATAATCAAGGTAAATTCCCGTATATGAAACATGCGAGGTCGTCGTGAGATTGTTAACAAAAGCATTCACGGTATTATTATCAG
>JAISVG010000007.1 GCA_031271635.1 Erysipelotrichaceae bacterium
AAGACGATTTATTATTAAATAATTAAAAAGAGAGCCAAAACTAGGGATATTTCCTTAAATATATATCTTTTCAATTATAAAGATGTGTCACTTTCACATAACATCTGTCGAAGTCGGGTCCCGCGACTAATCTTGCCATATGTTATAATTTGATGGTGAGCAAACCATCCCTAGACATTGAATTTGATCCGCGAAACCTAAGACCTAGTGAAAAGATTTTGTTTACTTGTAAACCAAATCGCTTTCATTACCTATGGCATAACTTCTTTTTTGGCAAGATCCCTTTTTTTATCGCATTAATTTGGGCAGTAATTGATTTTGGGATTATGTTTGGGGTTCCAGCTCAAACGGGGGAATACTGGATCTTAGGTATTCTCATCCCCTTTATGGCGGTTCACGGCATGCCAATTTGGATTTGGATTCATGGTGTTGTTACAGGAGCGAAGAGTTATCGGACTGTTGGTTATATCGTGACGAATGAAAGATTTATTGCAAGAACTAATTATCGTAAGCCCGTTGAGGAATATGAGATCCCATACATTATGTCGCTAACGGTGACGAACACTAATCGCTTACATAATGCGACACTGCACATTAATTATCAAGGTAGTGCAAGAGACACTATAGTTACTTTTTAGAAGCTAAGGATGCGGTTCATATCGTGGAATTGTTTCATCAAATTAAGGCTGGTACTGAACAAGAAATTCTTAATAGTCTTTATGAGCCAAAATGCCGCAACTGCGGTGGTTTAGTCGAGAATGGAGTTTGTCTATATTGTGGAACTCGTGGGGAGTTAATCGGTAACGATCAGACTTTTGTTGCAAGAGGAAAGCGAAAATAAGCCATTAACAATGATTTTTTAGTAAATATTTATTCGATTAGATGGTCTTTTTTATGAGACATCACTAAAGTTGTGAAGAAAAGTATTGCATTAAAAGGTGATTCCGTTATATAATATATGCGTATGCGCAAATGATGGGCGGATACCGTGGAAGAAGCAGCGAACTTCGTAAAACCACAGCTCAAAAGGAGGTATGTTATGAGTAAAAGAATCGCTAAAGTTCTCAAACTAGAACTACCTGGAGGAGAAGCTAAACCAGGACCAAAATTAGCATCCGCTGGTATCGTAATGCCAAAATTCTGTACTGATTTTAACGCTAAAACGGCTGATCGTAAGGGAGAAGTTGTTCCTGTAATAATTACCGCATATGAAGATAAGTCCTTTGATTTTGTGGTGAAAACCACTCCAGTTGCACCGCTTTTAATTAAAGCTGCAGGAATTAATAAAGGCAGTAGTAATTCAAAAACCACCACCGTGGGCAAAATCACCAAAAAGCAACTCCAAGAAATCGCGGAGTATAAACTTCCTGATCTTAACTGCTATGATCTTGAAATGGCAATGAAGATTATTCGCGGAACGGCGAAGAATATGGGAATTGAGGTTGAGGAGTAAGTTATGTTTCGCGGAAAAAAATATCAAGACGCTTTAAAATTAGTCGAAAAGAAAGCTTATCCCTTTGATGAAGCAATCGCTTTAGCCAAAAAGACGAATGTGGTTAAATTTGATGCTTCAATTGATTTATCGCTTCACTTAAATGTGGATGCGAAACAAGCTGATCAACAGATTCGTGGTACGATGGTCTTACCTCATGGTAATGGCAAAACAAAAAGAGTTTTAGTGGTTACTAATACTAAGACTGAAGATGCTAAGGCAGCTGGAGCCGACTTTGTTGGTGGCAAAGAAGCCTTAGAAAGAATTCAAAAAGAAAACTGGTTTGCCTTTGATGTTATCGTTGCGACCCCAGAAATGATGGGTGAACTTGGTAAGATGGGAAAACTCCTTGGTCCAAAGGGTTTAATGCCGAATCCGAAAACCGGAACGGTGACGATGGATGTTACCAAGGCCATTAACGATATTAAGGCTGGTAAGGTGGAATACCGTGTTGATAAAGAATCTAACATGCATGTTTCCTTTGCTCGAGTTTCTTTTGATGATCAAAAGATTTTAGAGAATCTCACCGCTTTATTAGAAGCGATTACGAAAGCTCGTCCCGCGGCGATTAAGGGACAACTAATTAAGAATGCTGTTATCCATACATCAATGGGACCTAGCATTAAGATTGCCGTTTAATTATATTTATTAAGCTCCAATTCCCTAGACAGTAACGGTGCAAACTTAATTATGTTACCGAGGTGGAGAAGAGCCTCATAAAAAACAGTAAAAGGAGGTAAAAACATGAATCAACGAATTCTGAAAGAAAAAGAACTGGTCGTCAGTAACATCGTTCAAGATATTGATGATGGCATGTCTTTAGTTATCCTAACCTACCGCGGTTTAACTGTTGCCAAGATTTCCGATCTAAGAAGACAACTCCGAGCGAAAGACGCTAGGATGGTGGTTCTTAAAAACTCTTTAGTTAAAAGAGCCTTAGACAAGAAATCAATTGCAGTAACAACCGAGGTTATTGAGGGCCCGAATGCATATGTCTTTGCAAAAAATCCCTTTTCAGTGTTAGGAACTCTGAACTCATTTGCGAGAAAGAATGACTTATCCTTGAAGGCCGCTATTATTGAAGGTGGCGTCGCGGATAAGGAAACACTCAAAGGGTTACAAGGAGTTACATCTAAAGAAGGCTTATACGCCATGCTACTCAGTGTGTTACAAGCGCCGCTTCGTAATTTAGCCTATGTGTTAAATAGTGAAGAAGTAAAGAAATCTGCAAAATAAATTAATTAAAAAGGAGAAAAATATGTCAGAAAAAATTACAAAAATCTTAGCCGACATTAAAGAACTTAAAGTTCTTGAACTTAACGAACTTGTTAAGGCCATTGAAGAAGAATTCGGTGTTACTGCTGCAGCCCCAGTAATGGCAGGTGCGGCGGTGGTCCAAGAAGAAGAAGCTCCAGCTGGACCAGTTGAAGTGAACTTAGTCTTAACCAACGTTGGAATGAACAAAGTTCAAGTCATTAAGGCTGTTCAAGCAATTACCGGTTTAGGCTTAATGGATGCGAAAAAGTTGACCGACGTTATTCCTGCGACTGTGAAAGAAAAGATTTCCCAAGTCGAAGCTGAAGAGCACAAAAAGGCCCTTGAAGCTGCTGGCGCGACGGTTGAACTTAAATAGTTATCAGCTCAAAAATCACCTCTATTTATTACAAAGTGGTAGATAGAGGTGTTTGTCTTTTATTTAGGAGTAATATTTGCACCAGTATTTTGAAGAAAATCCCACCACCAAAAGCAATGCTAAAGAAATCATGATGACTTATCAAGATTTGAAGTTTACCTTCAAAGTTGATAATAATGTTTTCTCAAAGCGTCAGGTCGATCAGGGTTCGTTGTTTCTTGTCATGGCCGTCTTAAAAGATAAACTTCATGGCCACGTCTTGGACTTAGGTGCTGGTTATGGATCAATCGGTATTATTATTGCAAGACTAAGAAGTGATTTAAAGCTTTCTTTTATTGAGATTAACGCGCGAGCGTATGAATTATTAAAAAATAACATCATGATCAATCAAGTCAGTAACATTAAAGATGTGATTAAAAACGATGGCTTAAAAGAGATAGGAGAAACTTATGATGCAATTCTTCTTAATCCTCCCATTAAGGCGGGGAAGACGGTGATATATCGTCTCTATGATGAGGCGATTAGCCACTTAAATGATGGTGGTGCTCTGTACCTTGTGATTCAAAAAAAACACGGGGCGATTTCCACGATTAATGATTTAACGGCCAAACAATATGGTGTCAAGATTCTAAATAAACAGCATGGTTACTATGCTCTAAAAGTAACAAAGGAGTAACATGAACACATTAGACAAATACCCAAAAATGAGAAATGAGATTTATAATACCTCAAAAATCTCAGGAAAAATTAAAGCTCCATCATTAGCAGAAATCCAGACTAAATCTTTTAAATGGTTACTAGAAAAAGGCTTAAGAGAAGTTCTTGACGAAATGTTTCCCATTGTTTCAGCTAATTCAGCCTATCATCTCACGCTTAGCGATGATCGCGAACCTCTTGAGATTGAAGCCTGTAAGATTTCCGTTAAAGAAGCAAAAAGAAAACATGCTTCCTATACCTTCCCACTATATGTTAATTTAAAATTATCTTCAAAAGCATCCGCGTATGATGAATCAAGACTAGAGGAGACGGACCGTGTCTTCTTAGGTGAATATCCGATGATGACCCCCGCGGGAACTTTTATTATTAATGGTGGTGAACGAGTTATTGTGAGCCAAATTGTTCGTTCTCCTGGTGCCTATTTCTTGACGAAAGAAATCGATGGCGCTAATAATCATAATGGTGATCTAATTCCTAACCGTGGGACATGGTTACAATTTGAAACTACTTATGATAAAGATGTGACTTTAGATCCAAAGGCCGATAAGAAGACTGAAATTTCAGTAAGAATTGATCGTCAAAGAAAAGTGAATGTGGCGATTTTCTTAAATGCTTTAGGTTATACTAATGATGAAATTAGACTCCTTTTTGGTGATAATCTTTTTGTCCTTGATAATACCCTTGAAAAAGGTAAGCAAGAATTATCAAAGGGTAAAAGTGACTCAAAACGTGATGAAGAAAATGTGTTTGAAGCTTTAGAATATATTTTCACTAAAATGAAACCAGGCGAACCTTTTAATAAAACAGGACTTTGTGAGTTCATTATTCAGAAGTTCTTTGATGTAAAACGCTACTCCTTAGGACATGCGGGTCGTTTTAAATATCGTCAAAAACTCTGCATTTATCCACGTTTAGTGAACACATATCTAGCGGAAGACTTAATTTCTGCTGATGGTGAATTTGTATTTGAAAAAGGACATCTTTTAACTAAAGACGATGTTGATAGTTTAAGAAAACAGAACTTCTTTGAAAACGGAGCCCATACTTTACGTCTTAACCCGAGTAGTTCGGAAAAAGATAGTAAAAACCTTTTAGATTTAAAAGAAAGAACTAGAGAAATTGATGGTACTGTCACGCGTATTGCCCGTGATGTTATTGTAAATCGTCTTGAAGTTTATTTGGACGCTGATGACCCAATTGGAAGCAAAAGAGTTATTATCGGAAATAATTTAAACGAGGATATTAGTCGTGTGACAATTTCTGATATTTTAGCAACTTTCTCATATTTCTTAAACTACTTAACTGGATTCAAATTAGCGCAGGATGACATTGATCACCTCTCAAACCGCCGGATTCGTAATGTGGGAGAATTAATTCAAACTCAGTTCCGAATTGGTTGCACCAACATGGCGAAGAACATTCAATTAAAAATGTCGACCCAAGAAGGTAGTGCCCGTCCAAAGTCACTCATTAACATTCGTCCTTTAACAGCCTCAATCAAAGACTTCTTTGCTAGTTCACAGTTGTCGCAGTTTATGGATCAAACTAATCCTCTGGCACAACTAACTAACATCCGTCGTATTTCGGCCCTTGGCCCTGGTGGTTTATCAAGAGACCGTGTTAATCTTGAAGTTCGTGATGTCCAACCATCACATTATGGTCGTATTTGTCCGGTTGAAACTCCAGAAGGACAAAACATTGGTCTTATTTCAAATTTAGCTTCGTATGCTAAGATTGATGAATATGGCTTTATTATTACTCCTTATCGTAAAGTTGAAAAACGTGATGGGAAGGTTTATGTGAATGACGATAATTATGTCTACTTATCAGCCGAAGAAGAAAAAACCGAGATTATTGCTCAAGCAGTAGCCTTAGGACCAGATAAAACGATTCTTGATGACCAAGTGGTTGTGAGAAAAGATGGTGATTTCCAAATTGCCGACAAAGAAGAAGTTACCTATATGGATATGGCCCCAATGCAGATTGTTTCAATCGCGGCTTCTTGTATCCCCTTCCTTGAAAATGATGATAGTACTAGAGCCCTCATGGGTGCAAACATGCAACGTCAAGCCTTACCTTTAGTAAGACCTGATATTCCAATTGTTTCAACTGGAAATGAAGAAATTGTGGCTCACGACTCCGGTCTAGCGATTATTAATGAAAAAGATGGCGTGATTTCTTATGTTGATGCCTCGAAAATTGAAGTTACTAATGCTGATAAAACGACCAGTGTCTATGATTTAAAATCCTTCGCACGTTCCAATCAAGGAACCTGTATTTCTCATAAGCCCAATGTCAAAGTTGGTGAAAAGGTTGAAGAAAATCAAGTCATCGCTGATGGCTCAGGCATGAAAAATGGTACCTTAGCCTTAGGTAAGAATGTGACGGTGGCCTTTATGACTTGGGAAGGCTTTAACTATGAAGATGCGGTCATTCTTTCTGAGCGTCTCGTGAAGGAAGATGCCTATACCACGATTCATATTGAAGAGTATGAAATTGATCTTCGCGAAACTAAAGAACTTGGGACGGAAAGATTTACCAGAGAAATTCCAAATACTTCGAAAAATGCCGCGCGATACTTAGATGCGAACGGCGTGATTGTTGTTGGTTCAGAAGTTAAAGAAGGCGATATTTTAGTCGGAAAAATTACTCCTAAAGGCGAGACTGATTTATCTCCAGAAAATAAATTATTACAAGCTCTCTTTAGCGATAAGTCGAAAGAAGGTAAAGATTCTTCGCTGCGCGTACCTCACGGTGGCGAAGGTATCATTCTTGATGTCAGAAGATTTACAAGACAAGATGCGGATCTTCCGATTGATGTTTTAGAGCGCATCAAAGTCTTCATTGTCCAAAAAAGAAAGATCCGTGAAGGTGATAAAATGTCAGGAAGACATGGTAATAAAGGCGTTATTTCTCGCATTCTTCCTGTGGAAGATATGCCATACTTACCAGACGGCACCCCAGTTGATATTATGTTAAACCCTCTTGGTGTTCCTTCCCGTATGAATATTGGTCAAGTTCTTGAAATCCATTTAGGGCTTGCCTGTAAAAAACTTGGTTTAAAAGTTGCGACCCCAGTCTTTGACCGTCTTTCTAATGATGAAATCTTCGAATTGATGCGTGAAGCAAAAATCGATGCTGATGGAAAGACCGTGCTATATGATGGTCGAACTGGTGAAGCCTTTGATGAAAGAATCTCTGTTGGCGTCATGTACGTGATTAAACTCGTCCACATGGTTGATGATAAGATTCACGCTCGTGCTGTTGGACCTTACTCCTTAATTACTTCACAGCCGCTTGGTGGTAAAGCCAAGAATGGTGGCCAAAGATTTGGAGAAATGGAAGTTTGGGCTCTTGAGGCCTATGGAGCGGCAAATACGCTCCAAGAAATGATGACGATTAAATCTGATGATCGAATTGGAAGATCAAAGCTTTACGATTCGATTACTCGGGGTAGTAAATTCCCCGTGTGTGGCATTCCTGATGCCTTTAAGGTGTTAACCTATGAATTAAAGGGTCTAGGAATGGATGTCAATTTACTTAATACTAATGATGAATTAATTGATTTAAGTGCCTTAAGTGAGGCTAACCTCCGTGATGAAAGAAGAACGAAGAAAACAACTAATTCAGAAGAAACTAATATCACCTCAAACCTTGACGAACTTATTAGTGAGGATGGGCTTGAGATTGGTGAGTTTGAAAACAAAACGGACGAAGAATAGGAGGTAGGAAATGTTTGATATTAAAAATTTAAAAGCCGTTAAAGTCGGTCTTGCATCTCCCGAGACGATTCGCAGTTGGTCTCATGGCGAAGTCACTAAAGGTGAAACCATGGACTATAAATCCCAGAAGCCAAAACTTAATGGGCTTTTTTGTGAACGCATTTTTGGTTGTACTAAAGATTATGAATGTGAGTGCGGAAAACTAAAGAAACCTCGCGATCAAGGAAAAACCTGCGAATGGTGTGGCGTTACCTCCACGGTAAAAGATGTACGACGTGACCGCATGGGTCATATTGAACTAGCGAGTCCCTGTTCCCACATTTGGTATTTAAAAGGGACGACTTCTTCATTGATTGGTCTTCTTTTAAACATTCAACTAAAGAAGCTAGAAAAGATTATTTATTACGCCGCTCATATTGTGTTACATCCTGGTAATAGTACGGTTTTAGAATATAAGCAATACCTTGATGAGAATAGTAAAGACCCGAAAATTAGCACGAAAATCTTGTTTAAGAAAGTAATTGAAACTGATATTAAACCCAATGTCCGTGAAGATGATTTTGAAACACGAGCCCAAATTGATGAATATCTTGATGACATTCAATTCTCAATTGATAATCCGGATACGGCCTTTGATTTTATCTCGATTGCCGATTTTATCTCCGAACATACCAAAGATGAAAAAGGTAATGGGGCGAAATTTGGTGAAGGTGCCGCGGCGATTAAGGTGTTACTCTCTGAAGTTGACTTTAAGAAAGAGTTTGAAACAGTGACTCGTGAAATTGAAGAGCAAAAATACACCAGTGCGAACTCCACTAAAGAACAAAAGACCAATAAGCTTACTAAGCGTTTAGAAGTGATTAAGGCCTTTTATATTGATGCAAAAGAGAATAATGAAAAGTTCTTCTTAGAACGCGAAAAAGCAAATCGTCCTGAATGGATGATTCTTGATGTTATTCCAGTCATTCCTCCTGATGCAAGACCAATGTTGCCACTTGATGGTGGTCGTTTTGCGGCCTCTGATCTAAATGAACTTTATCAAAAGGTCATTCACCGTAATGAGGCTTTAAAGAAGTTAATTGAACGAAAATCACCAGATATCTTGTTAAATAACGCGCGCCGGGGTTTACAAGAGGCAGTTGATGCTTTAATTGATAATGGTCGTCGCGACAAGAGCCGTCCCGCCCTTGGAAGTAACAATCGTCCGTTAAAGTCTTTAACTTCAACCTTAAAAGGAAAACAAGGAAGATTTAGACAAAACCTCTTAGGAAAACGAGTTGATTTCTCGGGACGTTCTGTTATTGCGGTTGGTCCTAATTTAAAGATGTATCAATGCGGGATTCCCTATGAAATGGCGATTCTCTTACTACGACCCTTTATTTCCGCAATTCTCATGAAGGAAAAATATGTTAATTCTAATAAGAAGGCTGATGAAGTAATTGATAAAAGAGAAGAAATTGTTTTTGATATTATCGAAAGAATCATCTCGGAACATCCGGTGCTCTTAAATCGAGCCCCCACATTACACCGACTTTCAATTCAAGCCTTCCAACCAGTTCTTGTGGAAGGAAGAGCCATTAGATTGCACCCGCTTGTTTGTGCTGGCTTTAACGCTGACTTTGATGGTGACCAAATGGCGGTTCATGTACCAATTAGTAAATTAGCTCAGGAAGAAGCGGTGAATTTAATGCTTTCCAGCCGTAATATTCTTTCGCCTTCTACTGGTCGCCCGATTGTTTCGCCCTCACAAGACATGGTCTTAGGTAATTACTACTTAACTTTAGAAAATGATAAACAAATGTTCCTTGATAAAAACATGGAAGCTTTCGCCCTAGCGGAAGGAAGAGTGTTTAAAGACATTAAGGAAGTTTATTATGCCTATGATACCAAAACCATTCATCTTCATTCACGCGTGGCAATTCTTGGGAAAGCTCTTTTAAAAGATAAGGGAGTTTTCACTGCTGAAGAAGAAGAGATGTATCTTCTCACCTCAGTAGGGAAGATTTTCTTTAATAATATTTTCCCGACTGACTTCCCTTATATTGTTGATCAAAAAGATCTTTTTAAATCATTCCATAATGCTTTTGTGCCAAAAGGCACTGACATTCGAGCGGCTTTAGCAAATAAGCCTTTATTAGAACCCTTTGGAAAAAAGGTTTTAACCCAGATTATCCAAGAGCTATTCTCTCGTTATGGGGCGATTAAGACTTCGGTTGTAGTTGATAAGATTA
The DNA here is from genome assembly GCA_031271635.1 of Erysipelotrichaceae bacterium. GTDB lineage: Bacteria > Bacillota_I > Bacilli_A > RFN20 > CAG-826 > JAISVG01. The sequence continues at coordinate 9,796 of JAISVG010000007.1, forward strand.
AGGATCAAGGCTTTAAATTCTCTACTCTTGCAGGAATTACCGTGGCTTTCTCTGATATTAAAGATTTAGGAAACTTCAAAGAGAGTATTCTTAAAGAAGGCGATGAAAAGGTGGCACGAATTAACTTCGACTTTAACGAATTAGGAGTTAGTAGTGAAATTGAACGCCACAACAGCGTCATTAATGTATGGACTGAAACGAAGGAAAAAGTTGAAAAACAACTAGAAAAAATCCTTAATGATGATTCAAGAAACCCCTTGACCATGATGATGAAATCAGGTGCTCGAGGCTCGATGGCAAACTTTATCCAACTTTCCGGAATGCGAGGCTTGATGGCAAAACCAAATGGTGACACCATTGAGATTCCGATTAAATCTTCCTTCCGTGAAGGAGAAAAAGTTTCTGAATTCTTCTATTCTACCTATGGTGCCAGAAAAGGTGGTGCTGATACCGCGCTTAAAACTGCGAACTCTGGTTATTTAACAAGACGTCTTGCTGATGTTGCTCAAGATATCGTGATTACAAAAGAAGATTGTGGTACTGATCGTGGTTTCTTAGTGAAAACTATTATGAATACGAAAAAAGGCAGTTCCATTGTCGAATTAAAAGAACGTCTAATCGGCCGATACACATCGCAAGATGTGATTCACCCGACCACTGGAGAAGTCATTATTTATAAGAATTCACTTATTAGTGAAGAACGTGCGAAACGAATTTGTAATGCTGGCATTAAAGAAGTTTGGATCCGATCGGTTTTAACTTGTGAGGCTGAATCAGGAATCTGTAAGCACTGCTATGGCTTAAATCTTGCCGAAGGTAAAGAAATTGCCATTGGCGATGCCGTTGGAATTATGGCTGCACAATCAATTGGTGAACCAGGCACCCAGTTAACTATGAGAACCTTCCATACTGGTGGTGTTGCTGGTGAAGCCGATATTACTCAAGGGTTACCAAGAATTCAAGAACTCTTTGAAATTCCGCAAGAACTTACTTCTCAAGCCGGAGTTTCTTCCAAGAAAGAAGCCCAAATTTCTCGTTTTGAAGGTCATGTTAGTGACATGTCAGTTGATGAAAACGGGAATAAGATCATTGTTGTTAAAGCAATCCATACTGATTTAGTTGATACCTTTGTCGTTGATAAAAATGCGACTTTAAGAGTGCAAAAAGTTGGTGAGCATGTTGATTTAGGCGGCAAGATTACTGAAGGTGCAATTTCACCGAAGAAATTACTCCGTATTGCTGGAGCAACCATTACGCAAAAATACTTAATCAAAGAAGTTCAAAAAGTATACCGTGATCAAAAAGTTGACCTTTCTGATAAACATATTGAGATCATTATTCGTCAGATGTTTAAGAAGGTGAAAATCATTGATGCTGGGGAAACCGATTTAGTAATTGCTACTTTAGTTGATAAGGTTGATTTTGATATTATTAACCGACAAGCAATTATTAACGGCAAAAGGCCAGCAGTTTGTGAGCCAGCAATTTTAAGAATTAGTGATGCGGCCAGCAAGACCAAATCATTCTTATCAAGTGCCTCGTTCCAAGTGACGACAAGAGCTTTAGCGTACGCTGCGATTTCAGGGAAAATTGATACCCTTCGTGGTTTAAAAGAAAATGTCATTACGGGAAAATTAATTCCTGCTGGCCGTGGGTTAGATTCGGAAGTTCAACGTCAAAATATTATTAGTTCTTTCGATGCAAAACATAGCCTCAGCGACATCAATAAGGAATACTCCCGTGTGAAAGCTGATGAGACCTCACACCACTTTATTGATTAATTGTTATCGTAATATGAAGACCCCGATTGTTCGGGGTCTTTTTTAGTGTTTGACCAGTTTTAAAGCGATCAGTATCGTTTTTAACTGATACCGAAAATCAATCTTTCGTCTGTGGCTTTTAACAATACAGCGTAGCTTTTTAAATTCTTGATTTCGAAAATACTTATCGACATAAAAGTCGTAACGATGCGGGTTTTTTTCGTAATCACTAATCGCAGCTAAGTGGTATTTTTGATAAACCTTGCTTGTTGTTACGGCTTTAAAAACATCCTTCATATTTAGTTTTGGATTTACGGTGAAGCCTTCAATCATTTTAATGATATGGCTTTCATAAATCGATAAACCTAGTCGGTATGCAGTATCACTTTGAAGAAAATCCCTCTCGGTGATTAAATCAAGCGTTTTTTCAAGGGCCACGATGTCAATTAAGTTTCTGGTGCGTGAAAGGGAATTACTTAAGATGCGATATCGCACCAGCTCATCTTTCAGAAGATAGACGGCATTACTATTTTGATATAGTTGGAGCATGATGATGGTTTCACTAAAGTAGATGTAGTTTCCATATGTTAGTTTGGTCTTTAAGAATAATTCCCGCTTAATAGCGTTCCGCCATACATCGGCAAGACAACCATTATGAATTAGGTGGGTAAAAAACTCGGCATTATGCGATGAGGAATAGATGTTTTCTTTGATTTTTAAGGATGGTTGATATAAATGACCAAATCGCGTCATTTTTCGGTAATAATAGGAGATTATCTCGGCTTCAGGATGTTCTAGGATAGCAGCAGCAATAATTTCTAAAGCCTGATCGTTAATAAAAGCATCATCTGCGTCTAGCGATAATAAATAAGTTCCGCTGGCAGCTTCAAAACCTTGTTTTCGAACGGCCATAATGCCTTGATGAGTACCGCTTAGAAGTTTGACCCGAGGATCTTGGTTAACAAATTCATTAATAATATTCCTAGTACGATCAGTTGAAAGATCATCAATAATTAGCAGTTCAAAGTTCTTAAAACTCTGAGTAAGGCAGCTATTAATTGCAAAACGGAGATATTTTTGGGCATTATAAGCCGGCATGATAATAGAGAAGAAAGGCATATTTAAATTTTATCATATTTCTCTTATGATGACGACTTCCAAAATAAAGTATTCTTTTAAAAATCACATATAATTTAAGCATGGAGAAATACTTTTATCTTAATAGTTCCCGCCTAATTGATTTTAATGAGGTTTTACCTATTTTAGAAAGCATGAACTTTGAGTATCAACTAATTGAGAACCGCGTTTCGCTTTTAATCATAACAGCAAAAGAAGCGGCTTTTCTCACACTTCAAAATGCCATTTCCGTTTTAGCACATGATTTTGAGACTGTTTTCTCGGTCCTAGTCACCCACCAGCCTGATGATTTCTTTAATGATTATCTTTTAGCTCACTGCTTTGGAAAGATGCTTCATCTAAGTGAATTAATTTTACTTAATCTTCATGATCTTGAAATAAGAACAAGACTTGAAGGCTTCTTTCTTGGAGTTAATCATCAAACTTTAATGATTGTCAAACGATATCTAACCAGTGGCCTTCAAGAAAGTCTGACGGCTAAACACTCTTACATGCACCGTAATACCGTGCGTTATCAGATTGATAAGTTTATCAGTCTTACTAAAATTGATGTGCGTGATTATTTTGATAGTCTTTTAGTGATTATGTATCTTAATTTACCAAAGTAACTAATCTTTTAATACTTCGTGAAACATGTTTTCAAGTAAGACTCGTTTTTCTTTGGGGCTCATCCCTTTTAAATCAACGAAGTTTTGATGGTGTTTTTCATAAAACTCACTAGTGGTACAAATGAACTTAGCGGGAATGCCGGCGTATATCCCATCACTTGGTAGATCTTTAGTAACCACGCTTCTAGCTCCAATAACAACATTACTACCAATCGTCACGTTTCTTAAAATCATTGCTTCTTGCCCGATGATAACATTATTACCTACCACAATTGGCCCATATAAATCAAGATGTTTATCGCCAAGTTGATGATAAAATACCATCGTTCCCGGTTCATGAGTAATGAAGGACACTCGCTGCCCCACAATAACATCATCTCCTAGTTTTATTAAGTAAGGTTCAGAGCCAAAGTCCGAACTACGGGGGAACCAACCTTTATTACCAATTTTAACTCCGATATTAATAAGATACTTTCGGTAGCGGGTGGGGCTCATGAAGCGACGCTGTATTTTTTTAAAAAACTTGAATAATTTCATATATCTCAATAATATCGTTAAAACCATAAAAAAGCAAATGCTGAGTTAATTTGTGCATTATGCACATATAAAAGGTGACAAATTGTGATATGATAATATCATGAACCAATATTCTTTTGTCAAAGCAGTGATCTTTGATTTAGATGGAGTAATTGTTTTTACTGATAAATTTCACTATTTAGCATGGAAACGTCT